>JAPPFK010000006.1 GCA_028823885.1 Rhodospirillales bacterium | reverse complement strand
TGACGGTCGAGCTGATCCAGCCGATCGCCATGGACCAGGGCCTGCGCTTCGCCATCCGCGAGGGCGGCCGGACCGTCGGCGCCGGCGTCGTCGCCAGCATTATTGAATAGGCATCGTTGACCAGAGGCCGAGGGCGATAGGGGTATAGCTCAGTTGGTAGAGCGGCGGTCTCCAAAACCGCAGGTCGCGGGTTCGAGCCCTGCTGCCCCTGCCATCGGCGCCACAACGGACCGGGCAAGAGCACCGCAACGGCTACAGGACCGCTCTTAAGAGGGTAACGGACAAGAGAATGGCAAGACCCAACCCGTTGGAATTCATGCGGCAGGTCCGTCAGGAAACCTCGAAGGTGACCTGGCCGACCCGCAAGGAAACGCTGGTCTCGACCGCCATGGTTTTCGTCTTCGTCATCCTTGCCGCTTTGTTCTTCTTCCTGGTGGATCAGGTGCTGTCCTTCGGCATCAGAACCGTTTTCGGGCTCGGAGCGTAAGCCATGGCGACGAACTGGTACGTGGTGCACGTCTATTCCGGCTTCGAAAAGAAGGTCGCCGAATCCATCGAGGAGCAGGCCAAGCAGTCGCATCTGTCCGACATGATCGAGAGCGTCCTGGTGCCGACCGAGGAAGTGGTCGAGATGCGCCGCGGCTCCAAGGTCAATGCGGAACGCAAGTTCTTTCCGGGCTATGTGCTGGTGAAGATGGAGATGACCGACGAAACCTGGCACCTGGTGCAGGATACGCCGAAGGTTACCGGATTCCTGGGCGGCAAGGGACGGCCCACGCCCATCAGCCAGGCCGAGGCCGACCGGATCATTCATCAGGTCCAGGAGGGCATCGAACGTCCGAAGCCCTCGGTGTCGTTCGATATCGGCGAACAGGTCACGGTTTGCGACGGCCCGTTCACGTCGTTCAACGGCCTGGTCGAGGAAGTGGACGAGGAAAAGGCGCGGCTCAAGGTCGCGGTGTCGATCTTCGGCCGGTCAACGCCGGTCGAGTTGGAGTATTCGCAGGTCGAGAAGACCTAGAGGTTTTAACCGCGGCATCCGCCGCACCAAGGCGTGGGAGGCTCGCCATGGCCGTACCGCGCGCCCAGTAAGCCAACTGAGTAAGCCAACTGAGGATGTGAGATGGCAAAGAAAATCGACGGCTTTATCAAGCTGCAAATTCCGGCGGGGCAGGCCAACCCCTCGCCGCCGGTCGGTCCCGCCCTGGGTCAGGCGGGCCTGAACATCATGGAGTTCTGCAAGGCGTTCAACGCCCACACGCAGAACATGGAACAAGGGATGCCCATCCCGGTGAAGATCACGGTCTATCAGGACAAGAGCTTCACTTTCGAGAGCAAATCGCCGCCGGCCAGCTACTACATCAAGAAAGCGGCCCGGCTCGACAAAGGCGCCGAGACGCCCGGCACCGAGGTCGTCGGCGCGGTGACCATGGACCAGCTGCGGGAGATCGCCGAATTGAAAAAGGCCGATCTGAATGCCAACGACGTCGATGCGGCGTGCAAGATTCTGGCCGGTACCGCCCGCTCCATGGGCGTGACGGTGGAGGGCTGATCGATGGGCAAGCGTGGAAAACGCCTCAGCGGCGCCTACGAAGCCATCGACCGTGAGGCCGATTACGAGGTCGCCCAGGCGGTCAAACTGGTCAAGGACGCCAAGAAGGCCAAGTTCGACGAGACCATCGAGATCGCCATGAACCTCGGCGTCGATCCGCGTCACGCCGATCAGATGGTCCGCGGCGTGGTGGCGTTGCCCCACGGCTCCGGCAAGGACGCGACCGTGGCCGTCTTCGCCAAGGGCGACAAGGCCGAGGAGGCGAAAGCCGCCGGGGCCGACATCGTCGGCGCGGAGGATCTGGCCGAGAAGGTTCAGAACGGCCAGATCGACTTCGACCGGTGCGTCGCCACCCCGGACATGATGTCGGTGGTCGGCAAGCTGGGCAAGGTGCTGGGCCCCCGCGGCCTGATGCCGAACCCGAAGCTGGGCACGGTGACGCCCGATGTGACGGCGGCGGTGAAGTCGGCCAAGGCCGGCGATATCGAATTCCGGGTCGAGAAGGCGGGGCTGATCCACGCCGGCATCGGCAAGGCGAGTTTTTCCGAGGACGCGCTGGTGGACAACGTGCGGGCGTTCTACGACGCCATCATGAAGGCCAAGCCCAGCGGGGCCAAGGGAACCTATGTAAAACGCGTGAGCCTGTCCTCGACCATGGGCCCGGGCGTGAAGATCAGTGTGGCCAGCCTCGGCGAACAAGCGCCGGGCTAGCCCGAAGGGACAATTGGAGGTCCCGGCGAAAGCCGGGATGTCCGGTTGAGGGAAAGGGCGCGAAAGCAAGCTTTCCCGACCTGTCCGAGACTGCAGGCAGCGGCGCGAGCCGCATAACGGCCACGGGAGTGGGCACCTGCACAGACGGTGAAGAGTTGTTTCCGGGTTACCCGATGGCGGGTCCCGAAGACGGCTTGAACTGACGGCTTGGATGGGGCGAAGCGATCCCCGCGTTGCGGATATCCGGGACACGGGGATTTGGTGTAACCGCACCGGGCCGGCCAACCTTGGCTCAGCGAGCCGGCGGGTTTGGTGCAACATCGGAGACGATTCGTGGACCGTACTGAAAAAGAAGAATGGGTCGCATCGTTGAAGCATGTGTTCGAGGACGCGGCCGTCGTCGTCGTCACCCACTATTCCGGGCTGACGGTGGCGCAGATGACCGACCTCCGCGGACGGATGCGTGAAGCGGGCGCCAGCTTCAAGGTCACTAAGAATCGCCTTACCCGTCTCGCCCTCGAAGGAACCCAATATGACGAGTTGAGTTCTCTGTTCGCCGGTCCCACGGCGATCGCCTACAGCGAAGACCCCGTCGCGGCCCCCAAGGTCGCGGTGAACTTCGCCAAGGAGAACGGCAACCTCGTGGTTCTGGGGGGCGCGTTCGGCCCGCAAATGCTGGACGTCGAAGGGGTTACCGCGCTTGCCAGACTGCCGTCCCTCGATGAGTTGAGGGGCAGGATCGTCGGCATGCTCAATACCCCGGCGACGCGCATTGCCGGTGTGCTTCAGGCACCCGGCGGACAGCTTGCGCGGGTCGTCGGCGCCTATGGGGCGAGCGAGGAGGCCGCTTAGGGCCATTCCCGACACAACAGTTCAAGCCTAGGAGATATAGAAATGGCTGCAGATATTGAAAAGATTGCCGAAGACCTTTCCAGCCTTACCGTCCTCGAGGCGGCCGAGCTGTCCAAGCTTCTCGAAGAGAAGTGGGGCGTTTCGGCGGCCGCGCCGGTTGCCGTCGCCGCGGCCGCGCCGGGTGCGGATGGCGGCGAGGCGGTGGCCGAGGAGAAGACCAGCTTCGAGGTCGTCCTTGCCGCGATCGGCGAGAAGAAGATCAACGTGATCAAGGAAGTCCGCGCCATCACCGGCCTTGGCCTCAAGGAAGCCAAGGATTTGGTCGAGGGCGCTCCGAACACCGTCAAGGAAGACGCGTCGAAGGAAGAGGCTGACGAGATCAAGGCGAAGCTCGAGGACGCCGGCGCGACCGTCGAGCTCAAGTAGTTCGAGTGTTTGCGGGACGTCCCGGTTCCATGCCGGCGGCGTCCCGCTCACTCACTTATATCAAGGTGGGAGAACAGGGGCCCTAAAGTCCCCGTCCAACCCATCATAGACATAGATCGCATTCGCCCGAATTGGCCTTGCCGTGGCCGGGACAGTGAATGTGCAGTTCCAGCGAAACCGACCCTGATGCCGGAGGCGTTCAGGGGCGGGCTTCGCGCTTAATTCGGCTTTCCCTTGGGGAGTCCATGGGGAGCCGGACCGTGTCCGACCGGTCAGAAGCGGCATCTGACGGGAGGGGCGCGGGGCAACGCAACGTGAGGAGCTGCAATGGCTGTTCGGTCCTTTACCGGTCGTAAAAGAGTACGCAAGAGCTTCGGGCGCATCCCGTCGGTTGCCCCGATGCCGAACCTCATCGAGGTTCAGAAGAATTCCTACGAGAGTTTCCTGCAGCGCGAAGCGACCAAGGAGGTACGCTCCGAGAGCGGTCTCCAGGAGGTGTTCCGCTCGGTCTTCCCGATCCAGGATTTTTCCGGCCGGGGCACTCTCGAATTCGTCGACTACGAGTTCGACGATCCCAAATACGACGTCGAGGAATGCCGGCAGCGGGGCATGACCTATGCCGCGCCCTTGAAGGTCACCCTCCGTCTGGTGGTCTGGGACGTGGACGAGGAAACAGGCTCCCGTTCGGTTCGCGACATCAAGGAGCAGGTCGTCTACATGGGCGAAATGCCGCTGATGACCGACAACGGCACCTTTGTCGTGAATGGCACCGAGCGGGTCATCGTTTCCCAGATGCACCGCTCGCCCGGCGTGTTCTTCGACCACGACAAGGGAAAGACCCACTCGTCCGGCAAGTTCCTGTTTGCCGCCCGGGTGATCCCCTATCGCGGCTCGTGGCTCGACTTCGAGTTCGACGCCAAGGACCTGGTCTACGTGCGTATCGACCGGCGCCGGAAGCTGCCGGTCTCGACGCTGCTGATGTGCCTCGACAATGACGCCACGGCGAAACTGCGCGGCAAGCGCGCCGCCGACGGCAAGGAATTGGAGGCGGATGAAGTCGAAGGCATGTCGGCGACCGACATTCTCGATTACTTCTATGACACCGTCGTCTTCATCAAGCACAAGCGCGGCTGGCAGACGCCGCTGGATCTGGAACGGATGCGGGGCATCAAGCTGACCCATGATCTGATCAACGCCAAGTCCGGCCGGGTGGTGCTCGAGGAAGGCACCAAGATCACGCCCAGGGTCATCCGCGAGGTCGAGAAGAAAGGCATCGAGGATCAAGTGGTGCCCAACGAGGACATCATCGGACGCTACGCCGCCGACGACGTCATCAACCCCGAGACCGGCGAAGTATTCCTGGAGGCCGGCGACGAGATCACCGAGGAAATCCTCGAGGTTCTCGACGAAGGCGATATCGAGGAAGTCCCGACCCTGTTCATCGATCACGCCAATGTCGGCCCCTATATCCGGAACACGCTCGCAGCGGACAAGAACTCGAACCGCGAAGAAGCGCTGGTCGACATCTACCGGGTCATGCGCCCGGGCGAGCCGCCGATCCTCGAGACGGCGGACGCGCTGTTCCGCGGTCTGTTCTTCGACCATGACCGCTACGACCTGTCGGCGGTCGGTCGGGTGAAGATGAACGCCCGGTTGGGTTTCGAGACCGACGACCAGCTGCGCGTACTGCGCCGGGACGATATGCTGGAAGTGGTCAAGATCCTGGTCGAACTGAAGGACGGCCGGGGCGAGATCGACGACATCGACCATCTGGGCAACCGCCGGGTCCGGTCCGTCGGCGAGCTTATGGAGAACCAGTACCGGGTCGGCCTGCTCCGAATGGAGCGCGCCATCCGCGAGCGCATGAGCTCCGTCGACATCGATACCGTCATGCCGCACGACCTGATCAACGCCAAGCCGGCGGCGGCCGCGGTGCGCGAGTTCTTCGGTTCGTCCCAGCTTTCGCAGTTCATGGACCAGACCAACCCGCTGTCCGAGATCACCCACAAGCGCCGCCTTTCGGCCCTCGGTCCGGGCGGTCTGACCCGCGAGCGGGCGGGCTTCGAGGTGCGCGACGTGCACCCGACGCACTACGGCCGGATCTGCCCGATCGAAACCCCGGAGGGGCCGAATATCGGCCTGATCAACTCGCTCGCCACCTATGCCCGGGTCAACCAGTACGGCTTCATCGAAAGCCCGTACCGGAAGGTCGAGGGCGGCAAGGTGACCGAGGAGGTGATCTATCTCTCGGCCATGGAAGAGGGCAAGTACACCATCGCCCAGGCGAACTCCGAGCTGGACAGGAACGGCAAGTTCGAGCATGAGCTGGTCAGCTGCCGGAAGGCCGGCGACTTCGTCATGGCCAACCGCGCGGACATCGACCTGATCGACGTTTCGCCCAAGCAGCTGGTTTCCGTCGCCGCGGCGCTGATTCCGTTCCTTGAGAACGATGACGCCAACCGCGCGCTGATGGGCTCGAACATGCAGCGTCAGGCGGTGCCGCTGATCCGCGCCGAGGCGCCGCTGGTGGGCACGGGAATGGAAGAAACCGTGGCCCGGGATTCGGGCGCGGCCATCGTCGCCCGGCGCCCCGGCGTCGTCGACCAGATCGACGGCACGCGGATCGTGGTGCACGCGGATGAGGACGACGGCTCGCATACGCGGCCGGGCGTCGACATCTACTCGCTGCAGAAGTTCCAGCGGTCCAACCAGAACACCTGCATCAACCAGCGTCCGCTGGTGAAGGTCGGGGATCGCATCGAGGTCGGCGACATCATCGCCGACGGCCCGTCCACCCAGTTGGGCGAGCTGGCCCTGGGCCGGAACGTCCTGGTCGCGTTCATGCCTTGGAACGGCTACAACTTCGAGGACTCGATCCTGATCTCCGAGCGCATCGTCCGCGAGGACGTCTTCACCTCGATCCACATCGAGGAGTTCGAGGTCATGGCCCGCGATACGAAGCTGGGCCAGGAGGAAATCACCCGCGACATTCCGAACGTCGGTGAAGAAGCCCTCAAGAACCTGGACGAAGCGGGCATCGTTTACATCGGCGCCGAGGTAAACCCCAACGACATCCTGGTCGGTAAGGTAACGCCCAAGGGTGAAAGCCCGATGACCCCGGAAGAGAAGCTGCTGCGCGCCATCTTCGGCGAGAAGGCATCGGACGTCCGGGATACCTCGCTCCGTTTGCCGCCCGGCGTGGTCGGCACCATCGTCGAGGTGCGCGTGTTCTCCCGCCGCGGCGTCGACAAGGACGAGCGGGCGCTCGCCATCGAGCGCGCCGAAATCGAGCGTCTTGCCAAGGATAGGGACGACGAGATCGCCATCCTGGAGCGCAGCTTCCGGGGCCGCATCCGCGACCGCCTGGTCAAGCGCAAGGTGGTCTCCGGCCCCAAGGGCGTCACCCCGGGCTCGACGGTGACCGAGGAACTGCTCGACAGGCTGACCTTGGGTCAGATGCAGCAGATCGTCGTCGCCAACGACAAGGTGATGACCGAGATCGAGGCGCTGAAGAAACAGCTCGAGGAAGGCATCGGCGAATTCCAGGCGCGCTTCGACGACAAGGTCGAGAAGCTGGAGCGCGGTGACGAACTGCCGCCCGGCGTGATGAAGCTGGTCAAGGTGTTCGTCGCGGTGAAGCGGAAGCTGTCGCCCGGTGACAAGATGGCCGGCCGCCACGGCAACAAGGGCGTGATCTCCAAGATCGTTCCCGCCGAGGACATGCCCGCCCTGGAGGACGGCACGCCGGTCGACATTGTGCTCAATCCGTTGGGTGTGCCCTCGCGGATGAACGTGGGGCAAATTCTCGAGACCCACTTGGGATGGGCCTGTCACGGCCTGGGCCTGCAGATCGGCGACGTGGTCGACAAGGTGAAGCGTGATGAAGCGAAACCGAAGGACGTCAAGGATGTCATGAAGTTCGCTTACGGCGACGATACCTACAAGGAGGATGTCGCATCGCTCAACGACAACGAGATCATGGAACTCGGCGAGAACCTCAAGAATGGCGTGCCTATCGCCACGCCGGTTTTCGACGGCGCCCATGAGAGCGACATCACCGAGATGCTGGAGAAGGCCGGCGTCGATATCTCGGGTCAGGTGACGCTGTTCGATGCCCGCACCGGCGAGACCTTCGAGCGGCCGGTGACCGTCGGCTACATTTATATGCTGAAGCTGCACCACCTGGTGGACGACAAGATCCACGCACGGTCCATCGGCCCGTACAGCCTCGTCACCCAGCAGCCGCTGGGCGGCAAGGCCCAGTTCGGCGGCCAGCGCTTCGGCGAGATGGAAGTTTGGGCGCTCGAAGCCTACGGCGCCGCCTACACGCTGCAGGAAATGCTGACCGTCAAATCGGACGATGTCTCCGGCCGGACCAAGGTCTACGAGGCGGTGGTCCGCGGCGACGACACGTTCGAGGCCGGCATTCCCGAATCGTTCAACGTTCTGGTCAAGGAGCTTCACTCCCTCGGCCTCAACGTCGAACTCAAGCAGCGCAGTTTCTGAGCCGCATCGCCCGGATAGCGGACGCGGTTCATATAGGAGAGACTCATGAATGAATTGATGCGAATTTTCGAGCCCGCCACCGGTACCCAGCGGTTCGACCAAATTCAGATCAGCATCGCCAGCCCGGAGCGCATCCGGTCCTGGTCCTTCGGTGAGATCAAAAAGCCCGAAACCATCAACTACCGGACCTTCAAGCCGGAGCGGGACGGCCTGTTCTGCGCCCGGATTTTCGGTCCGATCAAGGATTACGAGTGCTTGTGCGGCAAGTACAAGCGGATGAAGTACAAGGGCATCGTCTGCGAGAAGTGCGGCGTCGAGGTGACCTTGACGAAGGTCCGCCGCGACCGTATGGGCCACATCGAACTGGCCGCGCCGGTCGCCCACATCTGGTTCATGAAGTCGCTACCGTCCCGCGTCGGCCTGCTGCTCGACATGACGCTGAAGGACCTGGAGCGGGTGCTCTACTTCGAAAGCTATGTCGTCTCCGAGCCGGGCATGACCGCGCTCAACGAGAAGGAACTGCTCGGCGAAGAGGAGTTCCAGGCGGCCATCGACGAGTACGGCGAGGATGCGTTCCAGGCCGGAATCGGCGCTGAAGCCATCCGCGACATGCTGGTCAAGATCGACCTGGAGCAGGAGCGGGATACCATCCGCGAGGAGCTTGCCGAGACCAACTCCGAGGCCAAGCGCAAGAAGTACGTGAAGCGCCTGAAGCTGGTCGAGTCGTTCATCGACTCGGGCGCCCGTCCGGAGTGGATGATCCTCGAGGTCATTCCGGTCATCCCGCCGGAGCTGCGTCCCCTGGTGCCGCTCGACGGAGGCCGGTTCGCGACCTCCGACCTCAACGACCTGTACCGCCGGGTGATCAACCGGAACAACCGGCTGAAGCGCCTGATCGAGCTCCGCGCGCCGGAGATCATCGTCCGCAACGAGAAGCGGATGCTGCAGGAAGCGGTGGATGCGCTGTTCGACAACGGCCGCCGCGGCCGCGCCATCACCGGCGCCAACAAACGGCCGCTCAAGTCCCTGTCCGACATGCTCAAGGGCAAGCAGGGCCGGTTCCGCCAGAACCTGCTCGGCAAGCGGGTCGACTATTCCGGCCGGTCGGTCATCGTGGTGGGTCCGGAGCTGCTGCTCCACCAGTGCGGCCTGCCCAAGAAGATGGCTCTCGAACTGTTCAAGCCCTTCGTTTATTCGCGGCTCGAGAAGTATGGCATGGCCACCACCATCAAGGCCGCCAAACGCATGGTCGAGAAGGAACGGCCCGAGGTCTGGGACATCCTCGAAGAGGTGATCCGAGAACACCCGGTGCTTCTCAACCGGGCGCCGACCCTGCACCGCCTGGGCATTCAGGCGTTTGAGCCGGTGCTCATCGAAGGCAAGGCGATCCAGCTTCATCCGCTGGTCTGCACCGCCTTCAATGCCGACTTCGACGGCGACCAGATGGCGGTCCACGTACCGCTTTCCCTGGAGGCGCAGTTGGAGGCGCGGGTTCTGATGATGTCGACCAACAACATCCTCAGCCCGGCCAACGGCAAGCCGATCATCGTGCCGTCGCAGGATATCGTGCTCGGTATCTATTACCTGACGCTGGAGCGCGAAGGTGAAACGGGCGAGGGCATGGCCTTCGTCGATACCGCCGAGATTCACCAGGCGCTGAATATCGGCGCGGTGAGCCTGCACGCCAGGATCCATGCCCGCTATCAAACGGTGGATGAGAAGAACAACCCGGTCACCATGCGGGTGGAAACCACCGCCGGCCGGATGCTGCTGGCGGATCTGCTGCCGCGTCATCCGAACATTTCATTCGATCTGATCAACCGCCTGCTGACCAAGAAGGATATCACCACCGTCATCGACGAGGTGTACCGCCACTGCGGTCAGAAGGAGACGGTGATCTTCGCCGACCGGGTGATGGCGCTCGGATTCAACTATGCCTGCCGGGCCGGCATTTCCTTCGGCAAGGACGATCTCGTCGTTCCGGACGCCAAGAAAAAGCTGGTCGACGACACCGAGAGCATGGTCGAGACCTATGAGCGCCAGTACCAGGAAGGCCTGATCACCCAGGGTGAGAAGTACAACAAGGCCGTGGACGCCTGGTCGCACTGCACCGATCAGGTCGCCGACGAGATGATGAAGGAAATCTCCAGGGTCGAACCGGGCGTGCCGCTCAACTCCATCTACATGATGGCCGATTCCGGCGCCCGCGGTTCGGCGGCGCAGATGAAGCAGCTTGCCGGCATGCGGGGCCTGATGGCCAAGCCGTCGGGCGAGATCATCGAGACCCCGATCATCTCCAACTTCAAGGAAGGCCTTACCGTGCTGGAGTACTTCAACTCCACCCACGGCGCCCGGAAGGGCCTCGCCGATACCGCCTTGAAGACGGCGAACTCCGGTTACCTGACCCGCCGTCTGGTCGACGTGGCGCAGGACTGCATCATCGTCGAGCCGGATTGCGGCACCCAGACGGGCATCACCGTTTCGGCCGTGGTCGAGGGCGGCGAGACCATCGTCTCCCTCGGCGACCGGGTTCTCGGCAGGACGCTCGCCGATACGGTCCATGATCCGGAATCGGGTGACGTGATGTTCAAGCGCAACTCGACGCTGGACGAGGAAGCGGTGGAGGCTCTCGAAGCCGCCGACGTGCCGAGCGTCAAGGTGCGCTCGCCGCTGACCTGTGAGACCAAGGGCGGCGTCTGCGCCGCCTGCTACGGCCGCGATCTGGCCCGCGGCACGCCGGTGAATGCCGGCGAGGCGGTCGGCGTCATCGCCGCCCAGTCCATCGGCGAGCCGGGCACCCAGCTGACCATGCGGACCTTCCACATCGGCGGCGCCGCCCAGCGGGGCGCCGAGCAGTCCAGCATCGAGGCGGCCTTCGATTCGACGGTCAAGCTCAACAACACCAGCGTCGTCAAGAACTCCGAGGGCGTGCCGGTGGTGATGAGCCGTAA
>JAPPFK010000124.1 GCA_028823885.1 Rhodospirillales bacterium | reverse complement strand
TGCCCAAGGGCCCGAAGACCATGGCGGTGATCGGCGCCGGGGTCATCGGCCTGGAACTGGGTTCGGTGTGGAGCCGGTTGGGCGCCGAGGTCACCGTCATCGAGTTCCTCGACCACGTGCTGCCCGGCATGGACGCCGAGATCTCCAAGCACATGCGGCGCACCCTCAAGAAGCAGAAGATCGGTTTGAAGCTCTCCAGCAAGGTGACCGGCGCCAGGAAATCCAAGACCTCGGTCACGCTCGATGTCGAGCCGGTTGCCGGCGGCGATGCGGAGCAGGTGAAAGCCGACGTGGTGCTGGTCGCCATTGGCCGGCGTCCCTACACCGACGGCCTGGGCCTGGAGGGGTTGGGGATCGAACTGGACAAGGGTTTCATTCCGGTGGACGCCCATTTCCAAACCAAGGTCCCGGGCGTCTACGCCATCGGCGATGTCATCGGCGGCGCCATGCTGGCCCACAAGGCCGAGGACGAGGGCGTGGTGGCCGCCGAGATCATCGCCGGTCAGTCCGGACATATGGATTACGACGCCATTCCGGGAATCGTCTACACCTGGCCCGAGGTGGCGGGCCTCGGCAAGACCGAGGAGCAACTCAAGGAAGCCGGTATCGACTACAATGTCGGCAAGTTCCCGTTCACCGCCAATGCGCGCGCGCGCGCCATGGGCGACACGGACGGGTTCGTGAAAATCCTCGCCGACAAGGAGACCGACCGGGTCCTCGGCGTCCATATTCTCGGTCCCGCCGCGGGTGATCTCATCCAGGAATGCGTCGTGGTCATGGAATTCGGCGGATCGGCCGAGGACATCGCCCGCACCTGTCACGGCCATCCGGGGCTGCCCGAGGCGGTCAAGGAAGCCGCCCTCGATGCCGGCGGCCGGGCGCTGCACATCTAGGCGCCCGTCGGGACACGATGATCGTTCTGCTCCCCGGGACCTCGGACAATGTCATCGGGGTGAAGGTGATCGGCAAACTGACCGCCGCCGACTTCATCGAAAACGTCCCCGGCATCGAGGCGATCATCGCTCGTCACGGCAAGGTCCGTTTCCTGGTCGACCTCACGGCGTTCGGCGGCTGGGACTGGCACGCGGCGTGGGATGACTTCGCCTTCGGCATCAGGCATTGGGGCGACATCGAGAAGATGGCGGTCATCACCGGCTCCGAGTGGGAGGGTCTGGCCGCGAAGTTCGCCGGCGCGCTGACGCACGCCGAAGTGAAACCGTATCGCCCGCCGGAAATAAGACGCGCCTGGGAGTGGACGCGGGCCTAGATCGGCTCTAGCGGCCGGGTGGTGTGTTTCCAGCCCCGCGCTGATGATCACAACCGGGGATTGGAGTCTCGAAGGTGTAAGATTCATCCGCATATTTGATCGCGAATGCACCATCCGCGCAGCTGTTGATATTGCTTCCGTCAAACGTGAACCACCGAAACCCTTTGCCGGCTGGCCCCAGCGCCTGTCCCAACATTTGCCGCAAGGTTTCAATCACACCCAAAGCAGCGGGCTCGATCTCGCTGTCGGGCAAGTTCGTTTGCGGACCACGCAGGGCTACATCCACCGTCGGTGCCGCTGGTGTGCGGAAGGTGAAGGAGCCGCCCGGCGAAATATCAGCGTGCACGATGCCGACAACCATGTTCTTCGCCATCAGGCGCCGAGCAAGTTTGTTTGCCGGTGCCTGCTGAAGGAGTTGGGGCGATATCCAGAAGACAATAACGAGCTCGGAAGGCGAACGCTGATCGATGATTTGCACATAATCCTGAGCCAATGCCATGGGCGTCGCACGCCACTGACGGGCTTCGGCCATCGGTGGCTGCAAAAGGATGACAGCCGAGGCCAACAGGATAGTCCAATACCGATCGAGCATCGCAACCGACCTTTCCTTGATCCGATCGCGACGATACCACGTCACAATGAAGCTTCAACGACAGACAGTTGTGGAATTGAACGCGCGCCGGCGCAACCAACCTCGGGCCGCGATGGAGGTCAATCCGTCGAGCCGGGGTCGTGGCGGGCGCGCGGGTGGGCGTCCTCGTAAACCTCCATCAGGCGCGCCTGGTCCACCTCCGTGTAGCGTTGGGTGGTCGAAAGCGACGCGTGTCCGAGCAGTTCCTGAATGGTCCTGAGATCGCCGCCATCGGCCAACAGGTGGGTGGCGAAGGAATGGCGAAGGGCATGAGGCGTCGCGGTCTCGGGCAGGCCGAGATCGGCGCGAATCTTCCGCATCTGCCGTTGGACCACGCCAGGGTTCAGCCGCTTCCCCCGGGCGCCCACGAACAACGGGTCCTCGGGTCCGAGGCTAAACGGACAGAGGTCCAGATAACGCCGGATGCGCTCAATGATCACCGGCAGGACCGGGACCAGGCGCTGCTTGTTGCCCTTGCCGGTAATGGTCAGCACATCGCCTTTCGGAACGTCCCCCACATCGAGGCCGAGGGCCTCGCCGATCCTGAGGCCGCAACCGTAGAGCAGGGTGAACAGCGCCACATCGCGGGCGGCGAGCCATGGCTCGTCGTGAAACAGCCGGGCCCGGTCGAGGGACTCCAGCGCCTCCGTTGCGCCCAACGGCTTCGGCAGCGATTTCGGCAATTTCGGGATGCGCACGGCATTGATGGCGGCGTTCGTGACGGCGCCGGTCCGGTCCAGATGACGGAAAAAGTTGCGCAGCGTCGACATGGATCTCGCCGTCGACGACCGCGCCAGGCCCTGATTGCTCTGTTGGGCGAGATAGCCCCGGAAATCCGCCGCCGACAGTCCTTCCAGATCGCTCAATCCCGGCGGATATCCCAGGTGATCCGTGAGGTAGCGGAAGAACTTGGCCAGATCCCGGCCGTATCCGGCCAAGGTGTGCGCCGAGCAGCGCCGCTCGCTCAGCAGCCATTCGCGCCAGCGGGCGATCGCCGTTTTGACCGCCGGTTCGGCGGCAATCGTCTCAAGCGGGCCGGCGGCCCGGGACTCTAGGTGGTCCGGGGCAGCCATCGGTGAACGCAATGCTCGGTGACCCGGGCCAGGAAAGTCAGCAGCTCGGTTCCCTGGCCGGGATCGAAGGTGCCGGCGTGCCGGCCGCCGAGGGCCAGCAACCCCTGCGGCAGGGTGCGGGTCGGCCGAATGCGGGCGATGGCCGCCGAGGCGATGAGCCCGGCGGCCTCGCCGAAGACCGTACCGTCATCGCCCGTGTCGGCGAACAGCATGGCTTCGGTATCCGGGGTCTCCAACAGGTGGTCGAGGGTGCCCGGCGGCACGCGCCGGACATCGCCGGTGGCGAATAACGGCTCGGATTCGTCGGCGGACTCGAAACACAGCGAGACCGCATCCACATCCAGCAGCAGCGGCAGATCGAAACGAATCACATGAACCAGCCGTTCAAAGCCGTCCGAGGCCAACAGTCCCAGCACCGCCGCGTGGGTCCGCGTCTGGACCAGCATGTTGGAGCGGGTCGTGGTCACCAGCTCATTGGCGGCTTGGCGTAAATTATCGGATTCCGACTTCAGCCGGTCGAGCATGAAGGCTTGCATGTCGACGACGCTGCCGTCGGCTTCGGTCCAGCGGCTGGGCGGCGACAGGACCGACAATAGTTCGGGCCGCTCATGAAAGTAGTCCGGGTTGGCTTTGAGGTATTCCGCAACCTCGTCGGCGCTCGGCGGACTTGCCTCGGCGATCACGCCCTGTCCATTGCCCGGCTTGGTATCCTGTTCACTGCTCATCTTCGGCTGCCCCTAATCGCCAAGAATGCTCTGCCCGGTCTTGGCCCAGTCATCCAGGAATGCCGCGAGCCCCTTGTCGGTGAGCGGGTGCTTGAAGAGCTGCGACAGGATTTTGGGCGGGATGGTCGCCACGTGGGCGCCCATGCGGGCGGCCTCGACCACATGCATCGGGTTTCGGATGCTGGCGACCAGCACCTCGGTGGCGAAGTGGTCATACCGGCTGTAGATCTCGACGATGTCGGCGATCAGCTCCATTCCCGATTGGCCGATATCGTCCAGCCGTCCGACGAACGGAGAGACAAAGGCGGCGCCGGCCTTGGCGGCCAGGATGGATTGAGCCGCCGAGAAGCACAGGGTCACGTTGACCATGGTTCCCTGATCGCTGAGCGCCCGGCAGGCGCGAAGCCCGTCCTCGGTAAGCGGGACCTTCACCGCGACGTTCGGCGCGATCGCCGCCAGCTTCCGGCCCTCTTCGATCATCGTTTCGGCATCGGTCGCGGTCACTTCCGCCGAGATGGGGCCGGGCACGATCTCGCAAATCTCGGCGACCACATCCGTGAACTTGCGGCCCGTCTTTGCGACCAGCGAGGGATTTGTGGTCACGCCGTCGACCATTCCGGTCCCGGCGAGGGCGCGAATTTCGTCGATGTCGGCTGTGTCGATAAAGAACTTCATGGGATCGGGAAGGCCTCCTCAGTCAGAGAACTGAAGCTTGATTCGCATCGTCCGCCCTGGTGAGGCAATCCTGTCATCGCCCATTCGGGCGCATCTCCCCGGTTTTCCGGGGCCTTGGCCGTCCGGCGGGCGGGGCAATTTCCCCGGCCCGCTGCAGCCGCTAGAGTGTAGCCCATGCCGCCGATCCAAACCAGAGGCGCCGCCCGTTCCCGACAGGTGGGCGTTCTCCTGCCGCTCCCGTTCGACGAGCCGTTCACCTACCGGGTGCCGGACGACGTGGACGCCGAACTGGGGGATATCGTCGACGTGCCGTTCGGTCCGCGGCGGGTGGCGGGCGTTGTCTGGAACGAGGGGGATGGCGATGTCCCGCCGGAAAAACTGAAGGACGTCGTCGGCGTATTTGAAGTTCCCGGCCTGAGGCCCGAGCTCCGGCGTTTCGTCGAATGGGTCGCGGCCTACACCATGTCCAACGCCGGCAGTGTGCTGAAGATGGTGCTCAGCGTCCCCGACGGTCTTCTGCCGCCTAAACCGGTTACCGCCTATGCCCTCGCCGACGGCGTGCCCGATATTCGGATGACCGATGCCCGGAAACGGGTCATCGAGGCCGCCGGCGGACTGCCGCCGCTGCCGGCGGCGGACCTCGCCCGTGAGGCCGGCTGCGGCCCGTCGGTGGTGAAGGGCCTCGCCGAAGCGGGCGTACTTGAACAGCGTACCCTGGTGCCGTCGGCCGGATTCCAACCCCCTGATCTCTCGGCCGAGGGGCCGGCCTTGTCGCCGGAACAGGCCGCGGCGGCCGGCGCATTGCGGGAGCTTGCCGCGGCCCATCGGTTCGGGGTCAGCGTGCTGGAGGGAATTCCGGGAGCCGGCAAGACCGAGGTGTATCTGGAGGCCGTGGTGGCGGCCCTGGAAGCGGGCAAACAGGCGCTGGTTCTATTGCCGGAAATCGCCCTGTCGGCGCAATGGATGGACCGGTTCCGGCGACGGTTCGGCTGCAGGCCCGCCGAATGGCATTCGGACCTTACCCCCGCGCAGCGCCGCATCAACTGGCGGGCGGTGGCGACCGGGGAAGCCCGGGTGGTGGTCGGCGCCCGCTCGGCGTTGTTCCTGCCATATCCGGAACTCGGCCTCATCGTCGTCGACGAAGAGCAGGATGCCTCCTACAAGCAGGAGGATGGCGTGATCTACAACGCCCGCGACATGGCCATCGTCCGGGCGCGGGAGGAGGAAGTGCCGGTGGTGTTGGTCTCCGCGACGCCGTCGCTGGAGACGGTCGAGAACGTCCGCCAGGGCCGGTACGGACATCACAATCTGCCGGACCGCCACGCCGGGGCCGAGTTTCCGGATGTGGAGGTCGTCGACATGCGCGCTGACAGCCCGCCGGCCGGCGAATGGCTGTCCTCGCCGTTGCGCTCGGCCGTCACCGAGACCCTGGACCAGGGGGAGCAGGCGCTCCTGTTCCTGAATCGGCGGGGCTACGCGCCGCTGACCCTGTGCAGGGCCTGCGGCCATCGGCTGCAATGCCCGAACTGCACCAGCTGGCTGGTGGAGCACCGGCTGATGAACCGTCTCCAATGTCATCACTGCGGCTATGCCGCCGATTTGCCGAACGCCTGCCCGAGCTGCGAAGCCGAAAACAGGCTGGCGGCCTGCGGGCCGGGCGTTGAACGCTTGGCCGAGGAGGTGGCGGCCCTGTATCCGGACGCGCGGGTGGTCGTCGCGGCGTCCGATACCATCCATGGTCCCGGCCAGGCGGCCGAGCTGGTCCGGCTGATCGAAGATCGCGACGTGGATATCGTCATCGGCACCCAGATCGTCGCCAAGGGATATCACTTTCCCCACCTGACGCTGGTGGGTGTGGTCGATTCCGACCTCGGACTCTCGGGCGGCGATCTTCGGGCGGCGGAACGAACCTACCAGCTTCTCTATCAGGTGGCGGGCCGCGCCGGACGGGAACACCGGCCGGGCCGGGTGGTGCTGCAAACGTTCATGCCCGACCACCCGGTAATCAAATCGCTGGCCGCCGGGGATCGGGAGGGGTTTCTGTCCGCCGAGGCCAGGGACCGGGAGATTGCCGGGATGCCGCCCTTTGGACGCCTGGCCGGCGTCGTCCTGTCGAGCCCCGACCCCTACCAGGTCGACCGGGCGGCAAATGCGCTGCGCCGCACCGCGCCGTCGGAGGACGGGGTGCAGGTGCTCGGGCCCGCCCCGGCGCCGATGGCGCTGCTGCGCGGCCGTCATCGGCGGCGGTTTCTGGTCAAGACGAGCCGCGACGTAAATCTTCAGAAGGCGCTCCGGAATTGGCTCTCGGCCACGCCCATTCCGAAGAAAGTCCGGGTCCAACTGGACATCGATCCCTACAGCTTCATGTAGCGCATGGATATTCTATAACTCATTGATAAAAAAAGAGTTTTTTCGGGTGTTCCGGCCCGGGCGAGTCGTCTTGCGCCCCACCAATCAGTATGGTAGACAACCCACGCCTTGGGCGGCGCGGTGCCGCCGGATGGCGCAATTTTCTCGCAACATTCGTTGTGTTATCGGTGACGTCTCACCGGGGAACCAGAACCGAGGATCATCTCACGTGGCAACGGACAACACAGGCGCCACCGGCCTCGCCGGAAGGTATGCGACAGCGCTGTTCGAGCTTGCCGAAACCGAGGACGCCCTGGATGAGGTTGCGGACGACCTGAAATCCCTGGACCGGATGATTCTCGGGAGCGCCGATTTGACGCGGATGATTCGATCCCCGGTGATATCCCGGGACGAACAGGGCGCGGCGATGAACGCCCTGTTGACGGCCGCCGGCGCGGGCGAATTGACGCGCAAATTCGCCGGCGTGCTGGCCGGCAATCGGCGCCTGTTCGCGTTGCCGGAAATCATCGATCAATACCTCGCCATTCTGGCCGGACGCCGGGGCGAGATGACGGCCGAGGTGACCTCGGCGGCCAAACTGTCCGACAAGCAGTTGGCGACGCTGGAAGCGACGCTCGAACGCTCGGTCGGCGGCGAGGTCAGCGTCAATGAGAAAGTCGATCCCGATGTCCTCGGCGGTCTCGTCGTCAAGTTGGGCTCCCGGATGGTCGACAGTTCCCTTAACACCAAGCTGCAGCAGCTGCGACTCGCCATGAGAGGGGTTGGATAATGGAAATCCGTGCGGCCGAAATCTCCGCGATCCTGAAAGAGCAAATTCAGAACTTCGGCACCGAAGCGGAGGTTGCCGAGGTCGGACAGGTCCTGTCGGTGGGTGACGGTATCGCCCGCGTCTACGGCCTCGACAAGGTGCAGGCCGGTGAAATGGTCGAATTCCCGGGCGGCATCAAGGGCATGACCCTCAACCTCGAAGAGGACAATGTGGGTGTCGTGATCTTCGGCGACGACCGGACCATCCGCGAAGGCGACACGGTCAAGCGGACCGGTGAAATCGTCGACGTGCCGGTGGGCAAGGAACTGCTCGGCCGGGTGGTCAACGGTCTCGGTGAGCCGATCGACGGCAAGGGCCCGATCAACGCGGCCAACCGCGGCCTGATCGAGGTGAAGGCGCCCGGTATCATTCCGCGGAAATCGGTGCACGAGCCCATGCAGACCGGGATCAAGGCCATCGACAGCCTGATCCCCATCGGCCGCGGCCAGCGGGAGCTGGTGATCGGAGACCGGCAGACCGGCAAGACGGCGATCATTCTCGACACCATCATCAATCAGAAGACGGTCAACGACGCCGCCAGGGATGATTCCGAGAAGCTCTACTGCGTCTATGTCAGCGTCGGCCAGAAGCGGTCTTCGGTGGCGCAGTTCGTCAAGATTCTCGAGGACTACGGCGCGCTCGAATACTCAATCGTCGTCGCGGCCACGGCGTCCGAACCGGCGCCGATGCTCTTCCTGGCGCCCTATACGGGCTGCACCATGGGGGAATACTTCCGCGACAACGGCATGCACGCGGTTATCTTCTACGACGATTTGACCAAGCAGGCGGTCGCCTACCGGCAGATGTCCCTGCTGCTTCGCCGTCCGCCGGGGCGCGAGGCCTATCCCGGCGACGTGTTTTACCTGCACTCCCGCCTATTGGAGCGGGCCGCGAAGATGAACGATGACAACGGCGCCGGGTCCTTGACCGCGCTTCCGGTGATCGAGACCCAGGCCAACGACGTCTCGGCGTACATCCCCACCAACGTGATTTCCATTACCGACGGGCAGATCTTCCTCGAGACCGAATTGTTCTACCAGGGCATCCGCCCGGCGGTGAATGTCGGCCTGTCGGTCAGCCGGGTGGGCTCCGCCGCGCAGGTGAAGGCGATGAAGCAGGTTGCCGGCTCGATCAAGCTGGAACTCGCCCAGTACCGGGAAATGGCGGCGTTTTCCCAGTTCGCGTCCGATCTCGATCCGGCGACCCAGCGTCTGTTGGCGCGCGGCTCGCGGCTGACCGAAGTCCTGAAGCAGGGCCAGTTCGTGCCCTACCCGGTGGAGGAACAGGTGGTCGCCATCTACGCCGGCGTGAACGGCTATCTCGACGGGATCGAGGTCGGAGACGTGGTCCGCTACGAAGCGGCGCTGATGAAGGAGGTCCGCGACTCGGGCGGCGACATTCTGGTGGCGATCCGCACCGATGGCGAAATCACCGAAGCAACCGGGGAAAAGCTCAAGACCTTCCTCGACGATTTCACCAAATCCTTCTCCTAGAGCCTCGGACGGAAATGCTCAGCGGATAACCGATGGCCGGTCTCAAGGAACTCAAGACCCGGATCGACAGCGTCAAATCGACGCAGAAGATCACGTCCGCCATGAAGATGGTGGCGGCCAGCCGTCTGCGCCGCGCCCAGGAGGCCGCGGAGGCGGCGCGGCCGTTTGCCGAACGGATGGAGCGGATGATCGCGGGCATGGTCGACGGACTGGGCTCGACGGAAGGCGCGCCGCCGTTACTGGCCGGTACGGGCAAGGACGACGTCCACCTGCTGGTCGCCATGACCTCGGATCGCGGTCTCTGCGGCGGCTTCAACGCGAATATCGTCCGCTCGGTGCGCCAGCAGATCGCCGAACTGGAAGCCGCCGGCAAGACCGTCAAGGTCCTGTGTGTCGGCCGAAAGGCCCGCGACCAGCTTCGCCGGGATCACGGAGACAAGATCGCCGATACGTTCGAGGATATCGGCCGGACCGCGGTGACCTTGGAAGACGCCCGGAACGTAACCGCCAGGATCGTCGAACTGTTCGACGCCGGCGAGTTCGACGTCTGCACCGTCACCTACAATCGGTTCGTTTCGGCGATGACCCAGATCGTCACCCCCCAGCAGGTGATTCCGGTTTCCATCGAGGAAGAAGAGAGCGGGGAAGAGGCGGCATCCGGCGTCATTCCGGCGGCGACCGAGTTCGAGCCGGACGACGACGTTATCTTGAAGGTTTTGCTGCCCAAGAACCTGGAGGTGCAGATTCTGCACGGGCTTTTGGAGAGCAATGCATCTGAACATGGCGCCCGGATGAGCGCCATGGACAATGCGACCCGGAACGCGGGAGAAATGATCGACGCCCTGTCGCTGCAGTTCAACCGCACGCGCCAGGCCAAGATTACGAGTGAGTTGATTGAAATTATTTCCGGCGCCGAGGCCGTCTAGGGCGGCGCCGAATCCGAGGAGCGAGTACGATGGCAGAGAATAACGCCGGATCAATCTCCCAGGTCATGGGTGCGGTGGTCGACGTCAAGTTCGACGGCGATATGCCGGAAATCTTGAACTCCCTTGAAGTCCAAGGGCTGGACCGGCGCCTGGTGCTCGAAGTCGCGCAGCACCTCGGCGAGGGCCAGGTGCGCACGATCGCCATGGACACCACCGACGGCCTGGTTCGCGGAACCGAGGTCATCGACACCGGCGGGCCCATCGAAGTGCCGGTCGGGCCGGAAACCCTGGGCCGGATTTTGAACGTTATCGGCGAGCCGGTGGACGAGGCCGGGCCGGTCGAGTCGAAAGCCACCTCGGCAATTCACAAACCGGCGCCCGAGTTCGTCGATCAGTCGACGGAGACCGAAATTCTGGTCACCGGCATCAAGGTCGTCGATTTGATCGCGCCATACGCCAAGGGCGGCAAGGTCGGCCTGTTCGGCGGCGCCGGCGTGGGCAAGACCGTGATCATCATGGAACTCATCAACAACATCGCCAAGGCGCACGGCGGCTACTCCGTGTTTGCCGGTGTCGGCGAACGGACCCGCGAGGGCAACGACCTCTATCACGAGATGATCGAGTCCGGGGTTATTCAGACCGATGGGACGGGCTCCAAGGCCGCGCTGGTCTACGGCCAGATGAACGAGCCGCCAGGCGCGCGGGCGCGGGTCGGGCTGACCGGCCTGACGGTTGCCGAGTACTTCCGCGACCAGGAAGGCCAGGACGTGCTGTTCTTCGTCGACAACATCTTCCGGTTCACCCAGGCGGGCTCCGAGGTGTCGGCGCTGCTGGGCCGGATTCCTTCCGCCGTGGGCTATCAGCCGACCTTGGCCACCGACATGGGCGCGCTGCAGGAGCGGATCACCTCGACCACCAAGGGCTCGATCACGTCCGTGCAGGCGATCTATGTGCCGGCGGACGATTTGACCGATCCGGCCCCGGCGACATCGTTTGCGCACCTGGACGCGACCACGGTGCTGTCGCGCCAGATCGCCGAGCTCGGCATCTACCCGGCGG
>JAPPFK010000029.1 GCA_028823885.1 Rhodospirillales bacterium | reverse complement strand
CGGCAAGTCAAGGCCAAGCCGGTGGTTGAGCAAACGGCCCGCATTGGCCAAACTCCCCGGGGCATGGTCTGGAAAGGGAGCTACGATGCCGGTCATCAAGGAACTCGACGCCCTCAAGGACGAAATGGCGTCCTGGCGGCAGGATATTCACGCTCATCCGGAAACCGCGTTTGAAGAGCATCGGACGTCGGATTTGGTGGCCGAAAAGCTCTCGGCGTTCGGCATCGAGATCGATCGGGGCATGGCGACGACCGGCGTCGTCGGTACGCTGGTCAATGGCGACGGACCCTCCATAGGCCTTCGCGCCGACATGGACGCTCTCGACATGCCCGAGCAGACCGACCTTCCGTACAAATCCCAGGTGCCCGGCAAGATGCACGCCTGCGGGCACGATGGGCACACGACCATGCTGTTGGGCGCCGCCAAGCACCTCGCGGAGACGAAGAATTTCAACGGCACCGTTCATTTCATCTTCCAGCCGGCCGAGGAGATGGCGGGCGGCGGCCAGGTGATGGTGGAGGAGGGGCTGTTCGACAAGTTTCCCGCCGACACCGTCTACGGCATGCATAACTGGCCCAACATGCCGGCCGGCAAAATCAGCGTCGGCGAGGGACCGGGAATGGCATCGGCGGCAAAATTCGAGATCATCGTCAAGGGGCGCGGCAGCCACGCCGCGACGCCCCACCAGGGGATCGATCCGGTGGTGATCGGTGCGGAAATCGTCTCGGGACTTCAGACCATCTCGAGCCGGGCCACCAATCCGATCGACGCTATCGTCGTATCGGTAACGCAGTTCCATGCCGGCGACGCGATGAACGTGATCCCCGATCAGGCGGTGCTGGGCGGAACGGTCCGGTCCTTCGCCCTCGATCCGGAGAAGACCATCAAACCGCAGATCGAGCGAATCGCCGGCGGCATCGCCTCGGCCCACGGCGGCAGCGCGGACGTCGCCTACGAGCAGCTCTATCCGGTGCTGGTCAATAACGGTCCGGAAAGCGAGATTGCCCGTTCGGCGGCGGTTGACGTGGTCGGCGAGGAAAATCTGGAACAGGCCTATCCGCCGACGATGGCGTCCGAAGATTTCGCGTTCATGCTGAATGAGAGGCCGGGCACCTTTGTCCGCCTTGGCGCCGGATTCCCGGACCGGGAAACCTATCCGCTCCACAATACGCGCTACGAGTTCAACGACGAGATTCTCCCCATTGGGGCATCGTTTTGGGTGCGGTTGGTGGAGAAAGTGCTGGGCGGCGGGATCGGGCGTTGAGGTTTTCCTTATCGTCCTCGTCTTCGATTGTTTTTGGGCAAAATTACCAAATCGTAATCTACCGGACAGGCAGCGGTTAGACCGCAATCGTTAGTCTCAATTCTCGACGGCATTGGAAATCAGGCCGGTTGGCGCTTCCGATGCCCTGAAATTCCTTCGATTTCTAGGAGAATTGAGATGCGAAAACACCTCTTGCATACACCGAAGTCAAAACTTCTCGCCCTGACGGCAATCACCGCTCTCGCGACCGGCACGGTCGCCGGCGGGATCGCATTCGCCGACCAGTTGGACCGGAAATCCGCGGCGAATTCCGCCGAAGCGGTGAAATCCGTCCAGGCGGCGCCCGTCCCGGCGATGCCGGTAAATATCGCCGATGTGGTGGAGCGGGTAAGCCCCGCCGTGGTCACCATCCGGGTCGAGAAGCGGGCCGCCGGTCCTATGTTCTCGTCCGGCAAGGTGCCGCCCCAGTTCGAGGAATTCTTCCGGCGCTTCTTCGGCGAAGACGGAAGCCGGCAATTCGGAATGCCCGAGATGCCCCAATTCCGGGGCGAGCCGAGCGGTCCCCGGGCCCACGGGCTCGGTTCCGGCTTCATCATCGAAAAGGACGGGCTGATCGTCACCAACCATCATGTCATCGATGACGCCGACGAAATCACGGTCGTCATGCATGACGGCAAGAAGTACGAGGCGAAGCTCATCGGACAGGATGACAAGACCGACCTCGCGCTGTTGAAAATCAATGCCAAGCATGATCTGCCGACGGTTTCGTTCGGATCCTCGGCGGATATGCGGGTCGGCGACTGGATCGTGACAATCGGCAACCCGCTCGGCGTCGGCAAGACGGCGACGATCGGAATTATTTCGGCCCGCGATCGTGACATCGGCGCGGGACCGTTCGACGACTTCCTGCAGATCGATGCGCCCATCAACCAGGGCAATTCCGGCGGTCCGGCCTTCAACCTGCGGGGCGAGGTGATCGGGGTAAATACCGCCATCTTCTCGCCGTCGGGCGGCAACGTGGGCATCGGGTTTGCCATTCCCTCGTCGCTCGCCGAGACCGTCATCGAAGACCTGAGGGACGATGGGCGGGTCCAGCGGGGCTGGCTCGGCGTCCATATCCAGGCAGTCACCGAAGAACTGGCGGCCAGCCTCGATCTCGAAGACGCCGCCGGCGCGCTGGTGTCCCGGGTGACCGATGACAGCCCGGCGGACAAGGCCGGACTGAAGCGCGGCGACGTGATCCTGGAGGTCAACGACAAGACCGTCGAGCGCCTCAAGGATCTGCCCCGGATCATCGGTTCCCTGCAGGCCGGGGACGAGGCCGAGATGGAGATCTGGCGCGACGGCCGGAAGCTCGACATCGAGGTGCGTATCGGAAGCTCGCCCGATGCCGAACCGGTCGCCAAGGCGAAAACCGGCGATGCGCTGGGCCTCGGTTTGGCGGCGCTGGACCGGCAGACCCGCCGCGCTTTCGGGCTGGACCGGGATACGGAAGGTGTCGTGATAACCGCCATCGAGCCCGGCAGCCCCGCGGCGCGCAAAGGCCTCGGCCGGGGCGACGTGATCGTCTCGGTCGCCGGCCAAACGGTCGAAACCCCGGGAGATGTCGCCGATGCGATTGAACGGGCAGGCGCCGTCGACCGATCCGCGGTACTGCTGCTCGTGGAGCGGCGCGGCAATGAGCGCTTCGTCGCGCTGCCTCTCCGCGACGCCTGATACTGCCTCGGGACGGGGCAGGCGGTGTCCGGCGCCCGATCGGGGCCGGGCACCGTTTCCTTTGAGGCACAGGTGAAATCCGCCAAAATTTGAACTACCTTAGGGTCGCCTGGAGAATGAATGCCGCCATGCGTATTTTGGTGATCGAGGACGATCTGGAAGCCGCCGGCTACATGCGGCGGGGCCTGTCCGAGAGCGGTCATGTGGTTGACCATGCCGCCGACGGCGAGGAGGGCTATGCCCTGGCCGCCGAGGGCGGCTACGACGTTCTTGTGGTCGACCGCATGCTGCCCAAAATGGACGGCCTGAGCGTGGTCAACCGGCTGCGCGCCGAAGGCATAAACGAGCCCATCCTGTTCCTGAGCGCCCTCGGCGACGTCGACGACCGGGTCAAGGGGCTGAAGGCCGGCGGCGACGATTATCTCGTAAAGCCATATGCGTTCGCCGAACTGCTGGCGCGGATCGAAGCGCTCGTCCGGCGCCGCAATCCCGAGCAGGTGGAAACCCAACTGTCCGTCGCCGATCTGGAAATGGATCTGCTGAGCCGCCGGGTCAGGCGTGGGGGCGTGGAGCTCACCCTGCAGCCCCGGGAGTTCCGGCTCTTGGAGTATCTCATGCGCCATGCCGGCCAGACGGTGACGCGGACCATGCTGCTGGAGAACGTCTGGGACTACCATTTCGATCCCCAGACCAACGTTATCGATGTCCACATCAGCCGGTTGCGGGCCAAGATCGACAAGGACTTCGACCGGCAATTGCTCCATACGGTCCGGGGGGCGGGGTATTGTCTTCGTGAACCTTCCTAAGCTGTTCAAGACGTCGACCTTCCGGCTGTCGCTGATCTACCTGTCGGTGTTCGGCGCCTCGGTCTTGTTGCTGCTCGGCTTCATCTACTGGTCGACCGCCCGGCTCACCACGTCGCAGACCGATGAAACCATCGCCGCGGAGATTACCGGCCTCGCGGAACAGTATCGCCGTTCGGGGCTGGTCGGGCTCGCCGACGTCGTCCGGGAGCGCAGCCGCAATCAGCGCCAGAGCCTCTACCTGCTGACCGACGGCAACCGGTTCGTGATCGCCGGGAACCTGAACGCCTGGCCCGAGGCGGAGACTCAGCCCGGCGGATGGCTGGAATTTCCCTACCGGCGGCCCATCGGGGGCAGGGTCGAAACTCATCCGGCCCGCGCGCGGCACCTGATCGTTCCCGGTGAATTTCAGCTGCTGGTCGGCCGCGACATCCACGGCCAATCCGAGGTTATCGAGTTCATCCGCACCTCCCTCGCATGGGCGCTGGCGTTGACATTGGCGCTGGGCCTGGCGGGCGGCATTCTCATGAGCCGCAACCTGCTGCGCCGCGTAGAGGTCATCAACCGGACCAGCCGGGAAATCATGGCCGGCGAATTGGATCAGCGAATCCCGGTCCGGGGCGCCAACGACGAGTTGGACCAGCTGGCGCTCAATCTCAACGAGATGCTCGACCAGATCGAGCGGCTGGTGAACAGCCTCCGCGAGGTTACCGACAATATCGCCCACGATCTTCGCAGTCCCTTGAACCGGCTCAGAAGCCGCCTTGAAGTCACGCTCATGGGCGAGGGGAGCGCTGAACAATTCCGCGAAGCGCTCGAGGCGACGATTTCCGAAGCCGACGATCTTCTGGCCACGTTCAACGCCTTGCTGAACATCGCCAAGGCCGAGGCGGGGCAACTGGAGATTTCCCCGGAGACGATCGACCTCGGCCCGTTCATCGACGATCTCGCCGAACTCTATGAGCCGGCGGCGGCGGAGAAGGGCCTCGGCCTTTCGGCGGCAGTTCACGGGAAAATCGGCTTCGCAGGCGACCGGCAGCTCCTGTCCCAGGCACTGGCCAATCTCATCGACAACGCCATCAAGTATTCGGAAACCGGCGGCGCCGTCGTGATTCGCGCCGACCGGTCCGGGGACGCGGTCGAAATTTCGGTGACCGATTCGGGCCCGGGAATTCCCGAAAACGACCGCGAGCGGGTAACGCAAAGATTTGTCCGGCTCGAAGCCAGCCGCAACAGTACCGGCAGCGGCCTGGGCCTGAGCCTGGTCCGCGCAATTGCCCATCTGCACGATGGAGTTCTGTGCCTCGAAGATGCCCGGCCCGGTCTGAGGGCGTCCCTGCGTCTCCCGTCTCGAAACGCCAGAGAATAGCCGTATACTCCGCGCATGACCGGCGAGCTCAAATTCCGGCGTGACTTCGATGCCGAGTATGCGGTGATGGAGACGGTTTCGCCGTTGATCCGGCGCATTGTCGCCCGCAATCCCGGCCCGTTTACCTACAAAGGGACGGGGACCTACATCGTCGGGCATGGGGAGGTGGCGATCATCGATCCCGGCCCGGACCTGGAGGAACATATCGACGCCCAGCTGAAGGCGCTCTCCGGCGAGACCGTGTCGCACATCGTCGTCACCCATACCCACCACGATCATTCCCCGGCGGCCGGACCCGTGCAGGAAGCGACGGGCGCCATAACCTATGCCTACGGCCCCCACGGTTTCGGCCAGACGGGGGACAGCCCGACGCTGGAGGAAGGAGGAGACCGGGACTTCATCCCCGATGTGGAGGTCCGTGACGGCGATGTCATCGAGGGAGAGGGGTGGAGCCTGGAATGCGTCTTCACGCCGGGCCATACCTCGAACCACATGTGCTACGCACTCCGGGAAGAGAACGCGCTGTTTCCCGGGGACCACGTGATGGGCTGGTCGACCACCGTCGTCTCCCCGCCGGATGGCGACATGGGCGCCTATATGGCGAGTCTTCAACGTCTCACCGAACGGGATGACGCCATCTATTGGCCGACCCACGGCCATCCCGTGGAAAACCCGAGGCCATACGTCCGGGCGTTGATCGGCCACCGCCGGCAGCGGGAGACCCAGATCGCCAAGTGCATCGAACAGGGGTTGAATCATATCCCCGAGATGGTTACCTCCATGTACCAGGGGCTTGATGAGCGGCTAATTCCCGCGGCCCGGCGTTCGGTTCTCGCCCACATCATCCATATGGTCGACACGGGCCGGCTGGTTTCCGTGGGAGAAGTTTCGCCGGATGGGGAATACCGACTGGCGTAAGTCATTTATCAGCGGGGCGGGAGCGCACTGTTGCTGATGGAGAGCACGCGATGAAGAAGATTATCTTTTGGTTCCTTTTGGGCGGTGTCGCCGGCACCGGTTTCGGGTTTGCGGTCGGCATCTTCGTGTTCCCGTTCATATTCCAGTCGGATATCGTTGCCGACGAAGCCATAGCCGACACCAAGGCGGTGGTCGCAACCGGCACGTTCATTCACGCAAATCCCTCCGATCCGGTGCATTTCGGCTCCGGCAAAGTGACGGTTTTTGCCGACGAGGTTCACCTGGGTAAGGATTTCAACGTCGGCCCCGGGCCGAAGTACCACGTCTATTTGTCGAAGGCGGCCGGCATCAAACGCTCGGCGGACGTCAAGAACGCCGAGTATTTCGACCTCGGCGGGCTTCGCGCCTTCAAGGGCAGCCAGAACTACGCCATCCCCGCCTCGGTGAACCTGAAGGACTTCAAGAGCGTCGTCATCTGGTGCGAGGCCTTCGGCGTCTTGATCTCGCCGGCCATGCTGGACTTCAATAGCTGACCGAGCGACGGACAACCGGGGCGGCCCAATTTGGGCGGCCGCCCGCGGGTGCTAATGTCCGCCGCGAACAACAGTCGTCCATCGTGGGTGGGGAAAAATGGCTATTGTAGGTGTCGATCGCGTGGTCTTCGGCGTCGAGAGCATGAAGAAGGCGCAGCAGTTCTATACCGACTTCGGGCTCAAGAAGATCAAGAGCTCGCCCAAGCATTCGATCTACGAAGCGTCCAACAAATCCCGTGTCGAGATCTTCCCGCGGACGGCGAAGCACCTGCCGCCGGCCTTCGAGAAGGGCTCCACCATTCGGATATTGGTCTGGGGCGTCGATACCCGGGACAACCTGAAGGCGCTCAAGGCCGATCTCGCAAGGGATCACGAAATCACCGAGGACAAGGACGGCACGTTCTATGTGACCGATCCGATGGGATTGTGCCTCGGCTTCCGGGTCAGCCGGCGGATCAACGTGAAGCCCGTGATCATCCCGATGAACGGTCCGGAAAACGTCCACCGGGTCGACGAGCGCGCGATCTATTACGATCGCGCCAGACCGGTGGGAATTGGCCACATCGTCTTTAACGTCCCCGACCTGAAGGAGATGGAAAACTTTTACCGCAAGCGGCTGGGATTCCACCTCACCGACCGCTACACCGGCCGCGGCGTGTTTCTCCGCTCGGCCATCCGCGCCGGACACCATCAGGTGTTTTTCCTTCACGACGATGCGCCGGGCCTCAACCATCTGGCCTTCGCGGTGCGCGACGTCAGCGAGATGATCGGCGGCGGTCAGTATATGCAGAAGAACGGCTGGGAAACCGCTGTCGGACCCGGCCGGCATATCGTCTCGTCGTGCTACTTCTGGTATGTCCAGAGCCCCGTCGGCGCCCCCAACGAATATTTCTGCGATGAGGATTTCTGCACCGAGAACTGGAAGCCCAAGAGCTACGACCCCCATCCCGATACCTTCGCCGAGTGGTTCCTGACCGGCTTGCCCAAGGGCAAGCGTCTGCCGCCCACCCGGACCAAGAAGGATGTGAAGCAAGCCGAGGGCCGGGTTTCACGGGTCAAGGCGGCGCGGAAACAGTCCGCGGTCAGAGGTTAGCCGGCGGCAGGCGGCTCGCCGGACGCCCGCGGTCGCCTGCGGGATGAAACGGAAAGGGCGGCGTCCATGCGATCGGTGCTCGCCGAAACGGTCCCGGCCCGGTAAAACGCTTCCATGAGCGACACGACACCCGCACCGGTCCCCGACCCCGCATTGCGAACCCGCGAGGGCTATGCGACGTGGGTCACCGAGCGAATCCGCTACAACGATCTCGACCCCAATAACCATGTCAACAACATCGCCATCAACCAATTCTTCGAGGACGGCCGGGTCGATTTCCGTATCGCCAAGATGCCCGGCGGAGCCGTGGATATTCTCGCCGGCTTCGTGGTGGTGAAGTTCACCGTGGAATATGTTTCGGAGTTGAGCTATCCGGGTGAGGTCGATGTGGGAACCGTCGTCCTGCGGGTCGGCGGCAGTTCCTATACCATGGGGCAGGGTGTATTTCAGGGCGACAAATGTATCGCCGTCGCCGAGACCGTCACCGTGTACGTGGATGGGGAGACAGGGAAGGCGTCGCGGATCGAGGGGGACCTGCGGACCGCGCTGGAAGAAAACCTGCCGGCTTCCTAGCGGCTAGCCGATAGACCCGACACCGTTGCGCCGTTTGGCGGCCCGTTCCCGTGCCGCGTCCCCGAAGGCCTCGAACAGCTTTTTCGACAGTTCATGCTCGCCGGGCTTCCATTCGGCGTGCCATTGCACGCCGACGGCAAACGACTTGGCGCCCGCCAGACTGATTCCTTCGATGACCCCGTCCGGCGATACGGCTTCCACATCGAAGCCGTCCGCAAGCCGGTCCACGCCCTGTCCGTGCAGCGAATTGACCATCACCTCGTCCTTGCCGACGAGGGAATGAAGCAGGCCGCCGCTGGTCAGTTTGACGGTGTGTTTGGGACCCATGATTTCTTCGACGGTGACGTCGTCGCCCCGCGGCATCCGGTGGTCCTTCTTGCCGGGCAGCAAATGAATTCGGTAGTGCAGGCTTCCGCCGAGAGCCACGTTCATTTCCTGCAGGCCGCGGCAGGTTCCGAAGACCGGCACACCGGCATCGACGCACCCGCGGATCAGCGGCAGGACCATGTTGTCCCGATCGGGATCGATGGGTTCGTCGTCGGGAAACGGCGGCCCCCCGTAGTGATGGGGCTCGATGTTCGCCCGCCCGCCGGAGAGCAGCAGTCCGTCGATCTGTGCGCAGGTTCCTTCGACGTCGAGGTCATGCGCGCGCGACGGCAGGAGGACCGGCATCGCTCCGGAGAACACCGCCGCCACCTCCGGGTAGTTCAGGCCGATGTAATGGGCCCGATGACGGCGGCTGGTAAGCTCCATCACGCTGGTGGGAATTCCGACGAGGGGTTTCGGCGCAGGGCTGGACATTCGATTTGGCTATCACTTCAGCGGGGGAGCGGCAAGCACTTGGCGGCTCTCAGGCGGGGTCGGGGGTGACCACCGTCTCGATGGGGCCTTCGGCGCGGCTGTGGATGAACTGATCGAGATAGGGGTTGTCGGCGGCATCCATCTGATCCGTCGGTCCCTGCCAGATGATCTTGCCGTCATGGAGCATGGCGATCCGGTCGGAAATCATCCGTGCGCCCGACATGTCCGACGTGATCGACAGTGTCGTGGCGCCCAGCTGGCGGACTCCGTCGAGGATCAACTCGTTGATGATATTGCTCATGATCGGATCGAGGCCGGCGGTCGGCTCGTCGAGGAAGACGATCTCCGGATCGCCGGCAATCGCCCGGGCGAATCCGACCCGCTTCTGCATGCCGCCCGAAAGTTCCGCCGGCAACAGGTCGGCGACCTCCGGGTCCATTCCCACCTGAGACAGCTTTTCCACCGCCAGCCGGCGCGCCTCGGTACGCGGCACCCGCCGGCTTTGAATCAGCCGGAAGGCGACGTTCTCCCAAATGCTCAAGCTGTCGAACAGGGCGGACTGCTGAAACAGCATGCCGACCCGCCGCAATAGCTGCTCCCGCTCGTCGGGGGTGAGGCCGACCGTTTCTTCGCCGTCGATCTTGATCGACCCGGAATCGGGCGGGATCAATCCGACTATGCACTTGAACAGCAAGGTCTTGCCGCATGCCGACGGGCCGACAAGCACCACCGACTCGCCGTCGCCGACCTCCAAATCGATTCCGCGCAGCACCCGCTCGTCACCGAAGCTCTTGGTCACGCCTTCGATCTTGATCTTGGGATTTGCCGTTCCGTTCACCTGTCTGGTTTAGCGCGTTTCTTGGGCCATGACCATGACCGCGCATCGGGATTCGCCGATCGGCGGTGCCGAATCAATCCCGTTCCATGCCGGCCATGTTCTCCAGTACCGCGCAGACCGAGGCGGTATCGCTGTTCTCCAATCCCTGGGACAGCGCTGCCTTGTACAGGTCGAGCGTCGCCTTGAATAACGGGGCGGGCGCGCCCACGCCGTCGATGAACGCGTTGATGATCCCCATGTCCTTGTCCTGGGTGATCATGGTGGCGGACACTTTCGAATCGTAGTCGTTGGCCACCATCATCGGTCCCCGCATTTCCAGCATGCGGGAGTTCCCGGCGCCATCCTGGAGGACAGCCAGCAAGGTTGCCGGGTCCAACCCCGCTTTTTGCCCCAACACCAATGCCTCGGCGGCCGACACGTTGTGGATGGCGACCAACAGGTTGGCGACGTATTTGGTCTTGGAGCCGTTGCCGAAGGCGCCGACATAGTGCGCGTTTCGCGAAAAGCTCTCGAGTATGGGTTTTGCCTTCCGGAAGGCCGCCTCGTCGCCCGACCCGAGTATGGCCAGATCGGCGTTGGCGGCTTGCGCGCCGGTGCCGCTCACCGGACAGTCAAGCAGGATGACATCATGGGGCGCGAGGGCATCGAACGCCTTCTGCTTGTCCTCGACGGTGAGGGTGCAGGTGTCGGCGACCACCAGCCCGGCCCGGCCCGACGACGCCAGACCGTTCTCCCCGGTCATCACCGCGTGGAAGGCGGCCGGCGAGGGAAGGGAGGTGATCACCACGTCCGCCTGGCGGGCGACATCGGCCGGAGACCCGGCCCGCGTCAGCCCCTCCCTGGCCAAGCCGTCCAATTTGCCGTCATCGATGTCGTAACCGACGACCCGGAGGCCGTTTTTCATCATATTCCGGCTGAAGGCCGATCCCATGATGCCCAAGCCGATGATGCCCGCCGCTTGTCCCATTCCGTCCATCCTTAAAGTTCGATATGGCTTCAAATTCCGGCAATTAGCGTTCAATATGAGGCGAATGTCCACCCGAAGAAGGGCGGCGGTATACGGGACGCATGTGGACGGCCAGCTGGGAGCCTTGGGTCATGGCAAATGACGATCGTTTAGTCGAAATAGGTGAACTGCCGGTGCT
>JAPPFK010000121.1 GCA_028823885.1 Rhodospirillales bacterium | reverse complement strand
AGATGCGCGTGGGTGAAGTCGCTCACATTGTCGATCACCATCGAGTGGTGCGCCGACCAAGTGAAGCGCAGCGGCACGCAGGCCCATCGGTCGGGCCCCTCGAGCTCGGGAATTTCCGGGATCCGGCGCGTTTCCGCCAACTCCGGGTCGCCGGGAAAAAGCCAGACCAGGCCGTAGCGGACCTTCACCGGATAGGTCCTGAGCGCGAGCTGCGGAAAGCTTCGCCCGTCGCCGTCATACGGAACCCCGGCGGGCCGGTCTTCCCCGCCATACTCCCAGCCGTGATAGGCGCACACCAGCTTGCATCCGTGCACATCGCCGATGGAAAGCTTAAGCTGGCGGTGTGCGCAGCGGTTTTCGATCGCGTGTAACGTGCCGTCGGTTCCCCGGAACAGCGCGATCGAATGCTTCCAGAAAACAACCTCCAGCACGGTTCCCGGCTTGACCCGGCGTACTTCCTCGACCGCATACCAGTAGTTCGGGTCCATGCCGGCGCTGCGCGCTTGCTGGCGCAGCGTGCCGGCTTCCTCGAAGCCGGGTTGCGGCGCGCTTGGGCCCGGCTTCATGCCGGGCTCCCTTCGCGCACCGCCTGCAAGGCCTCGCGCGGCAGCTTCGCCGCCGGATTCCGGATGGCGTTGCGGGAGAAGTGAAACGCATAGGCTTCATGCACCGCGTCGCGGATGCTGGTCGGCTGGTAGCCGAGCTCCCGCTTCGCCTTGCCGGTGTCGGCATGGCGGCGTTTTTTCAGCAGGCGGATGGCGCCCGGGGTGAGCCGCTGGGGAAAGTCCGGATGGAACCGGCTCAGGTAAAAGCTCGCCACTTCCGAAAAGGCGAGCATCAAGGGAGCCGGGATCCGCCGGCGCGGCCGCGGGACGCCCGAGACTTCCTCATACAGTTCGAGGATTTCCGATATGGTCTTGTATTCGCTGCTGAAGATATATTTCTCGCCCGAGCGGCCGTGGCGCATGCACAGGAGATGCCCCTCGACGATGTCGCGCGCCGCGACGAACTCGATCCCGCCGTCGACATAAGCGTGGAGCTTGCCGTTGGTGTAGTCGCAGAGCGTTCTTCCCAGCCGCGAGGGGAAGAAATCGGCCCCTCCCACCACCGCGCAGCAGGTCGCAACCACGACATCCTGTCCCGCCGCCGCCGCGCGCCAGCACTCCTGCTCGACGAGCGACTTGCTGCGCTCGTAGGGCATCGTGCGCTCCATGGGATAGAACGGCATGGTCTCGTCGCTGGGCCGGGACGGATCGTCGAGATCGTAGCCGACCGCGCTGAGAGAGCCCGTCACCACCACCCGGCCGGCTTCGACTTCCCGCGCTGCCTGCAGCACGTTGCGGGTGCCGACGACATTGCACTCGAACAACTCGCGGCGATGGGCGCGGTTGCCCTCGATGGTCGAGATTTTCGCCGCCACATGATAGACGCCCCGGCATCCGGCCAGCGCCTTTCTGGTGGCGTCCAAATCCCGGATGTCGCCGAACACGCGCTCGACATCGAGACCCTCCAGGCCCTAATTGTTGCTCTCGCGTCTCTGCAATCCCCGGACACGTGCGCCGTCGTCGTGCAGCCGGCGCTCTAGATTGGCGCCCACATGTCCGTACGTGCCGGTCACGAAAACGGGCGCCGCCGACGGGTCTGCCGGCATGCTCGATCCGGAGGTCATTGCAGGCGCCTTATCGTTCATACCCATACGGCGGGATCGTCGTTGAGCCGGGGTAACAGGGGTAACAAAACGAGTGTTCCGATGCAAGCCGGGGTAGATCAGAACGGGCAGTTGGAAACCTCCTCGTAGTTGTGGACCTTTACGGCGCCGGAAATAATCGCCTGTTTGGCCTTCTCGACCGCCGCTTCGATCTCACCGGACACCAGGGCCCGGTTGTGCTCGTCCACGGCCCAGCCGACCCCGCCTTCGGCGAGACCCAGCGAGCGGATGCCCGCGGTGAACTCGCCGTTCATGGCATCCATGAAGGTCCGATAGGCGGCCAGATCGACCCGCTTCACCATCGACGTGAGAACCGAACCCGGCGCCAGGTGGTTTTGGTTGGAATCAACGCCGATCGCGAGCTTGCCGGCATCCGCTGCCGCCTTGATGACGCCGATGCCGGTGCCGCCGGCCGCCTGATAGACCACATCCGCGCCGCGGTCGATCTGTCTCCGCGCCAGTTCCGCGCCCTTGACCGGATCGTTCCACGCCGCCGGGGTCGTGCCGGTCATGTCCTGCAGCACCGTGACATCGGCGCTGACGGACTTGGCGCCCTGGACGTAGCCGCAGGCGAATTTCCGGATCGCCTGGCTGTCCATGCCGCCGACGAACCCGATCGTGCCACTCTCGGATTTCATCGCCGCGGCGACGCCGACGAGATAGCTGCCCTCATGCTCCTTGAAGGAGTATTGACGCAGGTTCGGCTGATCCAGCCAGAACACGTCGATGATCGAGAACTGCTTGTCCGGATTGGCCTCGGCGACGGCGTTGATTGCATCCGCCTGCCCGAAACCGACGCCCAGCAGCACCGTGGCGCCGCGCCGGATCATGCGCTCCATGGCCTGCCGGCGCTGGGCTTCGTTGGCGACCTCGTGTTCCATCACCTCTACGCCGGTCTCTTCGGTGAAGCGCCGGATGCCGTTGAAGACGGCTTCGTTGAAGGATTTGTCGAACTTGCCGCCCACATCGTAGATCACCGCCGGCTTGAAGTCGGCGGCCTGCGCCGCGCCGAAAACCAGCGAGAACGCAACAACGGCTAGGGTTCCAAAAGCGTTACGCATCAGGAATGCCACCTGTTCTTGAACCGAATTGTTATTTGCCGATTGGCCGCGACCGGCCGGGAAACCGAGGTTAGCCCTTCAGGCCGATCCCTCGCAAGCGGGCCGGCAGGCCGGACATCGGGCCGGATCACGATGCCGTGACAACGAGGCCGGGATTGTGGTAGTCCGGAGCGCATACGGCATGTCCGGGCATGCCGCGAAGGGAGAATCAACCGACGCCTGTGGAAGCCGCGAGGGACGATGGGGCCGGGCAGCAAATCCTTACGAAAGGTCGCGGTCATCGGGCGGGGAACCGCCGGATCCTTGGCGGCTGCCAGCGTCTCGCGCCTTCACCCCGAGAGCGATTACGAGTTGCACCACATCTATGATTCGCGCATCCCGGCCATCGGGGTGGGCGAAGGCAGCTGGCCGAGTCTGGTTCAGGAATTGCGGCAACTGACGGATTTGCCCCATGAAACCATTCAGCAGCGCTTGAAAGGAACGCGCAAGTACGGTGTTGCCTTCGAAGGATGGGGGGCGCGCGACCGGGACTTCACCCACTACTTCACGCCGCAACAGGTGTCCTATGCGTACCACCTGTCAGCCGACCTGCTGGCGGACCTGCTCCATGAAAGCACGCGGGCGCGCCATATCGATGCGAAAGTGCTCGATATCACCAGGGTGGAGGGGGGTGCGCTGGTGGAATTAGAGGGCGTGGCGCCGGAACGCTACGACCTGGTTTTCGATGCCCGCGGATTTCCCAAGGAACTCGATCCAGACCGGCACATCGACATGTCTTTCATCCCCACCAATACCTCCGTCATCCGCCGCTGCCCGGCAATGGTCGAAGAAGAGGGAAAAGGGCCGGTTCTACAGCCTACCTATACCCGGGCGGTCGCGCGTCCGCATGGCTGGATATTCGTTATTCCGCTGACGATGCACACCTCCTACGGATACATCTTCAATCGCCATGTCACCGATCTTGCCCAAGTCGAAGCGGACTTCGATGCGTTTCTCGACGCCGAGGGCGTACCGCAATGGGAGCAACGCGCCGTCATTCCGTTTCCCAATTTTATCCACCGCCGGATGTACGATGGCGCCGTGGCCCGCATCGGCAACGCCGCTGCTTTCATGGAACCCCTGGAAGCGACGGCGATCGTATCCGCCCAGTTGCAGATCGGGATGGTTCTCCGCACACGCCTCTACCGCCTGGCAGAGAGCGTTGAGCGCGACGCAGTGGCGGTCAGCCGCTTTCTCGTCGACAACATGCTTCGCTACGGCCTGTTCGTCGGCTGGCACTATTCCCGCGGCTCCCGGTATGACAGCGAGTTCTGGCGCCACGCCCGCGATCACGCCTGGCCGCAACATCGAAAGGTGGCGGACCCCGAGGCGGCGGGTTGCGACGTGCTCCGCAAATTCGACGACATGATCGAACTGCTGAACCGGCCGGTGATCGACAAGGAGGACTGGTACCAGATGTGCGGGGTCCCTCTCACCAGTTATGCCCAGATATCCCAGGGGCTCGGCTGTTAATCCGCGGACTTGACCTCGCCCGGTCAAACCTTCATAAAATCGTAACATCCTCACCAAATTATGATTTTTTTGAACTAGCCTCACATCTGTGAGGAGGTTTTGTATGTCGGATGCCCTGGAGAACCTCTCGCCTTGGCGTCTTGATGGTGATTCAATCGCTTCGATGACGAGGGAGGGTGGAATGTGCGATCAGCGTGGTATCTTCGATCTTGATGAACGGTATGCGGCGCTGAAACGGGCGGCGCCCGACAACGGCCAACAGACCGACAAATCAAGCTCGGGCGGCAAAAGCCCTCTGTTCTTCAAGGTGTACGATTGTGTTCAATAATCCCTTCGACTCCTTTCAGGATACTGTTGCCGAGGCAAAAGAAGAACGCGAACAGCTCAATCGGCTGCTGACGATTTCCACCCCGCGGGAGCGCCTTCTCGTTGCAGCCATCGCCCTGTTGCTTGTTGTCCTCGCCGCCTGGCTCTTCTTCGGCAGCGCAACCCGTACCGTTGCGGTGGATGGCGTCCTGGTCCAGTCCGGCGAAACCCGGATCGACGGCAAACAGTCCGTGCACGCGCTCGTCTGGATCGAGGCCGATGCCATGGCGACCATCGAGGCCGGTATGCCGGCGGCGATAGAACTGAGCGGGGCGAATGGGGAAACCGGCACGCTCGGCGGCAAGATCGCGAGAATTTCCGTTGTATCCTTGCCTGAAGAGCTGAAGGCCGTCGAGGCCGCGGCGCCGGTATCCGTACGCCGCCTCGTTATCGCGCTCGACGAGAACCGCGATCCTGTTTCCCTTGCGGGCGGGAAATTCCGGATTGTCATCGAACTCGGCAGGCAATCCCCGATTACGCTGTTTCGCATGAGGCGGCCGTAGGATGCCGCTCGACTCCCATGGGGCCGGCGGCAAGGCTGCATCGGACGCTTCCAGACAACGGATAAAGACGCCTATTCTGTTGCAGATGCATGCGTCGGAATGCGGCGCCGCCTGCCTCGGCAGCATCCTGGGTTACTTCGGGCGCTGGGTGCCGCTTACCGAATTGCGCGAGAAGTGCGAGGTGAGCCGGGACGGCAGCAGCGCCGCAAGCATCGTGCGCGCCTCCAGATACTACGGTCTCGAATGCCGGGGCCTCAGCATGCCTGCCGGGCAACTGAAAAACCTGCCGTTACCGCTGATCTTGTTCTGGCAATTCAGCCATTTCGTTATCCTCGAGGGATTCGACGGCGGCAATTTCCACCTCAATGACCCGTCCACGGGGCGCCGCACGCTTTCCGCCGAGGAATTCAACAAGGGCTACAGCGGGATTGCGCTGCGTTTCGAGCGCAGCCCCGATTTCAGCCCCGGCGGCGAGATGCCCGGCCTGTTCAAGCAGTTGAGCGCCTTGCCCGTCGGATCGTGGAACGTGCTTGCGGGGGTGATTGCCTGCGGCTTGATGTTGACGTTGCTGAACCTCATCGTTCCCGTCTCTCTCGGCGTTTTTGTCGACGACGTTCTGGAAAATCACGGGCCTTGGAGCGGACTGGTGGCGGCCCTGCTTGGCGGCGGTGTCCTGGTATACGTCCTTTCCTTGCTCAAGCACCGCTTCCTGAGGCGGCTGGCGGTCCGGATTTCGGTGACCGGCTACAGTCGGAGCATGTCGCGGCTGCTGCGGCTGCCGGTGGAGTTTTTCCAGCACAGGCTGGTCGGCGATCTGACCGACCGGGTTTCGTCGTTCGACAGAATGGCAAAGGGTCTGACGGACCAGTTTCTTGTGCTCCTGATCGACATGGCGATGAGCGCGGTATTGCTCATCGCGATGCTGGTCTACGATGTTGTGCTCACGCTGATTGTGCTGTTGCTGGCCGCCGTGCACGGAACGCTGGCCCACATTCTCAACGGGCTCCGGGCCGTCCGAAGCCAGACGACGACGCGTGAACTGGGATTGCTGCTCGGCGTCGGCATGCAGATGCTGCATCACGCGGACAACCTGCGCATTACGGGATCGGACGACCGGTTTTTTTCGCGCTGGAGCGGCCAGCAGGCGCGCGAACTGCATGAGCGCCAACTCTATTCCGAACTGAACTCCGTCAATACCGCGCTTCCGGGCCTGATCGCCGCGCTTTACTGTGCGGCGATCCTGGGCGTCGGCGGAAGTATGGTCATCTCCGGAGAAATGACTCTGGGGGCCCTGGTCGGATTCTATATCCTGGCAGAGATGTTTCTGGCGCCCGTCGGGCGCTTTCTGGAGTTCTCCGACAAACGCCAGGCGCTCGAAACCGATTTGCAACGCCTCGACGATATCTCCACGGCCAGCGAAGACCCGGTTTTCAGCCGCCGAAATCCGGAAGCGGACACGGTTTCCACTTTCAATGGCCGGCTCCAACTCACGGGCCGGCTCGAACTGCGAGACGTCACCTTCGGTTTCAACAAGAGCCGGCCGCCCCTGATCAAGGACTTCAACCTCACGATCAAGCCGGGACAGCGCGTTGCCGTGGTCGGCCCGAGCGGTTCCGGCAAGTCGACCCTGGCGCGTCTGGTTTCGGGCGTCTATCAGCCCTGGTCGGGCGAAATCCTGTTCGACGGCCACCCGCGGGATGAGATTCCCGAGGAAGTATTGCGGCAGTCCGTTTCCATGGTGGATCAGGAAGCCGTCCTCTTTTCGGCGTCCCTGCGCGATAACCTGACCTTGTGGAATTCGGCCGTCCCGGATGAAGCCATTTTCGCCGCAACCCGGGATGCCGGTATCCACCACGATATCCTGCTCAGGCCGCGCGGGTATTCGACCCCGGTCGATGAGGGCGGGGTGAATTTCAGCGGCGGCCAGAGGCAACGGCTGGAAATCGCCCGGGCGCTGGTGGGCAATCCGACGGTGCTCATTCTGGACGAGGCGACCAGCGCGCTCGATGCCAGGACGGAGGAACGGGTCGACGATGCCTTGCGGCGGCGCGGCGTGACCTGCCTTATCGTCGCGCACCGGCTGAGCACCGTAAGGGATTGCGACGAAATCATCGTGCTCGAAAGCGGCGGCGTCGTGCAGCGCGGCACGCACGACGAACTGATCGCCGACGAGAGCGGCACCTATCACAAGCTGGTCAGGTCGAGCTGATGCAGGACGCGCGGTCGGAATACATATCGCTGGCCGAGCTCGCCGCCCGCTCCGGCACATCCGTGCCCTGCGCCGGCAACCTGCCGGTCGAGCTCGACGACACGGACAGCGTCTGGTTTATCGAGCGGGGTGCCGTCAATTTGTTCCTGATCGAATCCAGCGACGGGGTGGAGCAGGCGCCGCCCTACCATCTGCTGCGCCGCGAAGCGGGCTCGTTGCTGCCGGGTGTCGCGCCGGACCAACAGGACACAGGGGAAGCCACCGCGCTCAGCCTGATAGCCAAGGGATTGTCGGACACCCTTCTGAAGCGGTTGCCGGCATCCTCGCTGTCCGAGGTTGATCCGGCGGAACTGGCGGTACAGACCGATACCTGGCTGACCGATATTACGGACACGCTGTCGCGTTTCGTCAGCCGTATTCCGCGGCCGACCGCGCTGGCCGAACCCGGTATGACGCGGACCCTGGACCCGTGCACCCTGTCCGTACGGCGCGGTGTGGTGTGGGTGTCCGAACCGCCGCCCGGCACCAGCCTGTACATGGATATCGTCGACCAGGCGGAACGTGCCGAAGCGGGCGGTCCGCCGGAAGCGGTCATACCGCTGACCCGGACGAGCTGGCTCACCTTGTTCGATGAGACGACCCTCTCGGGCATCTCGACGGAAACCCTGGCGCGGCAAGGCATGCTGCCGCCGGCGCTTGCCTCGTTCCACGCAACGGCTTTCGCCCTGGAACGCATCAATCGCCGATTGGCCGTGGTCGACGATGCGAATCTCGAACACGCGCGGACAATAAGCCGCCGCACGGCCGAAAAAGCCGCCCGGCAGCGGCTTCTGAACATCTACGACCTGCCGATTGACGGGGACGCCGGGGGCGAGGACACGGCACTGGCCGACGCCTTGCACATCATCGGCCGTCACGAAGGCATCGATTTCAGGATTCCGGCGCGCTCGGGGCCTTCCGAGGACCCGGTGGGCCTCGTCGACATTCTCGATGCGTCGGGCGTACGCGCCCGGCGCGTCAGCTTCCGGAATGAGGGCGACTGGTGGCGCGGCGACAGCAACGCGATGCTGGTATTCCGCGCCGGGGACGGCCGGCCCATGGCGCTGCTGCCGGGAATGTTCGGGCGCTACCGGGCAATCGACCCGGTCGACAAGCGAAGCGTTCGGGTTACGGCGGCTCGCGCCGCGGCGCTGGGGGACGAGGCTTGGATGTTCTACCGGCCCTTGCCGGAGCGGGACGTGACGCCGGCGGACCTGCTGAGAATCGCGCTCCGCGGATCGGCCGGGGATCTGGCGCGGCTGGTGTTCGCCGGGCTGCCGGGCGGCCTGATCAAACTGCTGCCGGCGCTGGCCCTCGGCTTCATTGCGAATCACATAGCGGCGGGCGGAACCGGCGAAGCGCTCTACGCGGTGGTTGTGGCGCTGGCGGGATTCGGCCTGCTCGGCGCCCTGCTGCATCTATTTCAAAACACGGCGATGATGCGGTTCGAGGGGCGCTCGGTGACGCGGGTCGAAGCCGCGTTCTGGGACCGCCTCATACGCCTTCCCAGGAGCGTTCTGAACCGCTATCCGACCGGCGACCTGGCCGTGTCGGCAATGACGTTCCGGAACCTTCGCGACGGCTTGCAGAGGGTCGTCGCCGACAGCCTGCTGTCGATCGTTTTTCTGCTTCCGGTATTCGGCGTGATTTTCCTGTACGATGCCGTTCTCGGGGTCGTCACCCTGATCTTCAGTTTTGTCTCGCTGCTGATCGTGGTGCTCCTCGGGCTGCGCCAGATTTCGCCTTACGGTCGGATGATCGGCGCAACACGCCGCGTCGCCGGCCGGCTGTTCCAGATCGTGGGCGGCATCGCCAAGCTGCGTGTGGAAAATGCGGAAGGGTCGGCCTACGCCATCTGGGCGCGGGATTATCGCGAGCAGAAACGCGCGGAGATCGAATTGGGCGTGTTCGAAGGGCACTCGCGGGCATTCGGCGCCGCACTCCCCTTTCTCGCCGGCGGGGTCCTGCTGTTCGCGGTGGCCGCGGCGGGAGACCGGCAAGTTCCGGTTGGCGATTTTCTCGTCGTCTACACCGTTTTCATCGTTTTTCAGTCGGCCGTCGCGCGGCTCGGCGAGTCTTTCGGTACCGTAGCCTCCATGCTGCCGGCGTTCGATCAGATGCGCCCGTTGCTCGCGGCGGTTCCCGAAACCGAGGTTGAAGGGGAACCGGTGGAGTATCTGGGCGGCGACATTCTGTTCGACCGTGTTTCCTTTCGTTACGAGCCCGACGGTCCGCTGATTCTCGACGACGTCACGATTCGCGCCCGTCCCGGCGAATTCATCGCGATCGCCGGCGAGTCCGGCGCCGGCAAGAGCACGCTGTTCCGGCTCGCGCTCGGAATCGACCGGCCCACCGTCGGTGCGGTGTATTATGATGGGCGTGATCTGAGACAGCTGAACCTGAAACAGGTGCGCCGGAAAATCGGCGCGGTGCCGCAATCGGTCGACCTTCATCCCCAGGACCTCTGGGACAATCTGGTCGGCTACCGCAATGAGGTGGCGAGCAAGGAAATCTGGGCGGCGGCCGGGATCGCCGAAGTCGAAGACCAGATCAAGAGCATGCCCATGGGCATGATGACGATGGTCGGTACCGGATCCGTCCTGTCGGGCGGCGAGAGTCAGCGCATCACGATCGCCCGCTCGGTGATCGGCAGCCCGCGCATCATGCTGCTCGACGAGGCAACCAATTGGTTGGATAACGAGAACCGGGCCAAGGTGATGAAGAACCTCACCGCCTTGACATCGACCCGGCTGGTCATCGCCCACCGTCTGTCCACACTCGAACAGGCCGATCGCATTTACGTGCTGCAGGCCGGAAAAATCGTCGAAAGCGGCTCTTTCAGCGAACTGATGGAGATCGACGGCGTGTTCGGGGAACTGGTCAAGCGACAGCTCGCCTGATTCGGGTTTGCAAACCGGCCGGAGGCTGCGGTAGTGGAAAAATCCGCGAAAAATCCCGTCGATAGAGCCGATTTGCTCCTATCGAAAGCGGATGAGGACGGCGATTTCCGCGAACGCCTGCTCGCCGATCCCAGGAGCACCATCGAAGAGGAACTGGGCGTCGCGCCGGCCGAAGGCCACGAGATTCATGTGCACGAGGAAACCCATGGCGTGACGCATCTGGTGCTTCCGCCGCGCAGCAGATTCAGCGCGGCCGAACGGGAGGCGGCAAAAACCGGCCGAGCTTCGCTCGAATTCCTCAAGAAGACGATGTACGATCCCGCACCGCCCCCTCGTTCCCCGGCGGCCGAACGGACGGACGCCCGAATGGGCGCAGCCACCCCCGCGGCGCTTGCGGAAGCAGGGAGAGAAAGCATCCGCCGCGGCCTCGAATTCCTGGAATCCACGATCGACGAAAACGGCGCCTGGCACTGTATCCGGTTCAATACGGCCGATCCGGACATTCCGCGGCATTTCGAAAAACCGGCTTTCGTTTCGGCTTACTGCGTTCTTGCCCTGGAACATTGCGAGGACGCGCAGGCGAAAGCCATGTGCGCCGCTGCGAAGGCATATCTCGCCGAGACCATCGAATATCCCGGATTGTTGCGCTACTACCGGCATCTGCCCCAGGATCTCGATAGCACCGCACTCTGTTCTCTTGTCATTGGGGATCATCCCTGGGTCCTTCTGGGAAGGAACGTCCCGCATATTCTGGCGAACCGCGACGAGGACGGCCGTTTTCTGACTTGGGTACTGGCGGAAGACGAGCCCGACGTCGTGTCGAAGTTTCGTATCGAGGCCGACCCCGTGGTCAATGCGAACGTCATCGCCTATCTCGGCGACTGCCCCGAAACC
>JAPPFK010000116.1 GCA_028823885.1 Rhodospirillales bacterium | reverse complement strand
ACGCCGACGCTGGCGCCGACATCATCACGGTGCACGCCGAAGCCGACATCCACCTGCACCGCAATCTGCAAGTGATCCGCGGATTGGGAAAGAAGGCGGGCGTGTCGATCAATCCGTCGACGCCCGCGGCCGCGGTCGAACCCGTTCTGGACGATGTCGACCTGATTTTGGTGATGTCGGTCAATCCGGGGTTCGGCGGCCAGTCCTATATTTCCTCGGTAACGCCGAAGATCGCCGAAATAAAGGCGATGATCGGCGACCGTCCGATCGAGCTCGAGGTCGATGGCGGGGTCAAACCCGACAATGTCGCCGAAGTGGCGGCGGCGGGCGCGAACGTCGTGGTGGCGGGCAGCGCGGTGTTTCAAGGCAATGATTACGCGGCGACCATCGGGGCGCTGCGGGATGCCGCCGGAAGCTGAGGGGGAGACCGGCATGAACGATGCGAGTGCGGGCGAGACAGCCGATGAGGCCGTGAAGTCACCGACGCTCGCGAACCGGGCCGGACACCTGCTCTACGACTTCTTTGTCCACTACGTCTGGGAGAAGCGCTGGTTCTTCATCGCGATGTTGGTCGGCGCGGCGATCATTCTGTTCGTGCCGGAGCCGGAAGGGCTCTCGCGCAAGGGGCTGATCGTCCTGGCCATGTCGGTGGTCGCGATCATTCTGTTCATTACGGAACCGATCCCGCTGCCGTCGGTGGCGCTGCTGATCATCCTCGGCGAAATTTTTCTGCTGGGCGAGGACTCGGCCACCGTTGCGCGGTCTCTCTGGAACGACTCCGTCCTGTTCATTCTCGGCTCGCTCATGCTGGCCGTGGCGGTGGTGAAGCAGAAGCTCGACAAACGGATCGCCTGGCTGATTGTTCGGATGACCGGCACCAAGACCACCAGGATATGTTTCGGTATTTCCGCCGTATCCGGCGTATTGGCGTCGTTTATCGGTGAGCACACGGTGGCGGCAATGATGCTGCCCGTGGGGATCACGCTGGTGACGCTGACCTCCGATGATCCCAAGAAAGTCCGGAATCTGGCCGCGGTGCTCTTGTTTTCGATCGCTTACGGCGCATCGGTGGCCGGCATCGGGACGCCCTCGGGCGGCGCCCGGAACGCAATCATGATCGGCTATTGGCGGGAATTCTTCTACGACCCGTCCAACCCCGAAACTCAACGCTATCTGATCGACTATCTTCGCTGGATGACGTTTGCGTACCCGATGTTCCTCATTCAGCTTCCCTTCGTGACGCTGATTTTGTTCCTGACCTTCAAGCCCGAATACCGGGACCTGTCCCGCGCGGTGGTGCGGCTCAGGGGCCTGGTCGAGGCCGAGGGGCCGATGAAATCGGCGGATTGGGTCTCGATCTTTCTGTTTTTCCTGGTCCTGTTGGGGTGGATTTTCGTCTCCGACAAGGTGGGCATGGGGACGGTGGCCATCGTCGGCGCGACGCTGTTCCTGGTTGCCGGTCTGGTCAGATGGGAAGACATCAATTCGGGCGTCAACTGGGGGGTGGTGCTGCTTTACGGTGCGGCGATCTCCCTCGGGATCGAGATGAAGGATACCGGCGCGGCGAAATGGGTCGCCGAATCGTTCCTCGGATTCCTGGCGCCGTTCGGCGCGGATCAGGGGCTCGGGCTTTGGGCCGCGGTATCCGTGCTGACGACGTTCGTGACCAACACCATGTCCAACGGCGCGGCGGTCGCCGTCCTCGGCCCCATCGTCCTCAATCTCGCGGATGTCGCGGGCGAGAGCCCGATCATCATCGGCTTTATCACCGCCGTGTCGTCCGCCTTCGCCTATTTGACCGTCGTCGGCACGCCAGCCTGCACCATCGTCTACGCCTCCGGCTATTTGAAGGCCACCGATTTTCTTGCGGTGGGATCGAAGATGGCGATAACCTCCATCATAATAATGATGATCGCGGCGGCGATTTACTGGCCGCTGCTGGGCGTATAGGGGAGAGGTCGGCATGGCCGACGTCGTGGAAGAACTGACTCCCGAGCAAATACTCGAGGCGCGCAAGAGCCGGTTCCGGGTCCTTGCGTGCGTGGACGGCTCGGACGAGAGCTACCGCGGTCTGCGTTACGCCGCGGATGTCGGCCACGCCGAAGATGCCGATGTCATTCTGCTTTACGTGCGTCCCGTCGATCAGGGCATGCGGACGGGCGGCCTTCAAGTCAGGGTGGCCCGCGAGAACATGCTCAACTGGGGTTTGGAACTGCCGGGCATTCAGTATCTGAAGAAAGGGCGGGACCAACTCATCGAACTGGGTGAAATGGCGTCCAACTGGGGAGAAAAATTCACCCATACGGATGTTGACGGCGATCCGCTCGGCGACAACAAGATCGAGTATCGCAGCGAGACCGGCAAATCCATCGTGCTCAAACTGAAAGTGGCGCCGTCGGTTGCCGCCGGGATATTGGACCAATACGAGCTCGGTCCCTACAACCTGATAATCCTCGGCGCCTCGGGCAAATCGGGCGGGATCGCCAAGGCCTTATGGGATCCGGCAATTGCCGAAAAGGTCGCCATGCACGCACCTTGCTCGGTGCTTGCCGCCCGGGATCTGCGCCGCGGTCACGGCCACCTGATATGCACCGACGGCTCCGAGCAGGCCCTGGCGATGGCGCGAAAATCGGCCCGACTGGTTCACCGGACGGAACTCAAGAACATTTCCGTCATGTCGGTGGCCCTCGAAGAGGAAAACCGGCCCGAGGCGCAACGGTATGTCGATGAGGCGGTGGCGGTCATCGAGGAAGAGGACCTTCAGGTCCGCAACGCATTCGTGCGTACCGGCAATCCCGTCGAGCAGATCATCGAGGCGGGCGAGGACTACTCTCTTATTCTGGTGGGCGAATCGGGCAGGACGGGCCTCAAGCGGTTCTTCATGGGGAGCGTGGCCTTCAAGGTCCTGGAATACGCCAACAAGTCGGTGATGGTGGTCCGTTAAAGCGAATCGCGGCCGGGTGCCCCGGGGAATGAAATTTCCGCCCTGAATTGGGGTCAGGCCGGCTGGTTCAGCATTCCCTCCACATGACAGGAGAGCTGCATGTTCTCGGCCGTATTGGCGATGGTCGCCAGGCAGGCCGCGGCGCGGGTGCGCGGGATCCAGACTGAAAAGCGGACATTGTAATTGCCGTCCGGCGTTTTTTCCGAGGACAGCCGGACGACGTTTGCATCGAATTCCACGAACGCTTCCGAGAGCCGGGCGATCAGCCCGGGCCGGTCACCGCCGCTGACGGTCACGCGGTGGGTAATCCGGCCGGTCTCGCCATGGAGCGGCTCGAGGGTGAAGGGCGAAATGCTCAGCTTCCCGTTTGCGACATCGGGCACTCGTTCGAGGGCGGCCGTGAGGTTGTCCCCGGTGAGCGAATCCGGAATTTCGCAGACCGCGGTGAACTCGGCGCCGCCGCCCAGCACGGCGAAATTGGCGTCGCCGAGATTGGCGCCGAGATCGAACAGCGCGCCGGTTATGTCGGCGATAAGGCCGGTCCGGTCGGGACAGAATATGGAAACCAAGACGTTATGGCTCACAGGCGCGCCCTCGTTCGATGTTTGCCTCGCCGACAACGTGCAGCGGATATGCGCCTGCTGTCAAACCGGGTGTTCGGCGCGCGAGGCGAGGGGATGCGAATTACCCCCCGTCGAGGAGGGGGCGCGATTCCCGGATGATTCGCTCGGTCTCGGACCACAGGGCCAGACTTGCCAGATCCTCCAGCCCGAACCAGCCGACATCGGCGGCATCCGATCCGGCAATCGCGGCGCCCGTCTCCGCGACCGCGCAGTAGTCGATCAAGGTCATGTGGAAATTCACCCGGCCGTCGGGGTCGCGGCTGATGGAATCGACGGCATCGACGAGACCGACGATTTTGACCCGTAAACCGGTTTCCTCCCGAACTTCGCGAATTGCGGCTTCTTCCAGCGATTCGCCGAGTTCCTGGCCGCCGCCCGGGATACTCCATTGTCCCTGGCGCGGCGGCTTTCCCCGCTTGATCAGCAGAAAACGGTCGCCGTGCCAGACAACGACCCCAACGCCGACAAACGGCTTGTCCGGGTAGTGACGGCCGGCGGTCGTGGATTCATTCATATTCGGATACTCTTATGGAACAGGAGGCTCCGGTTTTTCCGTGTCGCTTATTTGCCTGAATTTCGGGTATGCTTGTAGCAGAATCGCGTATCCTGACGTGCGTTAATTTTGTTGCCCGGATTGCCGGCGGGGAGCCGGCGGTATTTTGGGGCCGGGCGGCGTCGGGCCATTGCTTTCCGCTTTAGGCCGGACAAATAACAGATAACACTCCCGCTCGCCCTCAGTGAGACGCCGCATCTTGGTGAGGCAGCCAATGGCGAAGAAGCCACGCGACAAGGCCAGAAGGAAGCTCGTACGAGCGCGCGCGCGCCGGCGGTTCGGCACCAGTTTCGGTGCGCGGATTAGAGGCTACTTCCTGGCCGGCATCCTGGTGACGGCGCCGATCGCCATTACCGGCTGGGTCGCCTGGGCGTTTGTCAACCTGGTCGACGAGACCGTTACGCCTCTTATCCCGGCGCAGTACAATCCCGAGACCTACCTGCCGTTTTCCATCCCCGGATTGGGTCTCCTGGTCCTGCTGATCGCCTTGACCTTGATCGGCGCGATGACGGCCGGCTTGTTGGGCCGCTACCTGGTCCGGACGGGCGAAGGGCTGCTCAACCGGATGCCGGTCATTCGAAGCGTTTACAACGCGACCAAGCAAGTCTTCGAAACCGTGCTCGCGCAGCAGTCTCAGGCGTTCCGCGAAGCGGTCCTGGTCGAATATCCCCGCCGCGGCATCTGGGCGATCGGCTTCATCACCGGGACCACCAAGGAAGAGGTCCAGAACCTGACGGCGGAGGAGACGGTGAACATCTTCCTGCCGACCACCCCGAATCCGACGTCCGGGTTCCTGCTCTTCGTCCCCAGGAAAGACGTGGTGCATTTGGACATGGCGGTTGAAGACGCGATCAAGATGGTGATTTCCGGCGGCATCGTCACGCCCCCGGATCAACGGCCCGAATCGGTGAAGAGCAAGCCGCAGGTTTCGGCCGCCACCTTTGAGGATTTGGACGTGCTCCGGGAAAAGGGCAAAACCCCGGTGCTGGTGCCCAAAGGGCACGAGCCTAGCCCGAACGAATAAACCGCACCGCCGCATCCCGCTCGAACAGATACAACAGCGTTCTCAAGGCCTCGCCCCGCTCGTCCCGCAGGCCGGGATTGCGGTTGAGAATCAGCTGCGCGTCGTCCCGGGCGGCGGCGAGCAGGTCGCCGTGAACGGCGAGATCGGCGATGCGGAACTCCGGCAAGCCGCTTTGCCGCGTGCCCAGGAGTTCGCCGGCGCCCCTGAGCCGCAGATCCTCCTCGGCGATCCGGAAGCCGTCTTCGGATTCACGCAGGATTTTGAGCCGCGACCGGGCGGTCTCGGTCAGCCCGTCGCCGTAGAGCAGCAGGCAGGTGGACGGTCTGTCGCTCCGGCCGATGCGGCCGCGAAGCTGATGCAGTTGGGCCAACCCGAAGCGTTCGGCGTGCTCGACCACCATGATGGTCGCTTCGGGGACATCCACGCCCACCTCGATGACGGTGGTCGCCACCAGGATGCGGGCGCTTCCCTCGGCGAAGGCGGCCATCACCTTGTCCTTTTCGGCGCCCTTCATCCGGCCGTGGACCAGCATCACCCGATCCCCGAACTGCCGGCGCAACTGCTCGGCGCGGTCTTCCGCCGCGGACAGGTCGATCTTCTCCGATTCCTCGACCAGCGGGCAGACCCAATAAATCCGCGCGTCCGTTTCGAGCGCCCGCCGGATGGCGGCGGTCACCTCGGACAACCGCGAAAGCGGGATGGTCCGGGTGTCGATGGGCTGGCGCCCGGCCGGCTTTTCCGTGAGCTTCGAGACTTCCATGTCGCCATAGGCGGTGAGCATCAGCGTCCGGGGAATGGGCGTCGCCGTCATCACCAGAATATCGACGGCGGCTCCCTTTTCGGCCAGCAAAAGCCGCTGGTGAACCCCGAAGCGATGCTGTTCGTCGATGACCGCCATGCTCAGATTGCCGAAATCCACGCCGGTCTGGATCAGCGCATGGGTGCCCACCGCGATCGAGGTCGTCCCGTCGGCCAGCCGCGCCAGGATGCCGTCCCGGTTTTTGCCTTTTTCCCGTCCGGTCAGGATCTCCGCCCGGATGCCCGCGGCTTCGGCCAAAGGCTGGATGGTCGCCAGGTGCTGGCGGGCCAGTATTTCCGTCGGCGCGAGTATCACCGCCTGGCCGCCATCCTCGACCGCCGCCAGCATGGACAACAGCGCAACCACGGTCTTGCCGCAGCCCACATCGCCCTGCAGCAGCCGATGCATGCGGGCATCCGATGCCATATCCGCCGTGATCTCGTCGAGCGCCCGGGACTGGGAGTCGGTCAGCCGCCAGGGGAGGGCGGCCAGGACCTTGTTCCGGAGCACGCCCGTGCCGGTCGTGGAACGTCCCCGCACGCGCCGCATATGCGCCCGCACCAGCGCCAGCGCCAGCTGGTTGGCGAGCAGTTCGTCATAGGCGAGCCGGGAACGTGCCGGCGTTTCCGGCGACAGGTCATCCTCGGTTTCGGGGCCGTGCAGGGTTTCCAGCGCCTCCCGCCAGGCCGGCCAGGAATGTTTCTTCCGAAATGCCGGATCGAGCCATTCGGGGAGGTCGGGCGCCAGCGGGAGGGCGCCGCCGATCGCCTTGGACAGCACTTTCAGGGAGAGGCCCTGGGTCAGCGGATAGACCGGCTCGACCGCCTGAAGCTTGTCGCGCTCCGCCACGGTGCCCACGTGATCCGGGTGGGCCATCTGGATTTCATCGTTGAACCGCTCGACCTTGCCGCTGACGACCCGCGTCTCACCCTCGGGCAGGATCTGGTTCAGGTAGTCGGCGCGCGCATGAAAGAAGACCAGCGACATTCGGCCCGTCTCGTCCCCGCAGGTGATCTTGTAGGGCAGGCGCCGGTTGGGCGGCGGGTGATGGGACAGCACGTCCACCGTGATCGTCGCGATAACGCCGGAGGGCGCATCGGCGATCCTCGGCGCGAACCGGCGGTCGATCAGGCCGCTCGGCAGGTGCCAGAACAGATCGGCGATGTGAGGGCCGGCGATCCCCTCGATCAGCTTGGCGATCCTCGGCCCGACCCCCTTCAAGGAGGTGACGGGGGCAAAGATGGGAAACAGGATTTCGGGTCTCATAAACCTGTGCCGGGGCTGACAGGAGCCCCTGGACGATTTATATCCTGGGCCCAAGCGCGAGTATAGGCTGGCGGCCGGCGAAATGGATGCAATTCGGAAACGGCTGATGTACCGGGCCACCCACCGTGGAACCAAAGAGGCCGATCGATTGATGGGCGGCTTTGCCGGGGAATATCTGACCGGACTGAACGAGGACGAACTGACGGAATTCGAACGTGTTCTCGACGAGTCTGACGTCGACCTGATGAACTGGCTTACCGGAAAGGAAGACATTCCGGCGGACCGGCGGGGCGGCATCATGGACCGCCTCTTGAGTTATACCCGATCACTCTGATGCTGCTCGATCGGATCGACATACCGGAGAGCCCCGGCCGTACCCTTTTGTCGGGCGCGCCGGAAGGATTCGATGCCTGCGTGCTGGCGTCGATGGCCCAGGACGGGCCGGGGGTGCTGTTCATCGCCCGCGACGACAGGCGCATGGCGACGGTGATCGATGCGCTTCGGTTTTTCGCCCCCGCGACGGAGATCATCTCGTTCCCCGCCTGGGACTGTCTTCCCTATGACCGGGTTTCGCCCCGCCCGGACATCCTCGCGGCGCGGATCAATGCGCTTACCGAACTCGCCGGCGGCCATGCGGCCGGCCCCCGGGTGGTGGTCACGACCATCGCGGCGGTCCTGCAGCGGGTGCCGGTGCCCGCGTTGTTCATGGGCTCCTCCCTGACCGTGAAGCCGGGCTCGGATGCCCGCCGGTCCGCCATCCTCGATTTTCTCGCCGCCAACGGCTTCGGCCGGGCCGAAGTAGTGATGGAGCCCGGCGAGTACGCGGTCCGGGGCGGCATCGTCGATCTGTTTCCACCCGGGGCGGCGGCGCCCCTTCGGCTCGATTTCTTCGACGAGGAGCTGGAGAGTATCCGGACGTTCGAGCCCTTTAGTCAGCGTACCGTCGAAAAGGTGGGCGCGTTCGAGGTAAAGCCGGTCAGTGAGCTTCCGTTGACCGAGGACAGCGTGGTGGCCTTCCGGACCGGCTATCGGGAGCTGTTCGGCGCGCCGGTCAAGAACGATCATCTCTACGAGTCGGTTTCCGCAGGCCGCCGGCAGGCGGGCATGGAGCATTGGCTGCCCCTGTTCGTCGGCGAACTCACCAGCTTCATGGCATATGCCGAGGACGTTCCGGTGATCCTCGATCACCAAAGCGGCGAGGCGGCGGAAGCCCGGTGGGAGCTGATTTCCGAATGCCATGCCGCGCGGGCGGAGAGTCGAGGCGGCGGCATCGCCGGCGAAGACACCGTCTACCACCCGCTGCCGGCCGACCGGCTCTATGTGCCGCCGGCCGAATGGCAGGCGGCGCTCGAAGGACGGGTGGCCCTGCAGCTGACGCCGTTCGCCGCGCCCGAGGGGTCTGAAAGCATGCTCGATGCGGGCGGCCGGCCGGGGCGCGATTTCGCCGACGCCCGGGCCCGGACCGACGTCAACGTGTTCGATGTGGTCCGCGGCCACCTTGCCGAACTCCGGCGCGGCGGCCGGCGGGTCCTGGTCGGCTGCGTCTCCGAAGGCTCGCGGGAGCGCCTTGCCGGCATCCTGGCGGAGCATGGGATCGAGAGCCGGCCGGCGGAGGAGCATTGGTCTCCGGACCGGAGTCCCGAGGCGTCCGCGGTCGCCACCGCCGTGCTCGACCTTGCCCGCGGATTTACCGCCCCCGGCATCGCCCTGGTCAGCGAGCAGGACATTCTCGGCGAACGGCTGCGGGTGCGGGCGCGGCGGCGCATTCGTCCGGAGAACTTCATCGCCGAAACGTCCGCCCTGGCGGCGGGCGATCTGGTGGTTCACCTGGAGCACGGGCTTGGCCGGTATCGGGAACTGATCGCCCTCGATGTCGCCGGCGCGCCGCACGATTGCCTGCGCGTCGACTATGACGGCGGCGACAAGCTGTTCGTGCCGGTGGAGAACATCGACGTGCTGTCCCGGTACGGCGACGAGAGCTCCGGCGTCAAACTGGACCGCCTCGGCGGGGCCGGCTGGCAGGCGCGCAAGGCCCAACTCAAGAAACGCATTCGGGAGATGGCCGATCAGCTGATCCAGGTGGCCGCCGCCCGCGAACTGCGCCCGGCCGAGGTGATGGCGCCTCAGGACGGCGCGTATGACGAGTTTTGCGCCGGCTTCCCGTATGAAGAGACCGAGGACCAGCTCCAGGCGATCGCCGACGTGATCGACGATCTGGCGGCCGGCAAGCCCATGGACCGGCTGATCTGCGGCGACGTCGGGTTCGGCAAGACCGAAGTGGCCCTGCGGGCGGCCTTCGTGGCGGCCCTGTCGGGCAGGCAGGTGGCCGTGGTGGTCCCGACGACCCTGCTGGCGCGCCAGCACTATCAGGTCTTTGCCCAGCGCTTCGCCCACTTCCCCATCCGGGTCGCCCAGCTGTCCCGGCTGGTCGGCGCCAAGGATGCCGAGGATGTGCGCATGGGTCTCGCGGACGGTACCCTCGACATCGTCATCGGTACCCACGCGCTGCTGGCCAAGTCCATCCGCATCGAGCGCCTCGGCCTATTGGTCATCGACGAGGAGCAGCATTTCGGGGTCGCGCACAAGGAACGGCTGAAGGCGCTGCGCACCGATGTCCATGTGCTCACGCTGACCGCGACCCCGATCCCCAGGACCCTGCAGATGGCGCTCACCGGCGTCCGGGAGATGAGCCTGATCACCACGCCGCCGGTGGACCGGCTGGCGGTCCGGACCTTCGTGCTCCCGTTCGATCCCATGGTAATCCGCGAAGCCATCCAGCGTGAACGCTATCGCGGCGGGCAGGTGTTTTACGTCTGTCCGCGGATCGCCGACCTGGCGCGGGTGGCGGAGACCTTGGAGGACCTGGTCCCGGAGGCCCGCATCGCCGTCGCCCACGGCCGGATGGCGGCGGCCAGGCTCGAAGAGGTGATGACGGAATTCTACGACGGCGGCTGCGACGTGCTTCTGTCCACCAATATCGTCGAATCCGGCCTTGATCTGCCGGCGGCCAACACCATCGTCATCCACCGCGCCGATATGTTCGGATTGGCCCAGCTCTATCAGCTGCGCGGCCGGGTCGGGCGGTCCAAGGTCCGGGCCTACGCCTATCTTACCCTGCCGCCGAACCAGCTGCTGGCGGCGACGGCAGAGCGGCGCCTGGAGGTGATGCAGACCCTGGATTCGCTGGGCGCCGGCTTCATGCTCGCCAGTCATGACCTGGATATTCGCGGCGCCGGCAATCTGCTGGGCGAAGAGCAGTCGGGCCATATCCGCGAGGTCGGCATCGAGCTCTACCAGCAAATGCTCGAAGAGGCCGTGGCGGAGGCCAAGGCCGATGCCGGCGGCGCCGTCGAAAGCGCCGATCATTGGTCGCCGCAGATCGATGCCGGTATCCCGGTGCTCATCCCGGCGGACTATGTGCCGGATCTGGGCCTGCGTCTGTCGCTCTACCGGCGGCTGGGCAATGTCCGGGCGGCCGGCGAAATCGACGCGATCGCCGCCGAGATGATCGACCGGTTCGGGTCCCTGCCGGACGAGGTGGAGAACCTGTTGCAGGTGGTGGCGCTGAAATCCGTCTGCCGGTCGGCCGGGGTGGAGAAGATCGAGGCCGGTCCCAAGGGGGCCGTGGTTTCGTTCCGGAAAAACGAATTCGCCAATCCGGCCGGACTGGTCGAGTTCATCACCTCGCAGGCCGGTACGGCCAAGCTGCGTCCGGATCACAGCCTGGTCTTCATGCGGCGATGGGAAACGGCGCCCGAACGCTTCGACGGCGTCCGCTACCTGGCGCAGGAACTCTCGGCGATCGCAGCGGCGGCAACGTAAAATGATTTTGTGATGGCCGGGCTTTCTCGTGGATGCCCGTGTCGAGCACGGGCATGACGGCTGGTGTGTGCCCAAAAAGTGCGTCATGGCCCGTTCCCCCGATGAGGTGCCGGAGGCAGCGTAAAATGATTTCGTCATGGCCGGGCCCGGACCCGGCCATCCACGTGGTGCGCCCCCCAAGGCGTGGATCACCGGGTCAAGCCCGGTGATGACGGCTTCTTGAACCACAGAGACGG
>JAPPFK010000050.1 GCA_028823885.1 Rhodospirillales bacterium | reverse complement strand
CCCTCACCCTGACCCTCTCCCCCTGAAGAAGGGGGAGAGGGGACTACTCCCCAACCCTCGCCCCCCGAAGGGGGGAGAGGGATGCGGAGGTAAGGTCAATCCCCGCCGGGGATTGACCGAGTTGGCGAGGGAGCGCACAAAGCGCAGCGACTGCGCATTGCGAGCCTAGCCGTAGCTAGGTGAGGGGGGGGTACGAACGGTACAGACCCTACAGCTCGTGCTGCCGTTTCTGCCGGGAATCCCGGAACGCCGAGATGGGCGGCATCAGGTAACGCCGCGTCTCCGATTCGTCGGGCGGCGGCGCATCGCCGACCGGCCGGTCCCCCTTGACGGTGACGCGCTCCATCAGCCGCCGATTGGGATAGTAGTCGTGCAGGGCCGAGTGCTGCGTCGACCGGTTATCCCAAAAAACCAGCATGTCGGGCTGCCAGCGGTGCCGGTAATGGTACTCATGGCGGAGGGTCTTCCTGTACAGCATCTCCAGCACCACCCGGCTTTCGTCCGCCTCCATCCCCTTGATGTGGGTGGTAAACTGAGGATTGACGTAGATTGCCTTCCTGCCGGTTACCGGGTGGACGCGCACCACCGGATGAACGGCGGGCCGATAGATCTCTTCATACTCGTTGAGCTTGGCCCGGCCCTCCGGGGTATCGGCGAACAGGTCCTTGAACGGCAGAAAATCGTGCACCGCCTCGAGCCCCGACAGGAACGCCTGCCAACGGTCCGAGAGGCCGTCATAGAGCGCGGTCATGCTGCAGAAATTGGTGTCGCCGCCCACCGCGGGGATTTCCTTGCAGCAAAGCATGGTGCCCATGGGCGGTTCTTCGCGGAAAGTCTCGTCCGTATGCCAGATGTCGGTCGGCGCCGGCGGATTGTTTTCCTTGTTGTCGTAGACGATGAGTTCCGGGTTGTCCTCGGTGCTGCTCGAGAACGGATGGACGGTCAGCTCGCCGAAATATTCCCCGAACCGGCGCAGGTCGTCCGACGAGATTTTCTGATCGGGGAACACCAGCACCCCGAATTCCGCGTGCGCCCGCAACAGTTCGGCCTGAACCTCCGCGCTCAGCGGCCGCGACAGATCGATTCCGGTGATCTCGGCGCCCAGAAAGACGCCGGCCAGCCGCACCCGAAAGGAATACTCGGTGGTGGATTGCAATCCGGTGACAAGATCGTCCATTGACTTGCCCTCCCAACAAACCGTCGTCACTTGGCCATCGGCGAGAGATTAGGACGGAATTCCCCCGGCGTCCATCTCGCGGGCGGAGATGTCCGACACGGCTACATTCGCGCCTGCAGCTTCCGCACGGCGACCATCTCGTCGCAGGCCCGGATCAACTGATCGAGGGTCGACACCCCGCGGGCCTCCAGCCGTTCCAGCATGGCGGCGAAGATTTGGGCCGTCGCTACCGCATCGCCCACCGCCGAATGCCGGTTCTCGATGGTTACGCCGTGCCGCTTGGCAATGGTCTCCAGGCTGTGATCGTCGGTGTCGCGGTCGAGAAACACGGAGATCAGCAGCGTATCCAGCACCACATGGTCGAACCGGGCGCCGGTCTCGGCTTCCTTCAGTTTCAGGAACGTCAGGTCGAAGGCGGCGTTGTGGGCCACCAGGACGGTGTCGCCGACAAACGCCCGGAAGCGCGGCACCACCGCATCCGCACCCGGCTTGTCGGCAACCATGTCATCGGTGATGCCGTGGATGCGGATGGACGCCTTGGGGATATCCATTCCCGGGTTGATGAATTCGTCGAAGGAGCGGGATTCGGCCACCTCGCCGCCGTGGACGCCGACCGCGCCGATGGAAATCAGCTCGTCCCCCTGGGACGGCCTGAGTCCGGTGGTTTCCGTATCGAAGACCGTGAAATCCAGCGACCGCAGGGTCCGGCCGTCCAGCTCCTGCATGTGCCGGGGCAAATCCAGAAGGCTGTAGTCGTAAAACTCGGGCCGCTCGGGCAAGGCGGCGGCATCGAGCTCCCGGCGATGCAGTTCCCGGTTCAGCCAGATCCAGGCACAGAAACAGATCACGGCGGTAACCGCGAATATCCAGACCACCAGATGCAATGCTTGGCCAACGGCCTGACCTGGGCCCTGACCGGCGCCAAGCACGAGCCATGCGACAGCGGAGGCGGCGGCGGCGAGGATGACGCCCAGAACCGCCGTCCAGAGGCCTGCGAGCCTGCGCGTACTGAGCCGGGATATCTTCATGCCCTTTGTCCCCTCACGCCGTGCCCCGTCAGCATATGCGGTGCGCCATCAATAGAGCTCGCCGCCGAATTCGAACCTGATCCGGGTCAGAAGGCCCTCGACGGTTTTGAGCGCCTCCCTTAGTTGGCGCCGGACCCGGCGCGAGAGTGATTTCGGGTGGATGTGATAGCTGGGCGATCCGCCGGCCTGGGCCTCGGCGACCTGGCGGGAGAAAATCAAATTGGACAAATAGACGTAGGCCGCCGTCAGATCTTCGTGATCCGCCGCGCTGAGCATATCGATGCTCCTGAGGCTTTCCATCCGCTCCAGCGTCGAGGTCGCCGTCACCCCCTCGCGGAGAGACAGCAGACGAATTCCCTGAACCAGGGGAAACGTTCCATGAATCTTGAGATCCATCTTGCCCTTGTTGGGCCCCGCATCGCCGCTCGTCGCCCAGCGGCCGAAAGACCGGAGCGCCGTCCCGTGATCGCGGTCGGCGGCAAACAGCCGGCGCAGGAACGTCTCGTTATGGTCCATAAGGCGGGTGACGTAACCGCGCAGCTCCCGGCCCAACGACACCTCGCCCGATGCCGGCTGAAAGTCGAAAAAAATATCGAAATCGAGAAACGCCTGATTGGTCGTCGCGGCGATCCATTTGTCCACCTGCGCCTTCCATCCCGAAAGCGTCTGACGCCAGAGGGGGTTGGTCGCCATGACGTCCCCATTGCAAAACGGCAGGCCGGCCGCGTCGAGGTCCCGGGACAACCGTGTGGCCAACTCGACGAACCACGGATCGGCGGACTCCACTTCGCCGGCGTCGGCATCCGCGATGATGAAGCCGTAATCCTGGTCCGGCGACAGGTAGTTCTCTCCCCGTCCCCCGGAGCCCATGATAACCATGCAAAACGGCAGCGGGGCGGCGCCCATTCCCTCGCTTTCCATCTCGGCCGCATTGAGCGCAAGCAGATCCTGGTGGAGCCCTCTGTTCATGTGGGTCAGCAGCGCCTGAATTTCCGGCGCCTTCACGCCTTCTTCCAGCAACTCGGCCGCCAGATCGGTCTGGGCGGCCTTGGTTTCCCGCAATCCATCACGGGTCCGTTCGTAGGCGAAGGAGTCCACGCGGGCGACGAGATCGCTCGCCGCCGTCGCCATCACCTGATGCAGGTCGAGCACCCCGGACAGTTTGCCGTCGCGGTCGACCACCGGCAGGTGGCGGTGCCCGAAGCGGCGCATTCGAGCCAGCGCCACGTAGAGGGGATCGCTTTCGGCCACCGTCCGAAGCGGATAGGACATGATGTCCGACGCCCGCTGCCGGGCATCCGCCCGGAAAGCGATCCGCCGCACCACATCCTGTTCCGTCACGATGCCCCGGGGGGCGCCCTCCGAATCCGCGAGCACGACGGCCGACAGCTTTCGGGTGCTCATGACGCCGACGAGGTCCCGCAACGGCTCGTCCGGAGACAACCCGGAAAGTGTCGTCCGCATGTGGTCCCGGACGGTGTGAAAAAACACCCGCGTTGCCGGAGAGCCCTGGCTCATCTGCGCTTCGGCCCGGTCCGGACGCACCGGATCGTCGGCCACCCCCTTTTGATCCACCTCCGCCACGGTAGCATCTCTCCCGGCATCCCGACAGGTGTAGAAGGAGCCGGGTCACGTTGAAGATACCATCCGGGCGCACGGCCAACCCGCCATCCCCGCAATTGGAACCGGCGCCGGCGGCGGCTATGATCGTCATGTGACAGTAATGGGGCACCCGAGAACCGATGACCGACAAAATAACCAAGACCGAAGAGGAATGGCGCAGCCAATTGACGCCGGAGCAGTATCAGGTGACGCGCCTGAAGGGGACCGAGCAGGCCTTCACCGGCATCTATGCGCATAGCAAGGAGCCCGGCATCTACCATTGCATCTGCTGCGATCAACCGCTGTTCGATTCCGATACAAAATATGATTCGGGCACGGGCTGGCCGAGCTTTTTCCGGCCGTTGACCGAGGACGCTGTCGCCGAGGAACGGGACGTCAGCTACGGCATGATCCGGACCGAGGCGCTCTGCAGCCGCTGCGGCGCCCATCTCGGCCATGTCTTTCCCGACGGCCCGGCACCGACCGGCCTCCGGTACTGCATGAACTCCGCGTCGCTCAATCTGAAGCCCAGGGAATAGGCGACCCACCGCCGGCCTCATGGCTGACACCGGGCACCCCGAGGCTTCCGGCGCGGACGGAAAGCCGCGCTTCACCAGCAACGTTCTCGGCTTTGCCGCCATGTCCTTGGGCATGGGAGCGCTGGTCAGCGTCGACGGCCTGGTCAAACAGATCGGCAACGAACTGCACCCGGTCGAGATCGTTTTCTTCCGCAACTTCTTCGGATTGGTGGCGCTGGCCCCGCTCATGCTCCGCCGGGGGGCGCGTCTCTGGTATACCCGGAACCTCAAACTCCATGCGGGCCGCGGCCTGATTCACGCGGCGGCCATGCTGTGCTGGTTCTGGGCGCTGCTGTTCGTCCCGTTGGCGGAGGCAACGGCGATTTCATTCATGCTGCCCATCTTCGCCACCCTGGGCGCCATTCTGTTTCTCGCCGAACCCAGCCGGGGCGGAAGATGGCTGGCCGTCGGCCTGGGATTCGCCGGCATGCTGATCATCATACGGCCGGGCTTCGAAGCCATCGGCATCGGCATGCTGCTGGTCATCGCCTCCAGCATCGGCGCGGGCACCTCCAAGGTGATGACCAAGGTCTTGGTTCGTACGGACGATCCAGCGACCATCGTCGCTTATTTGACGCTGTTCATCACCGTATTCAGCTTCATTCCGTCGCTGTTCGTGTGGCGCTGGCCGAGCATGGACGCGCTTTGGATGCTGGGGATCATCGGCGCGCTCGGCGTCCTCGGCCATGGTTTCATGACCTGGTCCTACCGCCTCGGCGAAGTCACGGCGGTGGAGCCGGCCTACTTCACCCGGCTGATATGGGCGGCCTTGATCGGATTTTTCGTCTTCCGGGAAGTTCCCGGTATCTGGACCTGGGCGGGCGCGGCGGTGATCGTCGCCGGCGCCGTGTGGCTCATTCAGGTGGAAACCAAGGAGGCGCGGGCCAAGGCCCGCGCCTCCGGCGGTTCCGGTTCCGCAACTAGCGGAGAGCGTTGAGGATTTCCTTGGTCCGCGTCATCGATGCTTCGTAGGCCGCCGCATCCCACGCCGGCGCTTGCCGCAACGTGTAGCCGTGTTTCACGTCCGGATAGAGATGAAGCTCCAGCAGGTCGTTGCCGTCCGCCGCATCCTGAATCTGGTCCAACACCTCCTGGGGCGCCGCGTGATCGTCGGTGCCGAAGTGGATGCTTACCGGCGCCTTGATACCGGCGATGTCATCGTACCAATCCTGCATGGCGGAACCGTGATAGGAGAACCCGGCATCGAGGCCCATTCGCGCCGGACCGATATACGCATAGGGTCCGCCATAGCAGAAACCGGCCACGGCCACCTTTCCATTGCACTCCGGGCGGGATTTCAGGTCGTTGGCCGCGTCCGCCACGTCTTCGATGCCCTTTTCGATCAGGTCATAGCGCGGCTGGGCCCGTTCCCGGGCCCGCTCGTCACCCAATTCCAGAGGGCCGGGCAAATCGGTGCGCCAGAAAAAGTCCGGCGCGGATACGGCATAACCGGCCTCGCCAAGCTCATCGCAAATCGCCTTGAGGCTCGGGCCGACCCCGAATATATCCGCCACCATGACGATCCCGGGCGCCGGACCGCCATCGGGTGTGACCACGTAGGAAGCGAATTCCCCGCCGCCGCTCGAGGTGAGCTTGATATCTGTTCCGGCCATGTGTCCCTCCCTGATCCGGTCAATTGGCTGAGGGCATTATGAAGCGGCGCGCGCGCCTGTCCATAGGGTCCGTATGGGGATAGGATTTCCGCGGCAATTATCAAGGCAGCCCAATGATCACCATTTACGGACGCTCCTCCTCCATCAATGTGCAAAAGGCGGTCTGGACGGCCGCCGAGCTGGGCCTCGAGGTGGGCCGGGTCGACGCCGACGGGACCATCGGCAGCATCGATACGCCGGACTACCGGAAACTCAATCCCTTCGCCCTGGTCCCGACGCTGGCCGAAGACGGGCTCGTCCTCGGCCAATCTCTCGCCATTGTCCGTTACCTGGCCGGCAAATACGGTCTCGGAACCCTGTTGCCGGCGGACCCCGGTGCGGCCGCGCGGGCGGATGCCTGGATGGAGTGGGGGAACAGCGATTTCTGGGTGATGCAGCTTCGAGCAATCTACTGGAACTATGCGCGAACGCCCGAGGAAAACCGCGACATGAACCTGGTGAACGCCAATTGGGAACAGTGCGCCGGGCAGCTGCGGATCTTCGAGGCCGAACTGGCGGACAGACCGTTCGTCATGGGAGATCGGCTGACCATCGCCGACATCCCCGCGGGCTGCGCCATCAGCCGCTACTTCCGCACCCCGCGGGACGATTTCCCGGACATTCCGAACATCCGAGCCTGGTACGCCCGGCTCCGGGACCGCCCGGCCTACGCCGAACTGGTCGACGCTCAGCCGTACTAGAGGCAGCCGGTTCTCCGGCGCCCGAAAGGCGCCGCGTCAAATTTATGCAGGCGCCCAGAAAGCGATGCTGCGCATCTCGATGGATTGGCGGGGCGGCGCGCCGTCCGGCGTCGTCGGGTCGTCAAACGACGTGTGCGCCGTCCAGCGGGCCCGTCCATCGGTCTCGGATTCGTAGACCTTGAACACGATGGCCTCGTCCCGGGTCATTTTGGGGAAGTAAAACCACCGGTGATCCGGGTTGTGCTGGACCTGGTAGGTTTCCCCCACCCGGTTGGGATACCGGCGCTCCGAAGGGATGAGATCGGCTTCCCTCAGGCTCCGCGCATCGGCGATCGCCAGCGGATTGGCTTCGATGGGCCTGTTGATGGCCCGCCACACCTGAACGATGGCGAAACGGTGCCTGATCAGCTCCTCCGCCCGGTCGGGCATCAGATCCCGGACCCGTTGCGGCCCCGACCATTCCGTATAGTCGTTGTGCACCCGGAGAACCGGCTCGCGGATCAGCTTGGCCTCCTGTTCCTCCCGATCCCCGGTCCGAAGGGTGTGATCGAAGACGTGGACCCAGTTGCAGCCGGTCCGTTCCTTGACCAGCGCCTCGACCTCCCGGTAGTAGACGGATGTCAACTCGTCGGCGTCGAAGAAGTCGTTCATTCGGGTCGGATGGTCGACGAACTCGAAACCGTTGACGTCGAGGTCGAACCGGTCACGGACCGGCCGGCCGTTGGAGATTTTCATCTCATGGCCGGCAAACTCGCCCGTATAGACCCGCTTGAGGTTGCCCTCTTCCATGGTCTCGTTGACCGGCTTCACACCGGTATCGATCGAATAGACGAGATCGGCGGTGATGGCGCCGGCCTCGGCGGCCGCGACGGACTGATCCATGGGTGCCCTCGAAGAAATTGTTTTGTACCACTCGGTTGACACTGTATCCGCTGGCGCCGCCCCTGCAAGCATCCCAAAGGCATGGGCCATACCCGGGTCACGGCCGGTCACGGCCGGTCACGGCCGGTCAGGCGCCCTCTTCCTCATGCAATTCTCCGCCCCGGTGAAGCCGGAGCGCGATATCGGCGGTCTGGTACGCTGCCCGCTCGGTCGGTGAATGGGCGGCGAGGAATCGCGCCACGGCGACCAATATGTGCCGGCCCTCATCGCCGGGCCCCCAGGCATCGAATTGGCGGACACCGGCTTCGAGGTTCTGATAGGCGTGAAAACCGGCATCCTCCCGCAACAACGCCCGGGCGAGAACGACGATCAGCTTCTCCGGGTCGTGACCGAGAAGCAGGTAGCGGGACGTCAGCCGCGCAGCCTCGCTGACCCGGGCCTGGCGGTCGAAGGTCGCCAGCAGCCGATCGAGGAGCTCGTCGGCCGCCTTCGGCAAATCGTCGAGGGGGCGTCCATCCTCGCCGGGCATCCCCGCCGGCGGGATATTCAGGAACCGGGTGAGGTAAAGGGCCATGGCGCCGGCGAAGACGCCGGCCGTCGCATCGGGATACGGATCGCCGGCTTCATCCAGACGCTTCAGGATTGCGTGCAGGGCATTGGCGTGGGTGAAGACATGGTGCGCCGTGTCCCAGTCCGAAAACTCGTTCGCCGTCCCGAAACGGGCCAGACGGAGCGCGGCGGCGTAGGCCAGCGCCTGGGCCAGATCGGCGGCCCGCGCCCCTTCGCCCGCGGCCTGTTCCAGCGCCGAGACGATCTCGTCCGGCTCGTCGCCGAGCAGCCGCCCTGCCAAATCGGCGTGCGCCTCGTACGTTCCCGCCCCAGCCGGATCGGGAAGGCGCCCGCACACTCTCTCCCACCCCGCATCCGCCAGGGCGACAAGGTCGACGGGATGCCGCCAGGAATCCGATTCTTCGCCGCCGCGCGCCCGGACCATCTGGTCGATGGCCGTGGGCAGGATCGCCAGGGCCCGGTCATGGCCGACCAACTCGGCCGCTTCGAGAGCCTTGTTCACGAAGTCCAGACTATGGCCGGTGTCCCCGTAATGCCGGTCGGTTGCCGCGGCCGCCACGCCGTCGACGATCTTTCCCCACGGCCGGGAAGACGAAATCATGGTCTCCAGCGTCCGTTCGGCGGCGGTCCGGTGCCGGACGTCGGACCATTGGCGCAGCCAGCGTTTGAGGGTCCTGCCGTCCAGATCGGCATCGAGAAGCGGCCCGGAGGATTGATACGGCTCCTCTCCGGCGCAATCCGCCGCCACCCGGCGTACACCGTGGAACAGCGCCAGAAACGCCTCGTCCTCCGGCAAACGGTCGATGATGTTTCCGAGCGCCGTCAGGATGGTCATGCCGACATCGAAACCGTCGCGATTGCGAACGCCGTAATCGGCCGCCGCGGCAACGATGTCCCGGGGGCTCGCGCCGGCATCCAAGCCGGCCAGGATCGCCTTGCCCATCACCAGCGAGATGTTATGGCTCATGCCGTCATGAAGGCGCTGGCGCCAACGGCCGGCGCCGCCCGCCGGTTGCAGCCGGCTCGAAACCCAAACCTCGTCACCGTCTATCCTGACCTCGGCGGTGGGAACGTCGTCGGCCCACAAATCGAAGGTACAGCCGCTGGACAGGTCAAACCGGGCATGATGCCAGTGGCAGGTGAGAATGCCGTCTTCGACCGAGCCTTGGTTCAGCGGAAAGCCCAGGTGCGGGCAACGGTTGTCGAGGGCGAACAAGCGCCCGCCGTCATGCACCACCAGAATGGGCGTCGGTCCGCCCCGAACCAGGGCCATGCCCTTGGCCTTGATTTCCGAAAGGGACCCGGCATGAATGAAATCGTCGACGGCTTTGTCCATGGCGGTCTGCCTCCAGCCGGTTGCGGTCGATCGTTCCTCTAATATGGCCCGGCAAGCCTACCACGCAATCGGCAAGCGGCGGATTCCTATCCTCCAGGCCCCGGCCCCGATTGAGCCGCCCGTCGCGCAGGCTCGTTTGCTCCGATTAGGTAAATATTTCCAAAATATATTACATTTTCGATACGGTTTTGATAAGATGAAAAAACGTGTTGATTTATAATTAGTTACGGCATATTCCTAGGCCGTTCTTGGTGCCCGTCCCGCCTATTTGTCCTCGATTGGGCAAAATATCTTCAATTTCAAGAAAATAATTCAAAAAACGCTTGCGACACATGCGACAGATATGGTATGGTTTTTTCTCATGATCGGGAGCCGTGCGCATCGCTCCAGCCGTTTGAACATCAGCCGCCGTTTCCGGCGGTTTTTTTGCGCCCGGACCAGGTTCACCACGGAGATACGGAGGCAGTGAGGAGGAAAGCGTGAACCTCGAACCCGCGAAGACGGGAATCACATAATCGAGTCCGGAACCTAGTAGTACCGCACCCGAATGGTGATGCGCGTCCCTTCGTTGGGGACGTCGAATGCCGCCGCCTCGAAGGGGGGCGCGCTCAGCCGCACCGGGGCGTCGTTGGAAAAGCCAAACCCTTCCAGGGGCCAGCCGATAAAGCTTTTGTCCATCCCCCCATCCCGGTTCTCGTCATGGAGCAAGGCCGCGGCGTAGCGGCCGGCGGGAATGTCCTTCATCGTCACGACGATGGATCCGGCGTTCGCGGGTTCATCGAACCCCCTGAACCGCTTTCCTTCGGGGAATTCCTCGGGGTCGTTGTGCAAGGCAAGGCGAATGACGCCCCGGTCGTTGCGAATCTCGGTGACCTCGACAATCAGATCACCCGCCCGGACGGGAAGCGCGGTCATGAGGACCGCCATAAACGCCAACAATGGAAATCTAGTGGACATCTCCGCCGCTTCCGGCGGCCAGCACCAAGGCCTCGGCGATCCGAAGCTCCGTCTCGGCGGCGGCTTTTCCGTCGTCATCCGCCGAGCCGACCGCCTCCCTGGCGGCGTCAAGCCGCCGGGAAGCCGCCCCGGCGTCGATTTCGTCAACCAATTGGGCCGCATCGGCGAGAACCGTGCAACGCTCCGCATTGGCCTCGGCAAATCCGCCCTCGACGAATATCCGGGAGGTGACGGCGCCGCCTTGGTGCACCTCGACGACGCCTGGACGGACGGTCGAGATCAACGGCGCGTGGCCCGGCAGCACGCCGAAATCGCCGGCGCCGCCCGGCACCACCACCATGTCGACGTCCTCGGACGCCACCAGGTTCAGCGGCGTCACGAGATCGAAGGCAACCTTGTCTGCGGCGGTATCGGCCATGATCGGTGTCCTTCGGGCTCCCCCTAGGCGGCCTCGGCGGCCATCTTCTGGGCCTTCGCGACGGCTTCCTCGATGGTGCCGACCATGTAGAAGGCGGTCTCCGGCAGGTGATCGTACTCGCCGGCGCAGATGGCCGCGAAGCCCTTGATGGTGTCGTCGAGGTTGACGAAGACGCCCGGCGAGCCGGTGAACACTTCGGCGACATGGAACGGCTGCGACAGGAAGCGCTGGATTTTCCGCGCCCGGGCCACGGTGAGCTTGTCCTCTTCGGAAAGTTCGTCCATGCCGAGAATGGCGATGATGTCCTGCAGGGACTTGTAGGTCTGCAGCACGCGCTGCACCTCGCGGGCGGTGGTGTAGTGCTCTTCGCCGACCACATCGGCGGTCAACACCCGCGACGTGGAGTCGAGAGGATCCACCGCCGGGTAGATGCCGAGCTCGGCGATCTGGCGCGACAGCACCGTGGTCGCG
>JAPPFK010000174.1 GCA_028823885.1 Rhodospirillales bacterium | reverse complement strand
CCTTTCTTCCCTGAGATGGTTGTCGCGAATTTTCCGAACATGCTTTTTCAGTTGCCGGCGCGCCGCTTCGAAGGAATCCCGGATCGCCACATAGACATCCTCATGCGCCGGGTCGTTGAGTTTGTCGTGATCGACGATGATCTCCTCGCCGGGAACGCTCAGGTCTACTCGGACGTTGTAGAGCTTGCCCTTCTGCTGATGCCGATGGGGCGCCTCGACCACCACGCGGCAGCTGGTGATGCGGTCGTAATATTGTTCGAGCTTGTCCACCTTCTCCCGGATGCGCGCCTCGATGGCGTCGGAATGATCGATATCCCTGAATGAAATTTGGACCGGAATCTGCATCGAACGCTCCTTGGTTTGTTGTCGTTTATCGGCCCACCCGCCGGGAATCCGCCGCGGCCAACGTGCGTCGACATTTTGACAGATGATGGTTCCCTTTGCCAATCACGACCGGCCTTTCTTGGCGTCAACCCGCCATATTCAAGCCGACGGCCGCCGCGTACGCCTTGGTGACGGTCAAAAACCAAGCTCCACACCGACGCCCGCCCCCGGCCCTTGCGAAAATCCGACAGCCGATTACATATGGGCCTTGAGAGGACCCGCTTCATCGTGGGGCGCGCTAGAGGGTGAAGCACATGAGCGAAGAAAAACTCCAGTTTCAGGCCGAGGTCGGGAAGGTCTTGGATATCGTCGTGAACTCCTTGTACTCCAACAAGGAGATATTCCTGCGCGAGCTGATTTCGAATGCTTCGGATGCCTGCGACAAGCTGCGATATTTGTCGCTGACCAATCCCGACCTGTTGCCCGGCGGGTCCGGTTTCGGCATCGAAATTTCGGCCGACAAGAAGAAGCGGTCCGTCACCGTCGCCGATAACGGCATCGGTATGAGTCACGACGAGTTGATCGAGAACCTCGGCACCATCGCCCGGTCCGGCACCACCCAGTTCCTGGAGAGCCTGACCGGTGACGAGAAGGAGGATGCCGCGCTCATCGGACAATTCGGTGTCGGCTTCTATGCCTCCTTTGCGGTGGCCAAGAAGGTCGACGTGGTGAGCCGCAAGGCCGGCGAGGACCGGGCGTGGCGGTGGAGTTCGGAAGGCGGCGGCGAGTTCTTGATCGAAGAGGCCGAGCGGGACACGCCCGGAACCTCGGTGACCGTGCACCTGGCCAGAGGTGAAAGCGAATTCCTGGAGGAAGAACGCATTCGGCACATCGTCATAAGCTATGCCGACCACATCGCCATTCCGATCAATTTCGTCACCAAGGACCAGGAGAGCCAGATCAATACCGGTTCCGCGCTGTGGACCCGGCCGAAGAGCGACATCACCGGCGAGCAGTATCAGGAGTTCTATCACCATGTCGGTCACGTCTTCGATGACCCCTGGCTGACCCTGCACACCCGGGCCGAAGGCAAGATCGAGTACACGGCCTTGTTGTTCGTGCCGTCAAGCCGGCCCTTCGACCTGATGCACCCCGACCGCCGCCATCGAGTGAAACTCTACGTCAAACGGGTCTACATCACCGACGAGTGCGAAGACCTGATGCCGAGCCATCTCCGCTTCGTCCGCGGCATCGTGGATTCCGAGGACCTGCCGTTGAACGTCAGCCGGGAAATGCTCCAACGCAATGTGCTGGTGACGAAAATCCGCGGCGCGCTGGTCAAGAAGATCTTCGCCGAACTCAGGAAGAAAGCCGAAAAGGCCCCGGAGGAGTACGCCGTGTTCTGGGACAATTTCGGCGCCGTCCTCAAGGAAGGGCTCTACGAGGATCATGCGGCCCAGGAACCCATCCTGGAGCTGGCGCGATTCCGGTCCACCAACGGCACCGGGCTCGTCAGTCTGGCGGACTACGTTGGCCGCATGCCCGAAGGACAGGATGAGATTTACTATATCAGCGGCGACGACCCGGCGGCGCTGGCCGCCAGCCCGCAGATCGAGGGGTTCAAGTCCCGGGGCGTAGAGGTCCTGCTGCTGTCCGATCCGATCGACGAATTCTGGGTGCCGGCGGTGGGCAAGTATGACGACAAGCCGCTCAAATCGGTGACCAGCGGCGGAATCGATCTGACCAGGTTCGAGAAGGAAGACAGCGAGGCCGCGCCGGATGCGGACAAGGCCGACGATGCGGACATGGCCAAACTCGTGCTGAGCATCAAGCAGACCCTCGGCGAAGACGTGAAGGACGTCCGGGTCTCCGAGCGGCTCACCGACAGCGCCGTCTGCCTCGTGGCGGCCGACGGCGACATGGACCTGCATCTCGAGCGCATGCTCCGCCAGCAGGGGCACATGAACGTTCCGAGCGCCGCGCGAATTCTTGAACTCAACCCGAGCCACCCGCTGATCAGGAAGCTCACCGGGCTCGTCGACCGGCCGGCGGACGGCGAAATCATGGACGAGACCGCCCGGCTGCTGCTTGATCAGGCAAAAATCCTCGAAGGCGACAGCATCGCCGATCCGGCGGCATTTTCGCGCCGGCTGAATCTCGTTTTAGAGCGGGGACTCACCGGCTAGACTGCCGCCCTTGAATTCAGGGGCGAGGGAACCAGGGAGGAAATCATGGGACGTCTCGACGACCGGGTGGCGATTGTCACCGGCGCGGCACAGGGCATCGGCGAAACCTATGCATCGGCTCTCGCCGGCGAAGGCGCCAAGGTCGTGCTCACCGACATCGATGACTGTGAACCCGCGGCGGAGAAGATCCGGTTCGCCTACCAGGGCGCCGAGATTCTGACATTGAGGACCGACGTCACAAACGAGGCGGAGACACAAGCCATGGTCGGCGAAACGGTCGCCAAATTCGGCCGCGTGGACATCATGGTCACCAATGCCGCCATCTTCGGCAATATCGTTCCCGGCCCCTTCGAAGACATCTCGGCGGAACAGTGGGACAGCCTGATGGCCGTCAACGTGAAGGGGCCGTTTCTTTGCGCAAAGGCGGCCGTGCCGCAGATGCGCGAGCAGAAGTACGGCAAGATCATCAACATCGCGTCGGGCACGCTGTTCAAGGGGTCGCCCTACATGCTGCACTACGTATCCTCGAAGGGCGCGATTTTGGCGTTCACCAGGTCCCTTTCCCGCGAAGTGGGCGAAGACGGCATTTGCGTGAACACGCTGGCGCCCGGCCTCACCATGAGCGAGAACGTCATCGCCAATCGCAATGAGCAGCGTGAAATGAACCACGACATGGTGGTCAACAGCCGCGCATTCAAGCGGGATGAAACGCCCGATGACCTGGTCGGCGCGCTGATCTTCCTGTCTTCCGCGGACAGCGACTTCATGACCGGCCAATGCGTCGTTGTCGACGGCGGATCGGTCAATCATTGACCGGCATAGAGAAAGGTATTGACGCCCGGTCATGAGCCGGCGCGGCGCCGGACTTCAAGGACGCGCCGTCCGGGACCATGGTCCGCTGAACAGGCATCCTTTGCGGATTTGTCCAAGATGGACTTCCCCGCCGCGCTGACTAAGATCACCGGTATACATCAGAGGGTTCTTGTTCGTGCAAAGCACTAGGGTCACCGTCCATCCATCCGCACACCATCTCGCACGCGAGGATCAGCTGGCCTGGAAGCTCGCGGCACTCGCCACCGATCCCGTCGCGGTCGAGCCGGACGTGACCGGGATGATCATCAACCGCATCATCGACAATGCCGGCGTCGCCATGGCGGCCATCAACCGCGGACCCGTCGCGACGGCGCGCGCCCAGGCTCTGCTGCACCCGCGGAATGGCGGTGCAACGGTGTTCGGTCTCCCGCCCGCGGCCAAGGTCCACGCCGAATGGGCCGCCTGGGCCAACGGCACCGCCGTCCGGGAACTGGATTTCCACGACACTTTCCTGGCCGCCGACTACTCCCATCCCGGCGACAATATCCCGCCGCTCCTGGCGGTCGCCCAGCAGCTGAACTGCTCCGGCGCCGATCTGATCCGCGGACTCGCGACGGCGTACGAGGTGCAGATCGACCTGGTAAAGGGCATTTGTCTGCATGCCCACAAGATCGACCATATCGCGCATCTCGGGCCGTCCGCGGCAGCCGGCCTGGGCGCCCTGCTCGATCTCGAGACGGAGGTCGTCTACCAGGCCGTTCAACAGGCGCTGCACGTCACGGTTTCGACCCGCCAATCCCGCAAGGGCGAAATTTCCAGCTGGAAGGCCTTTGCGCCCTCCCACGCGGGCAAGCTGGCCGTCGAAGCGGTGGACCGGGCAATGCGGGGCGAAGGCGCGCCGTCCCCCATCTATGAGGGTGAAGACAGTGTCATCGCATGGATTCTGGATGGACCCGACGCGGCCTATGACATTCCGCTTCCGGCGGCAGGCGAGCCCAAACGCGCCATTCTCGAGAGCTACACCAAGGCCCATTCCGCCGAGTATCAGGCCCAGGCGCTCATCGATCTGGCGTTCCGGGTGAGACCGAAGATCGGCGATTGGGAAGGTGTGGAGAAAATCGTTCTCCACACCAGCCACCACACCCACCATGTCATCGGCACCGGCGCCGGGGATCCCCAAAAGATGGACCCCAAAGCGAGCCGGGAGACCCTCGATCATTCGATCATGTACATTCTTGCGGTCGCGCTGCAGGACGGCAAATGGCACCATGTGGACAGTTATGCGCCGGCGCGCGCGGCGCGGGAGGACACGGTGCGGCTGTGGCATAAGATCGAGACCGCCGAGGATGCCGCCTGGACCGAGCGCTACCATCACCCCGACCCCAACCAGCGGGCATTCGGCGGCCGCCTCGAAGTCACGTTGACCACCGGCGAGACCGTCGTCGATGAATTGGCCGTGGCCGATGCCCACCCGGCCGGCGCCAATCCGTTCAAGCGCGCCGATTATATCGGCAAGTTCAGGACGCTGGCGGAGGGACTGGTGAGCGAGCAGGAGGCCCGGCGGTTCATCGACGCGGCGGAAGGCCTAGCCGACATTTCCGCGGGCGGCCTCGATGCCCTGAACGTCGCACTGGATGCCGCCCCGCTGACCGATGCGCGGGACAGCCACAGAGGGATTTTCTGATGCTGTTTACGGAAAAAACCGCCGGCCAGAAGCGGGCCGAATTCCGAAAGCGCCTGGGCAGCGGCGAACTGTTGCGCATGCCGGGCGCTCACGCGCCGATCATCGCGCGAATTGTCGAGGAATTGGGTTTCGACGGGGTCTACATCTCCGGCGCTGCCCTGTCCGCCGATTTGGCGCTTCCGGACATCGGCCTCACCACCCTGCCCGAGGTCATCGGCCGCGGCCACCAGATCGCCCGTGTTACCGATCTGCCGGCGCTGATCGATGTCGATACCGGCTTCGGCGAAGCCATGAACGCGGCCCGGACAATCCGGGAACTGGAGGACGCGGGTCTCGCCGGGTGTCATCTGGAGGACCAGATATTGCCCAAGCGCTGCGGACACCTGGACAACAAGGTGCTGGTCGATACGGACACCATGACCCAAAAGCTCCGCGCCGCGGCGGCGGCCAAAAGGGACGGGAATTTCTTGATCATGGCACGGACGGACGCCAAGGAGGCGGAGGGGTTCGATGCGGCGGTCGAACGCGCCAAGGCCTATGTCGACGCCGGCGCCGAGGCGATCTTCCCGGAGGCGCTTCATACCGAGGCGGAGTTCGAGGCATTCCGCAAGGCCATCCATGTGCCCCTGCTCGCCAACCTCACGGAATTCGGCAAGACGCCCTATCTCACGGCCGAGCAGCTGACCGACCTCGGCTACGACATGGCGATTTATCCGGTTACCTCGCTGCGGCTGGCGATGAAGGCGGTCGAGGACGGCTACCGGCGCATGGCCGAGGACGGGACCCAGGCGAGCGTCGTGCCGGACATGCAAACCCGCAAACGGCTCTACGAGATATTGCACTACGAAGACTATGCCTCTTTCGACGAGGACATATTCAACTTCAAGATTTAAGCGCGGCGGCTAGGAGGATTGATCATGGCGAAAGAAAAAAAGAAGTCCAAGAAAGGCAGGAAGGCGGCCAAGGCGGCGCCCGATATCCGCAAGGGCCTCGTCGGCGTTGTCGCGGACGAGACCGCCGTCTCGCTGGTGGTTCCGGAAGAGCGGATGCTGACATACCGGGGCTACGCGGTTCACGAACTGGCGGCAAAGTGCTCGTTCGAGGAGGTCGCTTACCTGTTGCTGACGGGCGAATTGCCGACCCGGTCGCAACTGGCCGGCTTCAAGCGGAAGGAGCGTGCACGCCGGGACATCACCCGGGGCCATGTCAACGTCATCAAGCAGTTTCCCAAGACGGCGCATCCGATGGATACCGTCCGGACGGCGGTCTCCTATCTGGGCACCACCGAGGAGGCGTGGGGCGGCGAGCCGGAAGCCAGGGACATGGACCGGGCGGTCAATATGCTGGCCAAGATTCCCACGATGATCGCCACCGACTTCCGGTTCCGCCAGGGCAAGCCGAGAATCCGGCCGAAAGCGGATCTGAGCTTTGCGGAGAATTTCTTCCATATGTGTTTCGGAAAAGTGCCGCCGGAGGAGGTGGTCCGGGCCTTCGACATTTCGCTTACCTGCTACGCGGAGCACAGCTTCAACGCCTCGACCTTTACCGGCCGGGTCATCGCCTCGACCCGTTCCGACATCTACTCGGCGGTGACCGGCGCCATCGGCGCCCTCAAGGGACCGCTCCACGGCGGCGCCAACGAGGCGGTGATGCAGATGCTGGAAGAGATCAAGACCCCGGGCCGCGCCGAGCGGTGGCTCAGGAACCGGCTCGCCAAAAAGCAGCTGGTCATGGGGTTCGGCCATCGGGTCTATCGATGGGGAGACAGCCGGGTGCCGATCATGAGCGCTTGCCTGAAAGACCTCTCGGACTATGCGGGCGACGACAATTGGATCAGAATTTCCGAGATACTCGAGGGGATCATGGTGGGAGAAAAGAACATCTACCCCAACCTGGATTTCCCTTCGGGTCCCGCCTACTACCTGATGGGCTTTCCCATCAACCTGTACACGCCGATCTTCGTGGCATCCCGGATCACCGGTTGGGCGGCCCACTATCTGGAGCAGAACGCCGACAACATGCTGATCCGGCCGATCTCCGCCTATACCGGCAAGAAAGTCCGCAAGGTCAAACCCATCGCCAGGCGCTGAGCGGGTTCAGCCCGCATTCCTTACCAGGGTCATGGTCTGCGCGGCGCTGGCGGGAAATGCGGGTCAGGCTTCCAGACCCGCCATCAACGCCTCCGGGCCGATGGGCAATTCGATCTCCCGCCCGGTTTTGGCCGAGAGGTCCATGGCCATCGTGAGCATGAGATTGCGGTGGCCCTCGGCCGCCGTGGCGTGCGGCGTCTCCTTCTTGTTGTAGATGCGCTGGAACCAGGTGTTGGTTTCCTCGCGCATGGGGCCCCAAAGCTCGCCGCCGTGGACGTCGCCGGGCGGAAAGCTGGTAAGAAAATCCACGTTCCGCTCCACCTCGATGGTCAGCCCGTCGGGATTGTAGGCCGGACCCTGCGGCATCTCGGTAGCCAGAATGACATCCCGGTGGGTATCCTCGATGTCGATCACGCCCTTGGTGCCGACGATCCCGATCTCCAGCCCGTAGACCGCGCCCGGCCATTCCTTGGGCAAGGCCCAACAGATATTCATGCTCCAGATGGTGCCGTCCTCCATGGTGAAGACCCCGAAGGTGGCATCCTTGGTGCCCAGTTCGCTCATCACCTTCTCGGTGGACCGGGCGAATATGGAGACCGGTCTCGCCGCATCGCCCATCAGCCAAAGGCACATGTCGAGGCTGTGGGTCCCGGACACCACCATGGGCGTGAGAAATCGGCGATCCTGGGTCAGGCGCACCTCCCCCGTCGGCGCCATGCGGTTCATGAAGGCGCGGGTGACCGCGGCGGTGACGTCTCCGATCTGACCCGTCCGGATGCGCTCCTTGACCACCAGAAACCGGCGGCGAAAGCGCTGGGTATAGCCGACCACCGCGTCGACGCCGGCGGCTTCGATGGCCGCCAGGACCTGCGCCGATTCCCGGGCGTCCGTCGCCAGCGGTTTTTCGATCATCATCATGTGCCCGGCGTCGGCCGCTGCCAAGGTCGGTTCCACATGGCTCCAAGTGGAGGTGGCGACGATCACCGCATCCACTTCGGGCCGCCGGACAAGCTCGTTGAAGTCGGTGGTGAAGAAATCGGCATCGAGATCTTCCTTGAGTTGCCTCCCCAGACGCTCGTTGATATCGGCGAGCCCGATCCAGCCGATGCCCGGAAAATCCTTCGCCAGCGCACCCCTGATACGCCCCACCACGCCACAGCCGACGATGGCCAGCCCCAACTGTTTCCGCTCTGCCACGTTTCCCTCCGTTTACGATTCGGCGCGCACCGAGCGGTGCGCTCTTGAGAAGCCTCGATACCGGCATAACTATCTACGAAATTTTCCGTCCGGGAAAACAACCAAACTGACGTGTCCGGGAGACCCCCCATGAGCCGATCCGATTATCCCAACCTGTTTCAAGCCGGCGAGATCGGCGGTCTCAACCTGCCATGCCGGATCGTCACCGCGCCCATGACCCGGGTCAGCGCCGCGGCGGGGGGTCTGGCCACCGGACAAATGCAGGCCCACTACCGGGCCTTCGCCGAAGGCGGCTTTCCGCTGATCATCAGCGAGGGAACCTACACCGACAAGGAGCATTCCCAAGGCTATCTGAACCAGCCGGGGATTACCGACCAGGCGCAGATCGATGCCTGGGCAAGGGTCACCGAGGCCGTGCACGGAGCCGGCGGCAGGATATTCCAGCAGCTGATGCATGCCGGGGCGCTCTCTCAACACAACGACCATGCGGATGGCACCCGGGCGCCGTCGTCAATTCGGCCCGTCGGAGAGATGGCCAGGAATTATTTCGGCGACGGCCCCTACAGGACCCCGGCCGCCCTTACCACCGACGAGATCGAAGAGATCAAGGCTGCGTTTACCCAGGCGGCCAAAAACGCCGTTGCCGCGGGCTTCGACGGCATCGAGATTCACGGCGCCAACGGCTACCTGCTCCATCAGTTCTTCTCGACGGCGACAAACCGGCGGGACGACGCTTACGGCGGATCGGCCGGGAACCGCGCCCGCTTCCATGCGGAGATCCTCGCCGCCGTCAAAGCGGGCGCCGGCGGCGTTCCGATCGGCATGCGGCTCTCGCAGATGGCGGTCAACAACCTCGAGCATGTCTGGGAGGGCGGCGCCGATGATGCCAAGGCGCTGTTTTCGGCCATGGATGCCGTCGGCGCCGATTATCTCCACATCAACAGCGTGCCCGCCTTCAAGCCCGTCTTCGGCGGCGACAAGACGCTCGCGGCCCACGCCCGGGAATATTTCTCGGGACCCGTCATCGCCTGCGGCGGCATGAACGATGCGGTCGCCGCCGACGGGATGATCGGTGCGGGTGACGCCGACTTCGTCGCCATGGCCCGCGGCGCGCTGGCCGATCCGGGTTGGCCGAACAAGATCGCCGTGGGAGATGAGCCGCAGGCATTCGACCCGGGCATGACGCAGCCCCTCGCCACCCTCGACAACACCGAAGCCTGGCGGGCTCAAAACGCCTAGCCCGCAGCCGGTCGGACGCAAACATGTCCGGGATTCGGACTCGAAGCAGAATATCGGGCAGCGAAGTGGATTTGCTCCGCGGCTTCTGATGAAATTGCTCGGGCAACGAACAATAAGGACCCAGGGAGGGGCCGATTCACCGGGAACGAGGTTGCGTCCGCACCGAGCCGGCTGCGCGAAACCGGTACCAATCACAGATGTTTTTCAAATTTCGAGTCCTCGAGGCGTCAGGCGCCAGAGAATATAGGCGCCGAAGGATTTCGACGGACGAATGAGCTAGCAGGAGAATCCCACCATGAAAGGCAAAATCGTTTTCGAGGAACACATGGCGATCCCCGAAACCCTGGAAGACACCCGCGCGTTCGCCGGCGATTCGGGGAAGTGGGACGAATTCACCCGTCAAATCCTTGATATGGACGACGAGCGTCTGGAACTCATGGACAAGACGGGAATTGAATTCGCCATCCTCTCCAACAACGCACCGGGCGTTCAGGGCATCCGGGATGTCGGTGAAGCCGTCGAGGTGGCCAGGAAAGCCAACGACGCAATGGCGGATGCCGTCGCGCGCCATCCGGACCGCTACGCGGCGTTCGCGGCGCTCCCGATGCACAATCCGGATGCGGCATCCGAAGAGCTGACCCGCTGCGTCAAGGAAATGGGATTCAAGGGCGCCATGGTCAACGGCTTCCAGCAAACCGGCCAGGACGACGATATTCTGTACCTCGATGAACCGGCGTTACGGCCGTTCTGGGGCACCGTGTCGGAGCTGGACGTGCCGCTCTATCTCCACCCGCGTATGCAGCTGCCGTCGCGCGCGCCGGTCTATGACGGTCATCCCTGGCTCAAGAGTTCGCCGTGGGGATTCGCCGTTGAAACGTCCATTCATTCGCTCCGCATGTGCGGATCGGGAATGTTCGACGATTATCCCAACCTGAAGATCATCATCGGCCACCTGGGCGAGCACATCCCTTACGATCTCTGGCGGATCGATGCGCGGATGCGGTTCTCGCGCCGCGAATACCGGGGCAACCGGCCGCTGGGCGAATATTTCCTCGATCACTTCTACATCACGACATCGGGCAACTTCCAGGATCCGGCCTTCCGGTGCTGCCTCGACGTCGTCGGCGTCGACCGCATGTTCTTCTGCGCCGACTACCCGTTCGAGAAGATGGAGGATGCGGCCGACTGGTACGACGCGACGGAAGTCGTTTCGGGCGAGGAAAAACTCAGGATCGGGCGCACCAACGCGATCGAACTGTTCGACTTGGACCTCGACTGACGCCGGCCCGATAGGGCGGCCGTCACGACACGGCCGCCCTTTTTGTGTCCGAATCTCGGACAACTTTCGAGAACTCCGGCGGGCCGGGTAGACCGCCCCATGCCGCCTTCTGCATAGTTGCCCGCAACAAGACAAACGTGGGCCACGGGAGACACCGAAAACGATGGCTGAGAAACGGCCGAACTTCCTTTTCGTCATTACCGATCAGCACCGGGCCGACTATCTCGGCTGCTCCGGACACCCATTTCTGAAAACCCCGACCATCGACGGCCTTGCCGAACGCGGCACCCGGTTCGACCGGTTCTATGTGGCGTCGCCGGTCTGCATGCCCAACCGCGCGAGTCTGATGACCGGCCGGCTGCCTTCGGTCACCGGCGCCCGCGGCAATGGACTGCCGCTGCCGCTCCAGGCGAACACCTTTGTCGACATATTGCGGGCCGACGGCTACCGGACGGCGCTGTCGGGCAAGAGCCACCTGCAAAACATGACCGACGGCGCGCCCCGTTATGACACCAGCCGCGGTGACGATCTGAAAGTGCTCAATGGGGATTTCGCCGAGGCGCTCAAACCCTACACCTCGGACA
>JAPPFK010000142.1 GCA_028823885.1 Rhodospirillales bacterium | reverse complement strand
ATACCGGCGAAAAGTGCCGAATTGGAAAATATTTATAAATCATGGAATTTCAACATCTTACAGCTATGCAAAAAATGCATGGCTCGCGGCCATTCACGCCCTTGCGGCGTGCCCGCTTTTTCAAGCCCGGCGGATACGATTTCGGGCCGGATTCGGGCCGGATCCTTCGGTTTTCCTTTCGGCCGGTTTCATGCGACAACCAGCCACGTTCCAATAGATAGCGGTCCCGATGCAGTTTCTCCCCGGCATGGATTTCCTCGTCGCCGCCGACCATCTGGCGGTCGCCGTGTTCGCCATCTCCGGCGCGCTGGTGGCGAGCCGCAAGCAGATGGACATCTTCGGCTTCGTGCTTTTGGGCACGGTGACCGGCGTCGGCGGCGGCACGGTCCGCGACCTGCTGCTGGGCGACGGGGCGGTCAACTGGGTGCAGGAGCCATCCTACGCCGCCGTTTGCATCGCCGCCGCCGCGGTCACCTATTTCGCCGCCCATTTGTTTCACTCCCGCTACCGATTGATCCTGTGGCTGGATGCCCTCGGGCTCTCCCTGTTCTGCATTCTGGGCGCGGAGAAGGCCCTGGCGGTCGGCGCCCATCCTTTGGTAGCGGTCATCATGGGGATCGTTACCGGCACCTTCGGCGGGATCATCCGCGACGTGCTCGGCGGCGAGGTGCCCCTGATCCTGCGGAAGGAGATCTACGTCACCGCCGCGCTGGCCGGCGCCGTGGCGTTCGCCGGGCTGTCCCTCGCCGGGGCCGGCGGTCTCTTGGCCTTCGGATTTGGCTTCCTGTGTTGCTTCACGGTCCGCGCCCTGGCAATCAGGTTCGGCTGGTCTCTCCCCGTCTACAAGGCGCGGGAAGGCCGGGACGTTTCGTGAAGGCGCCGGCGCGGATGAACCGGAGGATCGGAAAATGACGACAGTGGAGGAGGCGCGCCGGCAGGTGGCCGTCGCCAACCGTATCCTGGCCCGCGAGGATGTGGTGGATGCCTACGGGCACGTGAGTATGAGGCATCCCGGCGATCCCGGGCGGTTCCTGCTCGCCCGGTCGTTGAGTCCGGCCCTGGTGACGCCCGCCGACATCATGGAGTTCGACCTCGACTGCAACCCCATAGACGATGACCGGCGGCCCTACGGGGAGCGGCCGATCCACGGCGCCGCCTATCAGGCCCGGCCCGACGTCAATGCCGTGGTCCACAACCATTCCCATGCCGTGATCCCGTTCGGCGTCACCGATACGCCGATCCGGCCGCTGGTCCACGTCGGCAGCGGCATCGGCCCGGAAGTCCCGGTGTGGGACATCGCCGATAATTTCGGCGATACCAACATGCTGGTCCTGACCATGGAGCAGGGCCACGATCTCGCGAAATGTCTCGGGTCGGGACGGGTGGCGCTGATGCGGGGTCACGGATGCGTGGTCGTCGGTCCCAACCTCAAGGAGGCGGTCATGGTGTCGATCTACCTCCAGGTCAACGCCCAGCTGCAGATTGCCGCCATGCGGATGGGCGAGGTCAAATATCTGTCGCCCGAGGAGGAACGGCTCTATCAGGAAATCCAATTCTCCCCGCTTTCCATGGACCGGGCCTGGGAGTATTTCGAGGAGCGTGCCGATCTTGGCGGCATTTGAGCCGGGTGCGCCCATTTCCCATTTGCGCCGAACCGCCGTATGATTAACAAGTTAAATAATTCAGGGCAGGGAACCGGCGGATGAAACTCGTCACCTACGAGCTCGAGGGCAAACAATCGTTCGGCGCCGTCATCGGCGGCGGCATCGTCGATGTCGGCGCGCGGAACGAACCCGGCTGCGGCAGCGTTCTCGAAGTGCTGCAAACCGGCAGCCTCTCCAAGGTCGACAAGGTGACCTCCGGCGCCGGGAGCGATGCGGACCTCGCCGACATCAGATATCTCCTGCCCATCCCGCGGCCGCCGAAGCTTCTGTGCATCGGGGTCAACTACGCCAACCGCAACGAGGAATACAAGGACGGTTCCGACCTGCCCCAATTTCCGTCGATGTTTTTCCGCACGCCGGGGTCCTTCGTCGGCCACGGGGAGGACATCATTCGCCCGCCGGAATCCGGTCAATTGGACTACGAAGGCGAGATCGTGCTGATCATCGGCAAGGGCGGACGGCGGATCCCCAGGGAGAACGCGCTCGATCACATCGCCGGCATGACGCTGATGAACGAGGGCACCCTCAGGGACTGGATCAGGCACGCCAAGTTCAACGTCACCCAGGGCAAGAACTTCGAAAAAAGCGGCGCCATCGGGCCCTGGATGGTCACCCCCGACGAGACCGGCGGTTTCGGCGGGCTCCACCTGACCACCCGGGTCAACGGCGAGGTGCGCCAGGACGATACCACCGACAGCCTCATTTTCGACTTCCCCTACCTGATCAACTACATCTCCACCTTCGCCGAGCTGGAGCCGGGGGACGTCATCTCGACCGGCACGCCGACCGGGGCGGGCGCCCGCTTCGATCCGCCGAAATGGCTGGTGCCGGGCGATATGGTGGAGATCGACGTGCCGGGAATCGGTGTCCTGTCCAACGGCGTGGCGGACGAGAAAGTCTGAGCGCCGATGAGCCGGGTACCGCTCCGGGATTTCTCCCACTCGCTGCCGATGGCGCTGTTGCGGGCGCGTGAAGCGGTGATGAGCCGTTTCCGGCCGATGCTGCGGGCCCATGGCGTGACCGAACAGCAATGGCGGGTCCTGCGCGCCCTGGAGGATTCCGGCGAGATCGAGATCAGCCGCCTGGCGGAACGGAGCTTTATCCTCATGCCCAGCTTGTCGCGCATTCTCCAGAATCTCGAGGGCCGGGGCCTGATCACCCGGAGGGCCGCCGCAGCCGATCAGCGCCGGGTATTGGTCGCCATCTCGCCGAAGGGCCTCGAACTGGTCGGCGAGGTCGCGCCCCATTCGGAGGCCAATTACGCGGCCATCGCCGAAGCGGCCGGAGAGGACAATATCGCCCGGCTCTACGGCCTGCTCGACCAGGTCACCGAAGCCCTGGAGCCGCCCCCCGAGGACTGAGCGCCGGCCCCGGGGTTGTCGGGCGATTGGCGGAGTGGCAGGCTAGGGGCCGTCGTCATTTGCGAGCGGGCGGAGTTCGTTGCGCGGTCCCAGGCCCCAAACATCTCATCGCGGAGTCAAATTGCCGGTCCCAGGATCATGTGCGGCATAGCGGGAATCATTCACTACGGCATTTCCGGCGGCGTTCCCGAACCCGTACTCCGGGACATGAACGATGCGTTGTCGCACCGCGGTCCGGATGGCGAGGGGACATGGCTGTCCGATGACCGGCGGGTCGGCCTGGCCCATCGCCGGCTGTCGATTATCGACCTGACGGCCGAAGCCGATCAGCCCATGCGCAACGAGGATGGTTCGGTCTGGATCACGTTCAACGGGGAAATCTACAACCACCTCGAACTCCGGCGGGAGCTCGCCGCCACGGGCCATACGTTCGCGACCGACCATGCCGATACCGAGGTTCTCGTCCACGGCTACGAGGAGTGGGGGATCGAACGGCTGCTCGGGCGTCTCCAGGGCATGTTCGCTTTCGCCATTTGGGACGGGAATGCAAAGCGCCTGACCATGGCCCGGGACCGGGTGGGCATCAAGCCGGTCTATTTCACCAAGGCGGGCGGGCGGTTTCTCTTCGCCTCCGAGATAAAATCCCTGGTCCGCCATCCTGCTGTTAGCCCCGAACTGTCCGGGACCGCGCTTTACCACTACCTGAGCTATCTGACGCCGCCCGCGCCGCTCACCATGTTCCGCGGCATCTACAAACTGCCGGCGGCCCACTATCTCGAGGTGGCCGACGGGGGAGCCATGCGGGCGGTCCGGTATTGGGATGCCGTTCCTCGCGGCGGGGGCGGCAGCGGCGAGGATTATGAAACCGGCGTCCTCGACCGTCTGGAACGGTCGGTGGAGCGCCGGATGATGTCCGATGTCCCGTTCGGCGCCTTTCTGTCCGGCGGCATTGATTCGTCGGTGAACGCGGCCCTGATGAGCCGCCACACGGCGGAGCCCGTCAAGACGTTTTCCGTCGGATTCAGCGATCACCAGCATCTCAACGAGCTGGACTACGCCCGGCGGGTGGCCGATCACCTGGGCACCGAGCACCACGAGGTGCTGGTGAACGAAAGCGACATGACCGGATACCTGGCGCAGTTGGTGCGGGACCAGGACGAGCCGCTGGCCGACTGGGTTTGCATTCCCCTCCACTTCGTCTCGAAGCTGGCGCGCGAGAACGGGGTGAAAGTGGTTCAGGTCGGCGAGGGATCGGACGAGCAGTTCTGCGGCTACCGCTCCTACATGATGTATCTGCGGCTTCACCAAAAGTATTTCGGCCCGTTTCGGAAGTTTCTGCCGGGCTCGATGCAGCGGGGCGCCGCGGCCGGTGCGCGGGCCGTCGCCGGCATGTTTCCCAACTTCGAGATTTACGCCGATGCCGTCGGCCGCGCCGCCCGCGGCGGCGAGGCTTTTTGGAGCGGCGCCGTGGCCTATTGGGAATCCCAGAAGGCGCCGCTGACGGATGGCGCCGATCCGGCCGGGCCGGAAGACTTCGACGAACTCATCGATATGGGACTGCTGCCGCCGCGGTTCCGGGCGCGGGACAGCGAGCAGGTGGCGCTCGCGTACCTGGATGGGTTCGACATGCGTTTTCCCGGGAGCGACCAGTTGATGCGAATGATCCACAACGAGTTCCGGCTTCGCCTCCCGGAACTGCTGCTGATGCGGGTGGACAAGATCACCATGGCGTCCTCCCTCGAAGGCCGGGTGCCGTATCTCGATCACGAGCTTGTCGAGTACACCATGGGCATCCCGATGGACGCCAAGATCAGGGGCGGAGAGGCCAAGGCGCTGCTCAAATCGGCGGTCCGCGGGATCATCCCCGACGACATAATCGACCGCCCGAAGATGGGTTTCTCGGCGCCCATGGCGGAATGGCTGCGGGGCGATTTCGGGCGCCAGGCGGAGGCGCAAATCGCCGCCTCGTCCCTGTTGGACGCGGCGGGGCTGAACAAGGCGCACGTCAAGAATTTGATTTCGGACCATCGCAGTGGCCGCCGCGATGGGGCGCTCTTGGTCTGGGTGCTCTATAACGCGGCGGCATGGTTCGACCATTGGGTGGACGGCGGCGCGTGACCGGCGTCTTGTCGACACCGGCCTTGCCGGTGCTGGCTGCGTGATCGCCGGGCATCTTCGTGGCGAACCGTGCACAAGCAAGACTTCTTCATCGTGTCAGTAGATTAACAAGATCATCTACAGCGCCCCCGGTCGTATCTGGCTGATAGGGAAACTCGTCGCTGTAAATCGCATTGATGATTTTTAAGTCTTGAAAGGACGGCATTGAATGAGGGGTCCATCCCGAATTCATGAGCGAATTGGAAATATGATCACTACCTGCATCCAAATTCGCGAGGGACCTATAAAGCACGGTAAGAAATAAGCGTTCCAACGAACCTGGATCCAACAATGTTGCGTTCACTAAGGCCGTGCTGAAATGCATGCGGCCATGTTTTATTCCACGATTGAAAATCAGAACAAGGTTGTCGTCCCAACTGTTTACTCTCGCGATATATTCGGCGTCGGACTCGCCGATAGGTCTCATTATGGGAACGACATCCGGGACCTTAGCGGCGGCCTTTATGTCATCAACAAAAATCAGCCAGCTGTTGATTTTCTTCGGATCACTCTCTTCACGAATATCAATTCCGGTAGCTGTAGCAACTTTCGCTACCGCACCGGAGAAAAGTCCTAGAACTGTGGGGCCGGACAACCCGATAAGCTGGAAACGTACAGGCTGTTCCCAACGGTAGATGGTTTCGCCGTTGAAGATCGTCTGAACATGTTTCGTCAGCTCTTCTTTTTCGGATAGTGGATTTGCCTCCGCAAAATTTATGGTGCAGCCCGTAACAACAAAAAATATTACGATTGCAACGGTGCGGCCCCGGCCGAATCTCGTCATCAACAAATCACTCCAACCACAGTTTGAATATTGCATTCTCTTGTTTCGAGCCGCGCCCCACTCATCACCAACACTCCACCACGGCTAATTCGCTGACATCGGGCCGGGTTGCAGGGCCGTGACCTTTTCGCCGACCGCTATCAATCCGGCACTTCTTGTACTTGAGTCCACTAGCGCTGGTTGTTCATCCAACGAGAATGCGAACTCGTACTCTACCCCCACCACTCCACCACCGCCAACCCGCCATCCGGCCTCTGTGCCGATGGCCGGCGGGGCCGGCGGCCTTCGGCCGTATGCGCCGTCAACAGGTCCCCGGACGTTGGTGGACTGGCGGGCGCAAATGATATAATCCACTGATTCCGCTTCGATAACTTCGAGATCGGTTGTGAGCCGCAAATTTCCACGCAGCAACAAGATCCGCGTGCTGGTCAACGGAATTCATGCAAAGAGCGGCGGCGGGGTCACTTACCTGAGAAATATCCTGCCGCTCCTCGCGGACGATGACGATCTCGATATCCATCTCATCCTTCATCGCGATCAATCCGAGCTCTATGGAAATTTGAGCGAGAAGGTCCGCGTCCATCCGCTCGAATTCGACAACCGGTTCTTCCCCGCCCTGGTGTGGGAACAGCTGGCCCTGCCGGTTCGGGCCAGATCGATGTCCGCCGACGTCACCTTCTCGCCGGCCAACTACGGACCGCTGTTCGCGCCCAACAGGGTGATCGTGCTGAGCAACTCCCTCGCGGTCTTTGGCCGGGAAACGCGGCTCTCGCGCCGTCTCTACTGGATCGGACTGGCCCTGATGACGGGTCTGTCGCTGTTGACCTGCACGAAGGCGATCGCGGTCTCGCGGTATGCCAGGAATGCCTTGACCTTCGGTTTCGGCAGCCGCCGCCGGGACAGGGTTACGATCGTCAATCACGGGGTAAACCCGGTGTTTTCGCCGGATGATACCGTGGACCGTGAACCTCATTTGTTGGCGGTCTCCGACATTTATATTAAGAAAAATATCCATACCCTTATCGAGGCGATGGCGACGGTTCACCGCCGGCGTCCGGAGATCAAATTGAAGATTGCCGGACGATCCATCGACGCCGGCTATATGGGGGAGCTTCGGGGGAGGATTGCCGAGCTTGGCCTGGCCGGCGTCGTCGAGTTCCTGGGCGAGAAACGGACCGACGAGTTGGTCGACCTCTACCGCCGTTGTCTGGTGTTCGTGTTTCCTTCGACGGTAGAGACATTCGGCATTCCGCTGATCGAGGCGATGGCCTGCGGCGCCCCGATCGCCTGCTCGAACACGGCGGCCATGCCCGAAATCGTGGGCGATGCGGCGGAATTCTTTTCGCCCCTGGATGCCGGGGAGATGGCTTCCAGGATTCTCGCGATCGCCGACGACCCGGCGTTGCGGCGCGAGCTGGGACTCCGCGCAACCAAGCAAGCCGCCGGATATTCGTGGTCCAGGGCCGCCTCGGAAACGGCCGATGTCATCAAGAACGCTGCCCGGGGCAAAATGCGACGCGGCGGCTCTCCCGAGGTTCAGGCAGCGCGGTGAGCGTCCGGCCGCCCCGCTCGGGGTTTCGCCTTCTATCGCCAGATGCCGCGGGTGTCGATGACGATTTTCCCGGCGAGGCGCTCCCGTTCCAGGGAGCGGAACTCGTTGTGATCGGTGAGCAGGACGACGATTTCGGCGGCATCGAGGGCATCGTCGAGCGCGCAAAGCGTCGCGTCCCCGAGGGCGGTGTCGCCCGGCAGGGTTTGGATGTTCGGCTCGACGATCAGCATTGGCACCGAGGTCTCCGCCGCCAACAAGCGGATCACGTCGAGCGCCGGGCTCTCGCGAAGATCGTCGATGTCGGCCTTGTACGCCAGGCCGAGACAGGCCACCGGCCCGCCCGGCTGCTCACCGAGCGCGGCCCTGATTCGCCGCACCACGCGCGCCGGCATGCCGTCATTGACCTCCCGGGCGGTTTGGATCAGCGGCGTCGACTCCGGCGCCGTCTGGACGATGAACCAGGGGTCGACGGCGATGCAGTGGCCGCCGACGCCGGGCCCGGGCCGCAGGATATCGACCCGGGGATGGCGGTTGGCCAGTTCGATCAACGACCAGACGTCGATGCCGAGTTCCTCGCACACATTCGCCATCTCGTTGGCGAATGCGATGTTGGTGTCCCGGTAGGCATTCTCGGCGAGCTTGACCAACTCGGCGGTCCGGGCGTCCGTGACGTGGCAGTCGCCCTTGACGAAGGTGGCGTAAAACGCTTTTGCCTTTTCGCCGCAGGCCGGTGTCAGGCCGCCGATCACCCGATCGTTGTCGACCAGCTCCAACAGGACCCGGCCCGGCAGTACGCGCTCCGGACTATGGGCCACATGCACGTCGCAGGCCTCGCCGCCGCCGGCCGGAAAGGAAAGATCGGTCCGTTCCTCGGCCAGCCAGTCCGCCAACTGCCCGGTGGTGCCGACGGGCGATGTGGATTCGAGCACCACGAGGTCGCCGGATTTCAGCACCGGCGCGAGGTCGCGGGCGGCGGCCTCCAAATGCCCGAGGTCCGCGGTTCGCCGGTCGGTGAACGGGGTGGGGACGGCGATGACGAAGACATCCGCCTCCACCGGTTTGGCGCGGATGGTGAGATTTCCCGACGCGATCGCGCTCCGCACCAGGATATGGAGATCGGGCTCGACGATATGGGTTTCGCCCCGGCCGAGTTCCTCGACCACGTCGTCATCGGCGTCGACGCCGACCACCTCGATGCCCCGATTGGCGATGACCGCCGTCGTCGGCAAGCCCACGTAGCCGAGCCCGATCACGCAAACCCTGCCGGATCCGCCGCTCATGAGCCGATCACGTCGGCGATGCGCGAGGCCGCCTTGCCGTCGCCGTAAGGGTTGATGGCTTTGCTCATCTCATCGTATGCCGCCCGGTCCTCCAACAGCCGCTCGGTCTCCGAAACGATTTTCGCCCCGTCGGTGCCGACCAGACGCACGGTGCCGGCATGGACGGCCTCCGGCCGCTCGGTGACATCCCGCATGACAAGAACCGGCTTGCCGAGCGACGGGGCCTCCTCCTGTATGCCGCCGGAATCGGTAATGATCAACCGCGCCCGGTCCATCAGGGCGACGAAGGGCAGGTAAGCGACGGGTTCGATCAGGTGCACGTTGTCCCGGCCGCCGAGGATGTCGTGAACCGGCCCCTGGACGCTGGGATTGAGGTGGACCGGGTAAACGATCTCCACATCGGGCCGCGCGCCGAGGTCGGCGAGGGCGCCGCAGATCCGCTGAAATCCGTCACCGAAGTTTTCCCGCCGGTGGCCGGTCACCAGGATCAGTTGACGTTCCGGGTCCAGCGCGGGCAGTCCGGATTGGACGGCGCCGGCGAGGCCGCCGTCGTCGGCCAGACGGTCGCGGGCGGCGAACAGGGCATCGATCACCGTATTGCCGGTGACCGTAATGCCGTTCTCGCCGATACCTTCGCTGAGCAGGTTTTGACGCGCCGTCTCGGTGGGCGCGAAGTGCAAATCGCACAGGGTGTCGGTCACCCGGCGGTTCATTTCCTCCGGCCACGGCGCCGTCATGTTTCCGCTGCGAAGCCCCGCTTCCACATGTCCGACCGGGATGTTCTCGTAGAACGCCGCCAGCGCGGCGGCCATTGTCGTCGTGGTATCGCCATGAACCAATATCCGGTCGGGCGCCACCTCCTTGAAGATCGGCGGCAGGCCGCGAAGCACCGCGGTCGTGATGTCCTCCAGGGATTGTCCGTGGGTCATGATGTCGAGGTCGAACTCGGGATCGATTCCGAACACGGCGAGAACCTGGTCGAGCATGTCCCGATGCTGCGCGCTGACGCAGACAAACGACTCGATGCCGTCGCGCGCCGCCAATTCACTGACGACGGGCGCCATCTTGATGGCTTCGGGCCGGGTGCCGAAGACGGAAAGAACGCGCATGGAAGGAGTGCCCCCGTTAGACGTGGCACCGGTATAACAGAAGCAGGGCCCTGAAACGAATATGAAACGAATACTGAAAATACGGCGCGGGCGGGAGTTGGAAGGCCTCAGGAACGCTCCCGGAGTTCCTTGACCATCTGCCGCATGGTCCGGAGGTCGATCGCGCCCGGCACCACCCGGTCGCCGATGATGAAGCCCGGGGTTCCCCGAATCCCCAAGCGCTCGGCGAGCCGAGAGTTGCGTTGCAGCGCCTGCTCCACCGCCGGATCGTTCAAGCCCGCCTTGATCGCTTCCGGATCGAGGCCGGCGTTCCCGGCCAAGCGCAATATCTTGCGCTCGGACAGGCCGCCCTGGGATTCCATCAGCGCGGCATGGAAATCCATATACTTGTCCCGGTCCTGATTCCAGGCGGCCAGCGCCGCCCGGGCGGCGATCCGCGATTCCGGTGTCAGGATGGGGAACTCCTTGAACACCCAACGAATGTTGCCGTCGGTCCTGAGCAACTCCTGGATGGCTGGAAACACCTGTTTGCAGAAGCCGCACAGGTAGTCGAAAAATTCGACGATGGTGATATCGCCCTTCGGGTTCCCGCCGACCGGCGAGGTGGGATCGCGTTCCAGCTCGCGGCGGTACGCGGCCAGATTGGAGCGCTGCCGCTCGTTTTGCCGCGCCTGTTCGCGCTGCTGGAGGATTTGGATCGCCTCGAGAACGATCTCGGGATTGTCGCGGAGATATTCGCCGATAAGTTCCCGGACCTCTTTTTGCTGTTGGTCCGTCAGCCCGTCCGGAAATGACCGGGGACCGCTTTGCGCGGCGGCGTCACCCGGGAGGACGAGGATCGCGGCGGCGAGCGCCAACAGGACGGCAAGGCTTTTCATCAAACGGGATACCCGGCGGTTGTGACGCCGGGATGATGGCCCAGCCCCCGCCGGGGAACAAGTGGAGACGGCCGAAATCCCCATGGTCTCACGAAAAAATGACCCCTGGCCGGGGGACCTGAGCCGGTACATGATTTCGGGCCGCGGCTACCGGTTTCGGCGCTGCCGGACCAGACCGGTCTCGGCCGCGGAAAGCACGTCCTGGGCGCGTATCCACGCGGGCGAGCCGGCCGGGAGCAGATTGATCGCCCGGTCTGCGAGCCTCTTGGCATTGTGATAGCTGCGTTGCAGCAGAGCCTGCTCGGCGAGGGCATGAGACATGCGTCCCCGCTCGCCCTTTCGGCCATAGGCGATGCCCAGTTGACGCCAGACCGATGCCCGGTTCGGCTCCCGGCTCAGCGACGCGGACAGGTTTTCGATGGCCGCGTCGAGCAGGGCCGGATCCTGGGTCGACACCTGGACGCGGCCGATGTCGGCCCGCAGCACGGCCGAATCCGGGACCAGACGGATGGCCTCCTCGTAGTAGGGCAGGGCCTCCCGCGCGCGGCCGCTCTCGAACAAAATCTGGCCTTTTAGTTCCCGGAAATAGCCGTCTTCGGGAAATTCGGCGATCAGCCCGCTGATGCCGTCCAGCGCCTGTTCAGTGCCGGCGCCCCTGTAATGCGCGATGGAACGGGCATAGCG
>JAPPFK010000039.1 GCA_028823885.1 Rhodospirillales bacterium | reverse complement strand
GGATTCCCTTTGGCGCGAATTCGGTGCTGAGGGATTTCACCAGGCTCAGGATACCGGCCCGGGCCGAGGCGGTGGCCACCAGGTGCGGCTCCGGCTGGCGGGCGAGAAGCGAATTCACCATGACGACCGCGCCCGCGCCGGATGCTTCGAGATCGGGCAGAAACGCCCGGATCGGATTGATGACGCTGAAGTATTTGAGCTCCAGTTCCGCCCGCCAATCGTCGTCCGTGGTTTCGGCAAAGGTCGCCCAGTGGGCCTGACCGGCATTGTTGATCAGGACATCCGCCTTGCCGAAGGTCCGGGCGACGGAGTCGCGAAACCCGGCGACCGCGTCCTTGTCCAGCACGTCGCAAGGCTCGGCGTGAACCCGGTCTCCGTGGACCGCCTTGAGCCGGTCCAGGGCCTCATTCAGCCGGGCTTCGCCGCGGGCGAAAAAAGCCACCTTTGCGCCTTCGTCGAGCAGCGCCCGGACGGTGGCGAGGCCGATCCCCGAAGAGCCCCCGGTCACCACCGCGACCCGGCCGGTAAATCCCAAATCCATGTCTAGTCGAGCCCCTTCAGGAAAGCTTGAACGGCGTCGTTGAAAACGTCCGGCCCCTCCACATAGCAGGCATGGCCGAGCCCGGCGAGGCCGACATATTGCGCACCCTCGATCCCGGCGGCCACCCGCTTGGAGCCCTCGTCGGGCGTGATCACGTCTTCATCCCCGCAGAGCACGAGAGTCGGACACCGGATGCCCGGCGCGTCGGCGAAGATATCGGATCGCGCCAACATGTGCGTCGCCGCCTCGTAACCCGCCGGCGTAACCTCGGCCATGGTTTCCCTGATGCGGGCCCGCAGGTCGGGGCCGGCCCGTTCGGTCAGGAGCCGCGGCGAGCGTTTCTCCGCAAGGCCCCTGGGGCCCAGTTCCCGAATGTCCGACAGCCGGTTCCGGATGGTGTCCGGGTAATCGGCCTCGGTGGCGCTTCCGTAACCGAGCGCGCAACTGGCAAGGACGAGGCCGTCGAGTTTGCCGGGACGGCGCGCGGCGAAGGAAGCCGCCATCAGGGCGCCGAGGGAATGACCGACGAGAGTGCAGGACACGATGCCGAGAGCCTCCAGGAAGTCATCGAGCGCGCCGGCATAATCGTCCGCCGCCGGCGCCGGGGCGGGGAGCGGCGAAGATCCGCCATAACCGGGCGCGTCCCAGGCAATCACCCGATGATGCGCCGAAAGCGCGGCGAATTGACCGGACCAGCCGGACCCGTTGGACCCTATGCCGTGCAGCAGCACGACGGCGCCGCCACGGCCCATGTCGTAGTAGGAGATTTCGAGCCCGCCGGCATCGGTCGTCTTTGGCGGCGGCATGTCGACAAGGATCGTCACGGCGCGGGCCGCTTACATCTTTTGCCGGCGGGTGGCCGCGTCCAGGCCGCCGGCGACCGCCCATTCGGCGAAATTCTCCGGCGTCCGGGCGCAGTCGCGGGGCTTCCACTTTGCGGTGACGTAATCGACGTCGGAGTAGTATTCGATCAGCCCGCCGCACGGATTTTCCACGTACCAGAAGTAGGCCGACGAAATGGGATGCCGTCCGGGTCCGATGGCGGTCTTCCAGCCTTTCCCCGCGATATGGAGACCGCCGCCGAAAATCTCATGAAGATCACGCACCTCGAAGGCCGCATGATTTAGGCTGGCGCTGCCGTCCTTCGTCTCGAGCAGAAAGAGATTGTGGTGCTCGCCCTCCGGCTTGCAGCGGAGAAAGACCGCGTCCCCCGGATACCGGTCGGACAGGTGAAACCCCAGCACGTCCCGGTAGAAGCGCTCCGCCGGTTCGAGGGCGGGGACGTTGAAGACCACGTGGCCCAGCGAAACCGGCCGGGCCCGGTCGTAGAACGTGCTCGCCTTGTCGATTCGCGCCCGGTCGCCGACCATGTTCATCGGCGTGCCGCGCACCTTGACCTTGCGTTTCCGGCTCAGGCGAAAGCCGATCCCCAGGCCCGCCGGGTCCGTGCACCGCAACGTCCCGGCCTTCTCGGCAAACTCGATGCCATTGGCCGCCAATGACCGCCGCAGGCGACCGAGTTCGGCCCTGGAGGAGACGCCCCAGACAACCTCGCGGGCCGTGGCGCCCCGGCAAATGGCCTTGGGCAGCGATTTGTCGCCGCGCGGTTTGATGATCACCTGGCTGCCGTCCAGGGTCTCGTAGGCCGCAGCGGCATCGCTCGCGCGCAGCCGTTTCAGACCCCAGTCGGCAAGAAACCGCCGGCATCTATCCATGTTGGTGACGCCGTAGGTGATGGCATCTATTCCGGTGATGGCCACTGATTTGTTCTCCAAGAATTCAGATAACGGTCGTCGCCGTCATGTTGGCCAATCCGCGGGCGACGCTGAGGGCGGTCAACATGGATGTCTTCAGGTTTTCAGGAATCGGATTGCCCTTGAGTTCGATCCTGAATGAACCGGCGACGCCTTCCGCTTCGATCTCATGGATATTGCAATCGGTGGTCGGATCGGCGCACAACTCGACCTGGGTATCGTCGAACCCGATGCCGGCCAGCGCCACCGTTGCCGCCACATTGGCGTTCTTCGGATACAGCCGCGCCGCGTCCCGGGCGTCGCCCTGATAGAAGGTCGTCGCCGAACTGAGATTGCCAAGGTCGCATAGCGATTCCGCGGGCGTCCCCATCCAGGCCGCCGGCGGTTTGCGGGACCGGTAGGTGACGCTGGTCAGACCCGCGATGCGCGCGGCCGAGAGGGCGTCGACGGCCCCGATGGCGCCCGAGGGCAGGATCAGGTGTGCCCCTCCCTCCCGGGCGGCGCGCACCAGACGCTCGTGGCGATCCCGGTCGGAAAGCGAGCCGATCGACACGACCATCAGATCGATGCCCGCCCGGAGGATGGCTTCACCGTAATCGTCGACCGCCGTGTGCCCCGCGCATTCCGCAACGATGGTGGGTCCGGCGGCGACAAAGGAGTCGAGCGTTTCGTAGAGCGGCACTCCGCCGCCCAATGCCTGGCGGGCGGCGTCACAACGCCCCGGCCGCACGAGTACGCCGGTGACGCCGATACCGCGCCCCGCTACCCGCGGCAGTTCGGCAAGCACCTTGCGAACGATGCCGCCGTAGCCGATCAATCCGACCCGGACTTCCTTCATGGACTTCCCCTCGTTCCCCTTGGAGCCCGGTTAGCGCTTGAGCTTCGAGACCGGGTGATCGTCGGGATAGGTGGGCGTGGCCGGTGTCTTGGCGCCCAGCATGACGCACATCAGCGCCTCTTCCTGGCCCTCATTGACCAGACCGCGATAGAGGCCCGCCGGAACGGAGATCAGGTCCCGTTCGCCGAGGTGGGTCTCCCATTGCTCCGACTTGTCTTCGGTGTGGAACATCAGCTTGATCCTGCTGCCCTTGAGGATGAAGAACACCTCCTCCACATCCCGGTGAATGTGAAGAGGCCCTTCACAGCCCGCGGGCAGCACCATGGTCGAGAAGGTGAAATGCTCCGCCGGCACGGTGTTTTCGTCATCGTCGATGCCGGTTCCGCCGGTGCCCACATAGCGCATCTGGGAGCGCCGGTACTTGGGATCATAGTCGGCTTGGAACTTGAGCGCGTCCCAATCGAGGGTGCGGGTCGCGTAACGGGCGATCCGCGTGGTCAGCCACTCTTCCAGGCTCGACCCCTCGGGACGGGGGACCGGCGCATCGTCGGTCATCACTTCGGTTGCGTCAGGCATTGTTGTTGTCTCCTCCGGAAAAGTGCGTTCGCTAGTTCAGGACGTATCCGCCGTTTACCGGCAGGCATTGGCCGGTTATGAAGCTGGCGCCGTCGGATAGCAGGAACAGAACCGCACCGGTCACATCGCCCGGGTGCTGCGGCCGGTTCATGGCCCGTCCATCGATGTAATTCTGTTTCCGCTCGTCCGGCACATACTCGGTGGCCTCGACCAGCGTGAGCCCGGGCGCCACCGAGTTGACCGCGATCCCCTTGCCGCCCAGTTCCCGGGCCATGGAACGGGTCATCGAGATGACCGCGCCCTTCGACGCCACATAGTGCATGAGGGCCGGCGCGCCCCAGAGCGCCGTGTCCGAGGCGATGTTGACGATTTTGCCGCCGCCCGCCGCTTCCAGATGGGGCACCGCGGCACGGCTCATCAGCCAGGTCCCGCGAACATTGACGGTCATGACGCGGTCCCATGTTTCGATGTCGATCTCGGTCATCGACGGTCCGCCGATTCCCGTCGCGACGGCCGCGCAATTGACCAGACCGTCCAGTCCGCCCAGCGCCGATACGGCGTCTTCCATGCAACGGATCACCGAATCCGGATCGGCAAGGTCCAGCGTCGAGAAGTTGGTCCCCGGGAGTTCCGATGCGGCGGCCCGCCCCTCGTCCTCCAGAATATCGGCAATCGCCAAATTGGCGCCGGCCCCATGGGCGGCCTCCGCGAAGGCCCGGCCAAGGCCCCGCGCACCACCCGTGATGAGGATGCGTTTGTCCGAAAGATCGACGATCGCCGTCATTGCCGGTCATGTTCCGCCATGGGTTGCGGGAGCCCGGGGGCATCCCCTCAATTGGTATCGGCCGCCAGCCGGCTCATCTCCTGCTTGAACGAGTCCTCGGTCCACGCGGCGCCGCCCGGCGGCGGCACGGTGGATTCGTTCAGCTTGGCGACGATCTCCGGGAGCTCGTGATGTCCCGCGGCAAAAATGTCCTCGAGGGCGTCGGCGAGGGATTCCTCATAGTCGGTGGGAACCCGGCTGCGCGTCTGATGTACGACGTTCTGCGAGTTGTCGAGGGGCAGAACCGTGCCTTCGTCGCCCTTGTTGCGCCGCTTGGTGGCGAGCCATGGATTGAATGGGTCGGTCATGATCCTCTCCCTACTCGGCAGCCTGGGCGTGGGCCTCCGCCAGTTCCTTGACCTGTGCCTCGGCGGCCCGGTGCAAAATCTGCCGGAGGCGGGTTACTCCGCCGTCGTGCTGATAAAGGTTTTCGTGTTCCCGCGCGTCATCGGACATGGCTTCGAGTACCACGCGATCCTGCTCCAGCACATCCCAGTGGCGTTTCTCGAACCGCATCCGATAGAGGAAGTGCCACATATCGCGAAGCCACCCGGACACCTCGCGGGTCCGCCAGAAAAATACCTGGGTGTGGGTCTCGTCCACCGGGGTCGCAAACCCGATGATGCCGAAATGGCCGCCCGGGCCCGACTTGGGGGGATACGGGATGGTCAACCGGAACCAGTCGGCGCCGGTTTGGCCGAACTCGACCCAGTCGAAGTTGACCCCCGTCTGGCCTTCTTTTTCGAAAACATAGCCCTGGTCCGTGTTGCGGGCGGTAAACTTGGCGCTCTCGGCGCCTTCCGACATGGAGTGGGATTCCCGGTGCAGGTAGGCGCCGTGCATGGGATCCATGACGTTCTCGATGGCGTAGCGATAGTTGGTGTTCCAGGTTGCCGTGCAGAGAATGGCCCCGTGCTTGTCTTCGTCGGTCAACTCTTCCGGAAGCTCGAGATCGCAGGGCTCCGGGTGCGCCGCATCGCCGAAATAGAGAAAGATGCCGCCGCGGATTTCCTTGACCGCGTAGGACCGGTTCATTTTCCGGCCCTTCATGGCGCAATCGGGCAGCGCGGGGACCTCGAGAACGGTGCCGTCGGTTCCTATCTGCACGCCGTGGTACCAGCATTGCAGCCGGTCGCCGAAGTTCCAGCCCTGAGACAACCGGGCGCCGCGGTGGGGGCAGCGATCCTCGACCGCATGCACATCACCGTTTTGGTCGCGCCAGAGGACGATTCGCTCACCCAGGCGGGTGACGCCGACCGGCGCTTCCCGGACCATCCAACTCGGGGCTACGGGGTACCAGAGGTTTCTTAGACCGCTGTTGACCAGCGCCTCGACACTGATCGGCCCATCCTGAAGTGCGGTAGATGTCGACATCGTTTTCTTTTCCACTGTTGTTCGGGCCACTGTTGCTTGGGCCACCGTTGCTTGGGATTGCGGCGGGGCTTCGTCCGTTCACCGCGGCATATCGCCGCTCCCGGGCGCAAGAAGCGCCGATCTTCTTATGTTGCCCGGCTGTTGCCCGGCGTTCACCGCCTCCCCAATGGCGACGATTTTAGGAATGATTGTCATAAAAAGCTTATGAAAAAAGGGGCTCTGACTATTCCCGACCGTTATATTAAGTGCCCTGATTCCCGCGACGGCCGGTTCGACCCCGGTCCAACCCCTTGATTTGAGAGCAGGAAGCTGAGAGTTTGACGGCGGTTCATTCGAACCGAATTGTTTCAACCGGATTTGATATAACGGAATTGAATATCGGCGGCGGATAATTTCATATGCCTTTTATGACAATGATTTCTAAAATCTGCCGCGTCTCATCGAAGCCAATATCAACACATGACCTCGGGATAGGGAGGAAACCCACCATGAAGAAAACACTTATTGCCACAACCGCCGCCGTTGCCATGGGAGCGTCGGTATTTACGGCACCGGCAGCCAACGCAGCCGAAGTGACGTTGAAGCTCGTCACCATGCTGCCGCTTTCGACGCCGATCGGGAGAACTTTCAACGGCTTCATGAAACGCCTGAACGCGGAAATGAAGGGCGAGTTCCAAATCGATCACCGCGGCGGTCCGGAAGTCATCAAGCAGTTCAAGCAACCCAACGCCGTGCGCCTGGGCTCGGTCGACATGACCCTCACCAGCCCCAGCTACGCCAACGGCATCCTGAACGTTTCCGGCACCGCCAACTACTCCAACAAGCAGTACGCGGAGATCAAGGCGACCGGCTATCACGACTACATGACCGACCTGCACAAGGCCAAGGGCCTGGTCTATATCGGCGAGCTGCCGGTCTCTCAGCTTCGGTTCCACATCTTCTTGAAGGAACCGATCAGCAAGCTCGAAGATTTCAAGGGTCTGAAGATTCGCGTCTTCCCGGCGATCCGCCCGGCGATGGCCGCCCTCGGCGCCAACCCGGTGGTGCTGCCCATGCCCGCAATCTACACCTCCATGGAGCGGGGCGTGGTGCAAGGCTTCGTCACCGGCGTTTCGGGCGTCGCCGAGCAGTACAAGGGCGTCGTCGGCGCCTATGTGGAGCCCGGTTTCTACCGCGCCACCTTCCACTTCCTGGCCAATCCGAAATCCTGGGCCAAGGTTCCGGCGGCAACCCAGGCCAAGGTCATCAACTTTGTGCGCAATGCCGACCCGGCCACCTACGAAGCCAGCTGGAACGCCAACCTGAAGGCAGGTTACGAAACGATCAAGAAAGAGGGCATCAAGAAGGTCGAGTTCACCGGCGCGGAACGTGAGAAGTTCCTGCAGTTGGTGAATCAGGCGCCGTGGATGGACATCAAGAAGAAGGCGCCCATGGAGGCCGAAAAGCTTCAAATGATGCTGATGAAATAGCCCCGGCTATTTCCGTCATTCTCGGGTAGCATGGACCCGGCCGGGAGCGGCAAGCCGTTTCCGGCCGGGCGGCTATTTGCCTCCCTGCATTCGAGGGGCGCCGGACAAGCAGATGCAAGAAGTGCTGACAACGTTGGCCAGATGGTTCGACTGGTTCAACCGCGGGCTCGCATTTGTTGCCTGTGCGCTTCTTGTCGCCATCACCGCCGCCATCTGCGTCGAGATCGTCAGCCGGTCATTCTTCGACATTTCCAATTTGTGGCTGGTTGAACTCAGCGAAATCACGCTGCTCTACATAACGTTCCTCGCGGCCGCCTGGGTGCTCGGCAACGACAAGCATGTTTCCATCGACCTGATCCTCGAACGCATGGACCCCAACCGGGCCAAGTACCTTCATCTGGTGCTGTCCCTGGCCGCCGCAATCGTCTGCTTCGTCATCACCTGGTTTGGAATTCTCACCGTCATCGATCAGTTCGTGAGCGACATTCGCGAGCCGACGGTCATGGCGCCGGCTACCTTCTGGATCACCGCCGTGGTGCCGTTCGGCCTGTTCCTCCTCGGCTTCCAATTCCTGCGCCGGGGCGTGCGGGCGATAACCGACCGGCCCCTGTCGGTCAGCGACGACTAGAGGGGCGGGACGCATGGAGTGGTGGCAAGCCTTCATCGCGATCATGGGGCCTCTTTTTGTCCTCATGTTCCTGGGCATGCCGGTCGCTTTTGCCTTTCTTGCGGTGAATTTCGTCGGCTCCTTCCTGTTTTTCGGCGGCTTCATCGGGCTGATACAGCTCGTGACCCAGGTCTCCGAAGCCATCACCACATTCACCCTGGTTCCCGTCGCCCTGTTCTTGGTGATGGGCGAGATCATGTTCCATTCGGGAATCGGGCTCAGCCTGATGGATGCGCTGGACAAATGGTTCGGCAGTCTCCGCGGGCGGCTCGCCCTCATGGCCGTCGGCGGCGGCGTATTGTTCTCGGCATTGACCGGCAACAGCATGGGCAGTATCGCGCTGCTCGGTTCCACGCTGGTGCCGGAGATGGAGAAGCGGGGCTACAAAAAGCCCATGTCGCTGGGACCGATCCTCGGCAGCGGCGGTCTCGCAATCATGATCCCGCCCAGCGGACTGGCCGTGCTGCTGGGCGTGGTGGCCGAGTTGTCCATCGGCAAGATTCTGATCGCCATCATCCTGCCCGGCATCATCATGGCGATTCTCTACGCGCTCTACATCATCGGACGCTGCTTTGTGGATCCGGATGTGGCGCCGTCGTTCAAGGTGGAACCGATCCCGTGGCCGGAAAAGCTCAAGGTCGCAGCCGTTCATATCGTGCCGGTCGGCTTCATCATCTTCATGGTCGTCGGGGTTATCTTCGCCGGGCTTGCGACACCCTCCGAGTCGGCGGCATCCGGCGCGTTCGCCACCTTCCTCCTCGCCGTTTTGCAGCGCCGGATGTCCTGGACGGTGTTCAAGAAAGCGATCGTCGGCAGCCTCGAGATATCGGTCATGCTGCTGCTGATCATCTCCGGCGCCCTCGCCTTCACCCAGATGCTGGCCTTCACCGGCGCGACGTCCGGCCTCGTCGACGTGATCCTCAGCATCGATGCGAGCCCGCTCGCCGTGGTCGGCCTAATGGTGGTGCTGGTGATCCTGCTCGGCATGGTGATGAGCCCGGTGCCGATCATGCTGGTGACCCTGCCGGTGTTCATCCCGGTGGTGCAGCAACTGGGCTTCGATCCCATCTGGTTCGCGGTGCTCTACCTGATCGCGATCGAAACCGGGTCGACTTCGCCGCCCTTCGGGGCGGGCCTGTTCGTGATGAAAGGCGTCGCGCCGAAGGGGACGGGCATGAACGAGATTTACCGGGCCGCGGTTCCCTTTCTCGTCTGCGACGTGCTGGCAATATTGATCGTGCTGTTCATCCCGGCCATCGTTTCGTGGCCGGTCGGCCTGATGTTCTGATTCGGGCGTTTAGCCTGCGTTGGCCAGGTCCGCGTGGGCCTGGATCAATCGCGGAACATCTTCCGGCTCCCATCGGCCCAAACCACATTCCGCCGAGATTCCGAAACGGTCCCAGTGCCGCGCCGCGGTCTCGAGCCGGGTGCGGTTGCCATCCGGGCCGTCGTCGTGAACCAGTCCGAGGTAGAGTTCCGTCTCGCCGGCGAGCCTCAAGTCGCCGAGGGGCGCGAAGAAGCCGTCATCGCTCCGATCGGCTGGAACCGGCATATGGAGGAAATCCACGGGCCGGCCGAGCCGGGACAACACCTCGTTGGCGACCCGGACGCACATGCCGAGATCATCCGGCTCCTTCCAATGCCTGTTGTTCATGCTGCCGTAGCAAAGGTGGAATCCGAGTTCGACACCGTTTGGCACCGCATTCCCCAATTTAGCCAGACGGCCGTTGAGCACCTCCCAGGCATTATCGAACGGGACGCCATAGACCCCCTCGAATATGCTCATTTCCGTCGCCACGTCCCATTGAACGGCGAGCGTCCCGTGGGGCAGGGAGGCGCAGATTTCATCGAGTTCGCGGAGGATCGCCGCCTCATAGACCGGAAACACGCCGTCTTGGACGGCATAGGCGGTAAATGAATAAACCGGCGCGAAGGGCGTCGGAATGGCGGCCAGAAACCGGGCCCCGGCCGGGATGACGCCGGCGGATTGTTTCGTCTCGAACAATGCGAAGCTGGAGATCGCTTCGCGGGCAAATCCCAACTCCCCGAAGTCCAGGTCGGCCGCGCCCTTGCCCGGTGCGAACTCGAAGGGCGGATGGAGTTGGTAGTCCCGTTCCCGCCGGGCGGCCTGGTGAAGCGCTGCCTGGCCTTCAAAAACACTCAGCTGCCAGCCGATCCAGTTTCGCCGCTCGCCGGTTTCGCCATCCGGATATCTGTGGCAACGGCCGCCGAGAACGTTCCCCGTCAGGTCGAGAACCGCGCCGGCATTTTCGAGCGGAACCGAACCGACGAGATGAACCGGAATACGGCGCGGCGCGGTTTCGGTAGCCATGATTTTCTCTATTTCGTTATTCCAAACGGTTATACTGACATATGCCGTCTGAACAAACCCCATCCGCTTCCGGCCGGCCATCGTCGGCCGGCTTCGATCGCCTGCTGCTGTCCCGGATGACCCTGCGGCAGATGCAGACCCTGGTGACGGTGGCCGAGCACCGCAACATCCTCAAGGCCTCCGAACTCCTCAACATGACGCAGCCGGCGGTCTCCAAGAGCATCAAGGAGATGGAGGCCACACTTGGCGTTGCGCTGTTCAAGCGCTCGACCCGCGGCGTCACGCCCACCGAGTACGGGGCGGCGTTCGTCGATCACGTGCGCTCGGTCCTGGCGGAAATGCGCACCGCCTGGAACGAGCTCGCCGACCTGCGGGATGCCTACGTCGGCAAGCTGGAGCTCGGCATCCTGCCGAGTGTCTCGGGCGGGCCGCTGATGGAGGTGCTGACCGATCTCCATCGGGAGCGCCCGGGCATCAGCATCACCATTCACGAGGGCGTGCACTCGCAATTGCTTCCCTCGCTCAGGACCGGCGAGCTGGACATGGTCGTGGGCCGGATGATCGAGGACGGCGAGCGGGGCGGTCTGACCCAGGAAATCCTTTACCACGAACCCTGGGTGGTGATCGCCCGCACCGATCATCCGCTGCTCAAGAGGAACGCGCCGCTGCACCTGGAGGGTCTCGCCGGCGCCCAATGGATCCTGCCGCTCCCCAACGCCACCATCCGGCCCGTGGTTCAATACATATTCAATGAGCATGGTCTGGAGCTGCCCCAGGCGGCAATCGAATGCAGTTCCGGTCTGGTGGCCCGGTCGCTGCTGGGACGGACCGACATGCTGATGATCATGCCGAGATATTTTCTCGGCCCCGAGGAACACGGCAACCTCGGCGCGCTTCCCGTCGAGCTCAAAATCGATCCCATGCCGGTCGGCATCACCGTCCGCGAAGCCCGGACGCCGACCGCCACCGAGGAACTGGTCCGCACCATGCTGCGCGACGCGGTGAAGGAGATGACCTAACTTGAACCGCGAGAAAAATGGTACCGGGGGAGGGACTTGAACCCCCGACACGCGGATTATGATTCCGCTGCTCTAACCA
>JAPPFK010000197.1 GCA_028823885.1 Rhodospirillales bacterium | reverse complement strand
GGTGACGGTGCTGCGCAAACCCCCGGTTTCGTAGTTCAGGCGGGTCGCCAGCCGTCCGATGGTGCGGTTCCTGCGCGCCTCGGCGAGGTCGGCCGCCAGGGCGGCGAAGACCGCCTCGTCGGGCGGCTCGCCGCGGTCGTCCCAGGTTTCGAGGGCGGCGATGGTGCGCGGCATGTTGTCGGCGACAATCGGGTTGTCCACCGAGCGGAACAGCATCAAGGCGATGGGAAAGAGGAAGGTGATGCCGATGAAGAGCAGCAGCGGCAGGACGAGCAGCAGAGCCTTGACGCGCCGCATGCGCTCGGCGCGCGCCAAGGCGGATTTCAGCGGGCGGCCGTCGGCGGTGGTGAGCGGCCCGTCCGCCGGGAGCGCCCTGCCTGTTGTCGCCGCATCGGTCATGTCCCGGCGCCGGCGTTCAGCCGGGAACAGGGGAGAGGACGGCTGGGCGGCCGCCCTCCCCCGCAGCGGACGGTCACTTGGCGAGCCAGGCGTTGAAACGCTCGTTCAGCTCGTCCTGATAGTCGGCCCAGAACTCGAAGTTGTTCTGGAGGGCGTTCTTGAAATTTCCGGGCGCCGTCGGCATGTGCGGCCCCATGGGAACGCCGGCTTCGAAGTGCTTGCCGATCAAGGCGACCGAGGACCGCCGTGCCGGGCCATAGGAGATATAACTGGCCTGGTCCGCAAGGCGCTTCGTGTCGGTGGAGAATTTGATGAACTCGACCGCCGCTTCCTTGTTCGGCGCGCCTTTCGGAATACCGTAAAGGTCGATGTCCCAGACCTGGCCGTCCCAGACGATCTCGAAGGGCTTCTTTTCGGTCGCGGCGGCGTCGAAGATACGTCCGTTGTAGGCCGTGGTCAGGGCGACCTCGCCGTCCGCCAGGAGCTGCGGCGGCTGGGCGCCGGTTTCCCACCAGACGACATGGTCCTTGATGGTGTCCAGCTTGGCGAAGGCCCGGTTCACGCCTTCCGGCGTCGACAGCACATCATAGACCTTGCCGGCCGGCACGCCGTCGGCCATCAGGGCGAACTCCAGGTTGACCTTGGGGGTCTTGCGCATGCCGCGCTTGCCCGGAAACTTCCCGGTGTCGAAGAAGTCGGCGATGGTCTTGGGCTTCCCGCCGGTGATCCTGCTCGCATCGTAGGCGTAGATCGTCGACCAGAGGATCGTCGCCACGCCGCACTCGTGCAGCGTGCCGGCAATGAAATCTTTCTTGGCCGGCGTGCCGTCCGGCGCCGGCGGCAGCCCCGAGAGGTCGAGTTCCTCGAGCAGCCCCTCGTCGCAGCCGCGCACCACGTCTGACAGCTCCATATCGACCACATCCCAGGTCACCTTGCCGGCTTCGACCTGGGCCTTGATTTCCGCCAGGCCGCCATTGTAGTTCTCGGCCAGGATGTCGATGCCCTTCTTGGCTTCGTAGGGCTCGTGATAGGCCTTCACCTGGCTCATAGAGTAGGCGCCGCCCCAGGAGACGACGGTCAACTTGTCGGCGGCGGCCGCGGCCCCGGCCCAAAGGCCCAAGGCGGCGGCGGCCGATACGCTCGCGGTCAGAATTCGTTTCATGGCTTTGTCATACTCCTTGTTTACCGATGGTCCCTGCGGCGCTCGGGCCGCGAAACGCGGACCCGTCATGTGTCCAGCGCCCTGCAGTCGTCGATCTCCCAGCCCACGGTCACGGTCGCGCCTTCCTTCAGGCTTGCGTGCCCCTGGGCGTTGGGGATCTTCACGATGAACTGGTCCGTGCCGCACACGTTGACCCGCGTGCGGATGTGGTCGCCCAGGTAGGTCAGCTCCTCCACCCGGGCTTCGAAGCGGTTGGGCAGGCTGCCCGGCGCCGGATCGATCACCACCCGCTCCGGGCGCAGCGAGAGCGTCGTCGGCGCGCCGCTCCCCGACACGTTGACCGCCAGGGCCTGCATCTCGCCATGGCCGTCGTCGAGCTCGACGCGGCAGTTGGTCCCGTTCATGTCGCGGACGCGGCCTCTCAGCCGGTTGTTCTCGCCGATGAACTGGGCGACGAAGGCGTTCTTCGGCTTCTCGTAAAGGTCGGCGGGCGGGTCGATCTGCTGGATGACCCCGTCGTTGAGCACCGCGACGCGGTCCGACAGGGTCAGGGCCTCGCCCTGGTCATGGGTGACGTAGATCACCGTCACGCCCAGGCTCTCGTGAATGCGCTTAATCTCGTAGCGCATATGGTCGCGCAGCTGCTTGTCGAGGGCGCCGAGCGGCTCGTCCATCAGCACCAGGGCCGGTTCGAACACCAGGGCGCGGGCCAGCGCGACGCGCTGCTGCTGGCCGCCGGAAAGCTGGCCGGGGCGGCGGCGCCCGTAGCCGCCGAGCCGCACCATCTCCAGCGCCCGCTCGACCTTCTCTTGGACGTCGGCCTTGCCGAGGCCGCGCACTTCCAGCGGGAAAGACAGGTTTTCGCCCACCGTCATGTGCGGAAAAAGCGCGTAATTCTGAAACACCATGCCGATGCCGCGCTTGTGCGGCGGCAGGTTGTTGATGGGCTCGCCGCCGAGATGGATCGTGCCGTGGGTAACCGGCTCGAACCCGGCCAGCATCATCAGAATGGTGGTCTTGCCGGAGCCCGAGGGCCCCAGCAGCGTCAGAAACTCGCCGGGCGCGATATCGAGATTGAGATTCCTGACGACCAGCGTTTCGCCGTCGTAGGTTTTTTGAACCTCGCGGAAACGAACGAGAGGGTCGTTCCGGCCGATCATGCCGCCTCGGCCTCCTTGGCCTTCCATGCTCTGCCCGCGCGGCCGTTTGGTCGTTCGCCCGCCACCGTCCTTTGGCACGCAAGGATCACGTCCTTGCGCCTGCGCGAATTTTCCCTTTTCGGGCGTGCGAAAGCAAGCCCCTCCCCTGGCCGGGTTCAGGGCAAGTTTATTGTCCGTCTGGTTATTGCGCAGGGCCGTTGTCCGGGGCATTTTCCCCGTTGCGTCATCGGACCTGCTCGAAGGAGAACCTGTCATGAGTACGACATGGATTGCAAGGAACGCCATATACTGCGCGGCCATTGCGGCTTTTGTCTGGATGGCCGCGCCCGCCCCCGGCCTCGCGCAGGCCGATTGCCGGGACTGGAAAACCCCGGGGTTCTTCAAGACGGCCACGGCGGGCGACCTGCGACGATGCCTGTCGGAGGGGGCGGACATCGAAGCCCGTGTTGGCACGGACAGTTTTCGGCCCCTCCATCATGCTGCAAGGAACGGCAACCGGGAATTGGTGACGGCGCTGCTCGAGGCGGGCGCCGATCTCGAGGGCGGCAACCACGATGACGGCTTTACGCCCTTGCATTTCGCGGCCGAGAGGGGCTCCGCCGAAACGGTCTCGGTCCTTCTGGCCGCCGGAGCCGACTTCGAGGCCTTCTCCGAGAAAGGCCTCGTGACCCCGCTTCACTTGGCGGCGGGACGCGGAACCGCCGAGGCGGCGGCGGTTCTGGTCGAGGCGGGCGCCGGTATCGAGGTCCGCAGCGGCGATTGCGCGACCCCGCTTCACTTCGCGGCCGCGTCGGGAAAAGCCGAGACGGTGGTCATGCTGCTTAATGCCGGGGCCAACCCGAGGGCCCGGATCAAGGCTCGTCAGACCCCCTTCGATCTGGCGAAGGCGGCCGGTTTGCCTCCGGGCAGCGAAGCTTATCGGCGATTGCAATACGGTCGATAGCGGCGGAAACCCGAGATCGACGATTACGTCGCCGGGTTCATGATGGCCCGGTGCGCTTTGTCATATCGACTGGGGCAGCAGGCTGTTTCTTCGCTCCTCTTCCTGCTGCGCCAGTTCCTCGCGTCTGGCTAGCGTTTCTCTGTACTCCTGCGCCTCCACGTCCTTGAAGAACTCCGCGTCCGGCGCGAGCCGCTGCACCGCATCCTCGACCTCTTCTATCGAAACGCGGAAGAACTCCTTTCGCATGTTCGCAGCGTTGATCCTGCGGTCATCGAACTCGCTGTGTAGCGCCGCCTCCAACGCCGGGGCTTCCTCCGAGTAGATCATGGCGTGGGTGTCGAAGAGGAACGGAACGCTGGCGTCACCAAGCTCTTTCACGCGATCCAAAGGGTCCAGCCGCCTTGTCAGTCCGATCTTCACCACATCCTCGCCGAAGGAGCCGATGTTGGAGATTACATAGACGAAGCCTGACTTGGTCTTCTCGGCCATCGCCTGTGCCCGCTCTGTCTTCTCGTGAGCCGCTGCCAGTTGTTCTTCGAGTTGCCGGATGCGCTCTTCCTGCTCTTGCGTATCCACGACGCCAACCTCCGCACGTACCTGTGCCAGAAGGGTTTTGTACTTCTCTTCCTCTTGCTTGGCCTCCTCTGCCTCCTGGAGCAACCGTTTCTCTTCGCGGGCAAGCCGCGCGGCCTCTGTCCGCTCATCTCGCTCCTGTTTGCGTTTCTCACGGTACTCGTGGGTCAACCTCAGTTCCTTTAGTTTCAGTCGCTCGAAACTGGGTGAGATGTGGATGTTAATCGATGCATTCATCTTATCGATTTGGGCTCGGGCGTTTTCGATTCGCTTGATCATAGCGTTGACGTTGTTCCATCGTGCATTAGCAATCGCCACGTCACACTCGTTGTTGAACGCACGGAGAGTAAGGCGGATGCCGCGATTGGTCATGGTTTGACCCTTGGAGGTGCTTCCCTCCACCTCCCAGCGAGTGTTGCAGAAGACAGCGGTCTTGTCCTTCACCATGGCTTTTTGTTGTTTGCGGACCTTCTTGATGGCTTCTTTGAAGGCTTCACTGTCGGTGAACTCGAAGTGCGGTTCGTAAACACCAAGCTCCGCGAAGGCTAGTCGTTCGTCGTAGATTGCCAGTTCTCGCGTAAGCCTGTCGTACGTCTTGCGCTTATCCGCGTAGCTGCTTCGCAGTTCCTCTATCTGTCGGGTTTGCTCGCCAAGTGCTTTTTTGGCCTTCGCGGCCTCCTCTTCCACGTCGAGGATTGCCGAAAACCTGTTACGGAGTTCGTTGATTTCCTTGCGGCGTCTCCGAAGCCTGAGTGTCAACACGATTGCTACTATTGGTGATGCCAGAAGCAGGAGGGCAACGCCCGTCCATATGATTTCAGCGCCCAAATTCATAGAAGCTCCCTTCTTAGAGTCACTATCATGCCTACACGCAAAAATAGCGGGGATTATACGTTCAACCAGCCAAATCGCCACTCATTTCTGCTTGGGCGCTGGTTTGGTTGGCGTTGAGACGCGCAGGGACGCCTCGCCCCGGCAATAAGCGGATCAGCAACGCCTGTACCGGCGAGCATTGTCCAAATGGTCGATCCGAGCCCGATACCCCTCCCCCAATTCCCTCGACCGGACACCGCCGAATTCGGCATTGCCCGACCGGCGCCCGGCGCTATCCTCCAACCAAACCGGAGGCGCGCCATGGCTGGAAAACTCGACAAACCCATCATCATCGCGGGCGGCGGCATCGGCGGCCTGGCCGCGGCGCTCGCCCTGTCGCTCAAGGGCTACGGGAGCATCGTCCTCGAACAGGCATCCGAGTTCGGCGAAATCGGCGCCGGGATTCAGCTCGGACCCAACGTCTTCAGGATGTTCGAGCGGCTGGGCCTGACCGAGGCCATCAACGGCGTCGCCTGGTTTCCGGATCAGCTGATCATGCGGGATGCGGTGACCGCCTAACTGGTCACCGCGCTGCCGCTCGACGACGCGTTCCGGGCGAAGTTCACCGAGCCCTACGGCGTCATCCACCGCGCCGACATCCATGGCGCGATCCTCGACGCCTGCCGGGCCTCCGATCTCATCACCCTGGAGGCCTCCGTGAAGGTCACCGGCTACGAGCAGTCCGCCGGCGGCGTCACCGTCATGGCCGAAGGCGGCGGCCCCTATGACGGCGCGGCGCTGATCGGCGCCGACGGGCTGTGGTCGACCATCCGGGAGACGATCGTCGGCGACGGACCGCCCATCGTGTCCGGCCACATCGCCTATCGCGCCGTCCTGCCCATCGGGGAGGTGCCGGATCATCTCTATTCGGACTCCATGATCATCTGGGCAGGCGAGAAGACCCACCTCGTCCACTATCCGCTGCGGCGGGGCGAGCTCTACAATCTCGTCGCCGTCTTCCACAGCGACAAGTACGTCGAAGGCTGGGATGCATTCGGCGAACCGGACGAGCTTCACGAACGCTTCGCCGGCACCTGTTCCAACGTCCGCGAACTCCTGGAGCGGATCGAAACCTGGAAGATGTGGGTGCTGTGCGACCGGGAGCCGGTGAAGGAGTGGTCCGACGGGCGGGTGACGCTCCTCGGCGACGCGGCGCACCCCATGCTTCAGTATCTCGCCGCCGGCGCCGGCATGGCCATCGAGGACGCGGTGACCCTCAGCGATATTCTCGAAGCCAATGACGGCGATATCGAAAAGTCGTTCCTGGAATATCCGGCGGAGCGGTATCTCCGCACCGCCCAGGTCCAGGTCATGGCCCGGGTCTACGGCGAGGTCTATCACGCCGCCGGCGTGGTCCGCGAACTGCGCAACAACATGCTGAGCGAACGGACGCCGGAACAGTCCTACGACGGCATGGCGTGGCTCTACGACGGCCCTTAAGCAAAATTTCTTTTCAATAATATCAACGGCTTGAGGAATTTTCCTCGGAATGTGATCCAGATCACATACATCCCGATTCCCGCGCCGTAGAATCCAGGCATAGTCGAGGACATCCCTCCCGCCCCGCGCCCCCGGGGCACAGTCCTCTCTATGATCCTCCCTGTTAGACTTGCCGGCGCCAACGAGCGCCGGTCTTTTTTTGCCCGCGCCTTCCAGGCCGCCCGGGACGCACTGCTTGACCCGGGCGCGGCCGTCCGGTAGCGCCTCCCCATGGGGGACGATCTCGAACACGGGGCCGCGTCGACGAACTGGCCATTGATCGCGCTGGTGTTCGCGGGTGCGGTGACCGCGTCCGTTCACATCGGCAAGGTGCCGCCGGCCCTCCCGGATATCCGGGCCGAACTCTCGGTCGGATTGGTCGCGGCCGGCTGGATCGTGTCCATCTTCGCCCTCATCGGCACCATGGGCGGGATATTCGCGGGCCTGGTTACCGACCGCCTCGGCCATGCCCGGATGATCAAGGGCGCCCTCCTGGCGTTTGCCGCGGGCGGCGTCCTCGGCGCCGTCGGCGAGACCAGCACGTCCCTGTTGGTCTCCCGGGTGATCGAGGGCTCGGCCTACATCGTTCTGGCGGTGGCGACGCCGTCGCTGATCGCCGTGCTGGCCGCGCCCCGGGACCGGAACCTGGCGGTCGGCCTCTACGGCATGGGCGTCCCCTTCGGGATGTCCATCGCCCTCCTCGCCTCGCCGCCGATCATCGGGGCGATCGGCTGGCGGGGACTGTGGTGGAGCGTCGTCGGCCTCAGCCTGGTGATGCTTTTCCTCATGCTGTTGTTCGTCCGCGTCCCGCCCGGCTCCCGCGGCCCTCAGACGACCTCTTTCCTCCGGGATATCGGGCTGACCATTTCCAGGCCCGGACCCAATATTCTCATGGGCTGCTTTCTGACCTACACGGCGCAATGGACCGCGGTGATGGCGTGGCTGCCCACCTTCATCGTCGAGCAGCGCGAAGCCTCGCTCGGGGTCGCCTCGGTGATGACCGCGCTGGTGGTGATGATGAATATCGGCGGCAATTGGCTGGGCAGCGTCCTGCTGCACCGGGGCGTGCCGCGCTGGGCCCTGATCTCCGCCGGCACGCTGGCCATGGGACTGACCGCGCTGGCGTTTTTTCCCGAAGGTCTGCCCGACATGGTGCGCTACGGATTGTGCCTCGCGTTCTCCCTCTTTGGCGGCATGCAGCCCGCGAGCCTGACCTCCGGGGCGCCGGCGCACGCCCCCTCGCCCGATCAGCTCGGCACCACCAACGGCTACTGGATGCAGGGCTCCCAGCTCGGCCAGCTGTTGGGCGCGCCGGCGGTCGCGGCGGTCGTCACCATCAGCGGCGGCTGGGCGCTGGCCGGACCCGCCCTCGCCCTCGGCACCGTCCTCAACGTGATCCTGGCGTTGTGGCTGCGCAAGCTGGAGCGTTAGGAGCCGCCGCCCGTCGGTATGGACTTGGGCGCGGGCAAACCAATGGCGGGCCCGGAGAATAATTGCTAGCGTGTCCGCCAGCCGCATCGGATCGAACCACCGCCGAAGGGGGAGCGGATCATGGCCGTACGCGAAGTCGCCGGCCCGGGCGATATCCGGGGAAACGTTTCCGAAGCCGAGTGGGAAGCCCGCGTCGATCTGGCCGCGGCCTATCGTCTGGTTGCCCACGTCCACGGCAGCGACCTGACCTACAACCATTTGACCGTCCGTGTGCCGGACGAGCCCGGTCACATGCTGATCAAGCCGTTCAACGAAATGTTCGAGGAAGTCACCGCCTCTTCGCTGGTCAAATACGATTTCGAGGGCAACCCGGCGGACGGCAACGGCCGTCCCCTGTTCGGCGGCGGCAAGGTGATCCACGGCGGCGTCTATCAGGCGCGGCCCGACGTCAACGCCGCGTTCCACACCCATACGCCGGCGGTGATGGGCATCTGCAGCCAGAAACAGGGCCTGCTGCCGATCAACCAGTATTCGATCAGCCTCTGGCACGACCTGGCTTATCATGCATTCCACGGCTTCGAGTTCAACGTGGAGCTTCGCGAGCCTCTTTTCGCCGACATGGGCGACAAGAACATCGTGCTGATGCACAACCATGGCGCCCTTGTGTGCGGCGCATCCGTGGGCGCGGCGTTCGTTTCCCATCATTTTCTGGACCTCGCCTGCCAAGGCCAATTGGCGGCGATGACCGGCGGCGCCGAACTTATCCGGCCGGATCCGGAAAAGCTGGAATACGCGCTGGCGCAGATCAAGGAGCGTCAAGCCGAGCTGCCGCCGGAGGACAAGGACTGGGCGGCCTGCCTGCGCATGGCGCACCGGGTCGCCCCTGGCTTCGACACGTAGCCCCTGACGGAGCGGCCATACATTTCCCGTTTTGGCGGGAAGTGCTAACATGGCCGCCTGTCATGGAGGAGGCGGCGATCGCCCAGCCATTTACAGAGACCGACCGGGAACGGCTCCGCAATCTGCTCGAGTTGGCGGAAAGCAGCCCGTTCCCGGGCGAGCGGGACAATGCCCTGGCGGCAGCCAGGCGGTTGGCCGAACGGTATGACATGAGCCTCGAGGAAGCGGCGTCCCGGCAGCCGGATCGTCAACGGGCGCCGGGCCGGCATTCGGCAATGGACGGGGAGTTCGTCAGCCCGTTCGTCTATCGGCCGGACCGCAAGACCGCGGATCGCTGGCAACGGACCTCGCTTGATCCGGCGGCCCAGGAGGCCGAGAAGAAACGTTGGGAAGAGGCCGTCAGCGCGGCCCGGCAACGCGGTCTCGACGGCGGCGGCAAAAGCGAGACCGAGAGGTTCGGCACCCGGCGCCCCAACAGCCGGTCCCGGCGCAACCCGATCGCGCACGCCACGGTGCTCCTCAAGGAAACTTCACTTCCCTTCGAGGAGATTGCCGATATCACCGGTCTCGACATCTACGACGTGATCGCGATGAAGCTGAAGCTTCGGGCCGCCGCGTAACTCAGGCCCGTATCTCAGGCCCGTATCTCAGGCCCGTATCTCAGGCCCGGCCGGCTTCCATATCGGGCGCTTCCCGCAACAGGGCGCGCCGCGCCAACAGCCAGCACGCCAGCCCGACCAGCGCCGCGCCGACGATTGCCGGCTGCAGGCCCGCCCATTCGGCCACCGACCCCAACAGCAGCGATCCCAGCGCCGGAAGGCCGACGGCCATGCCGGTGGTCAGGCTGATGACCCGCCCGCGCACCTGCACGTCCACGGCGCTCTGGACCAAAGATTGCGACCCCACGGCGACGACCGTCATGGACAGGCCGGCGCCGAGCAGCAGCACCGCCCCGGCGGCAAAGTTGGTCGTCAGGGCCGATACCATCAGCACGCCATAGGCCGAGAGAAGCCCCCACACCATGTACCGGCCCATGCCGCTGTTCCGGCCGCGGATCGCCAGGTAGAGCCCGGCCAGGAGGGAACCCGCGCCGGAGGTCCACTGAAGGATCGTATATCCGGTGGGGTCGTCGCCCTTGCCGTAGAAGACTTCCGCGAATGCCGGCAGCAGGTCGATATACGGCCGGGCCAACAGGTGCACGGACGCCATCACCAGGACCACAATCAGGATGCCCCGCTGCGAGCCGATATATCTGGCGCCCTCCAGGATATCCGAGAAAATGCCGCCGCGCCGCACCGCCCGCTTTTCCCGAAGATCGAGACGGCCGAGCATGAAGGCGAAGAAGTAGAAGCACAGGCCGTTCAGCAGGAAGGCGGCGGAGATGTCCAGAAACTGAACCACCAGCGCAAACAGGATCGGCGCGATGAACGGCCCGGAATGGAACGATGCGGTGTTGATGGCGATGGCCGAGGACAAGTCCTCGCGGCTGTTGATCAGGCTGGGAACCATGGCCTGCCGGGACGGCAGGTCGAAGCCGACGGCGACACCTTGAATGAATGCGAAGACCAGGAACCAGCGGACATCTTCGAGCCCATTGAGAACGGCGATGAACCAGACGATGGAATTGGTCCCGCCGATCACCAGCGCGATGACCGCCGTGCGGCGAAGCCCGAACCTGTCGCCGACCGCGCCCGCCACCGGCGCCAGCAACGCCCCCGGAATCCGCGCCGCGAAGGCGATCAGGCCCAGCCAGAACTCGCTTTCGGTGATGCTCCAGACCAGCCAGCCGACGGCCACCAGTTGGACCCAGAACCCGAGAAGCGAGGCAACATTGCCGGTCCAATAGAGCCGGAAATTCCGGCTGGCGAATGCCCGGCCGATCCCCCCGAGCCTGTTGCCTGATGTCACGCCTGTTCGCTTTCCGTTGTTGACGCGCGGACGCCCGCGCCTTGTCCGGATCAAATTCTAGTGGTTGAATGCGCCCGGACAAGAACAACGCCAGACCGGAGCCGTCCGGGACATGCGGATCGACATCGTCTTCGATACCATCTGCCCGTGGTGCTTCATCGGCAAACGCCGGTTGGAGGCGGCGCTGGAGGCGCGTCCGCACATCCAGGCCGATATCAGCTGGCACGCCTTTCTCCTGAACCCGGACATGCCGGCGGAAGGCATGGAGCGGGAAGACTACATGCGGCTCAAATTCGGCGGCGAGACCCGCTCGCGCCGGGTCAACAACGCAATCAGCGCCGCCGGCCGGGCCGCCGGCATCAGCTTCGAATTCGGCAATATCCGCCGGACCCCGAGCACCGTCGATTCGCACCGGCTGGTCCGGTTCGCCGACCGGCAAGAGAAAGCCGGCGCCGCCGTCGAGGCCCTCTACGGCGCCTATTTTCTGAACGGCCGGGACATCGGAAACCGCTCGGTTCTTTTCCAGATCGGAGAACGCCTCGGATTGGACGTGGACCAACTCAGGGCCTACATCTACAGCGATCTGGATATCGGCGACATCGGCGAGCAGAACGCCCGCGCCCACCGTCTCGGCATCTCGGGCGTCCCCGCCTTCATCGTCGACGGAGAGCTGTCCATCTCCGGCGCCCAGGAACCGGCGGTGTTTCACCGCATCTTCGATGTCGCCGAGGAAATGCGGCGCGAACTGATGGCCGCGGGCACCCAGCCGGTTTAGAAGAGCGATGGTCCAGGATCCGGACTTAATCAGGGAATTCCCGTCCCCCCCTCCCTGACCCTCCCCCTCATCGGGGTTAGGGGTGTCCCCTAAGACCCCT
>JAPPFK010000177.1:32182-79111 GCA_028823885.1 Rhodospirillales bacterium | reverse complement strand
GTCCCGACCTGCCTCGAACTCGCGGGAAAAGAGGATGAGCCGGTCACCGAACTCGACGGCGACAGCCTGGTCGGCCTGATGCACGGCTCGTCCGACGGCTGGAAGGACGAGGTGATCTCCGAGTGGTCGGCGACGGGTCACCCGGCGCCGTCCCGGATGGTGCGGCGCGGCAACTACAAATATTGGGTGAGCGAGGGGCTGCCGCCGCTGCTGTTCGATTTGGAGAACGACCCGGACGAACTGGAGAACCTCGCGGGCCGCGACGAGGTCAAGGAGGTCGAGCAGGGTTTGCACGAGCGGCTGTATTCGGACTGGGATCCGGCCGCGCTGGGTGAACGCATTCGAACAAGCCAAAAGAGGAGGCTTTTGCTGCGCGACCTCACCGAAACCACCGAAAAATACTCCAACTGGGCGGTCCAGATGGTGCGCGACGATTCCCGGCGCTATGTGCGGGGCCGCGCCAGCAGCTTCTACGCCAAGGCGCTTCAGCGCTATCCGTTCGTCGAGCCGGTGGAGCCTGACCACGAGCCGCCTTCCGCCGATTGACCCTTTCGCCTCGAATCGGGAAATCTCACGAATGTCGCCTTCAATACAATTTCGTTTTCGGGCAAGGGCTAGAGTTTCATTCGTAGGCTGGCCTGCACAAAGACCCTCGATCGGAAAGAGTGCCGGGGGCCGGCCGACAGGGGCGCTGAAAGGCTAGGCGCCTGACAACAAACATTCTTGGGAGACTTAATCATGTCGAAACGCTCCTTGGTTTTCTCCATGGCCCTCGCATTGGGCTTTTCGGTGCTGGTTGCGTCCGGCAGTGCGTTGGCGCAGCGAATGCCGCCTAAGGACACGCTCAGATTTGCGGGGTTCAACGTGAAAGTTCTCGATCCCCACTTTGGCGGCGGCGGGAGTACGGAGTTCTTTCAGTACAAGGTCTACGATAGCCTGTTCGCATTCGATGAAAATATGGTGGTGCAGCCCCAAATGGCTGAGAAGTTCACCTGGAATGCGGACAAGACGAAGCTGACCGTCACCTTGCGGCCCGGCCTCAAGTTCCACGACGGCCAGCCGGTGCGCGCCGCCGACGTGGTTGCATCGCTGAAGCGCTGGAGCAACGGACGGCGCGGCACCGCGCGGATCTTCAAACAGTTCACCAAGTCCATCGACAGGGTGGATGACAAGACCATCACCTGGACCTTGAAAGAGCCGTTCGGGATGGCCATGGAGGTCTTTACTTCGGTCCGCTATCCCCCGGCGATCATTCCGGAGCGGTTGGCCAAAACGCCGCGAAATAAGCAGATCAAGGATTTCACGGGCTCGGGTCCCTATGTTTTCCTGCCGGACGAATATGTCCCGGGCAAGCAGCTCCACTTCAAGAAGTTCGAGGACTACGTGCCCCGTTCGGAACCGCCCAGCTTCACCGCCGGAGGCAAGAAGGTCTACGTCAAGAAGCTCGAGTGGAAAATCATGAAGGACGATGCCACGCGGGTCGCGGCATTGAGGACGGGTGAGATCGACCTGATCCAGGAAGTCCCTCATGCGCTCAGAAACGACCTACTGAACGATCCCAACGTGGTCCTGAAGCCGCTGCGGACCGGCCGCCAGGGCCTTATCTTCATCAATCACCTTGCGCCGCCGTTCGACAACAAGAAGGCGCGTCAGGCATTGCTGTGGGCGATCAGCCAGGAAGAAACCCTGACGGCGATCACCGGCGATCCGGCGCTCTACCAGACCTGTCCTTCGGTTTGGACCTGTGCCAGCCCGTACGCGACGGACGTGGCTTCGGAGGCGATCATGAAGCAGGATCTGGAAAAGGCCAAACAGCTCATGAAAGAGGGCGGCTATAATGGCCAGACGATCCAGGTTTTCCAGGCCGGCAGCACCGCAACCTTCTCCAATGCGACGGTTCTGGCCGCAAATCTCCGCAAAATCGGCGTCAAGGTGGAACACCAGGCCATGAACCGCGGCGCGGCCATCGCACGGCGGAAAAACACCGTGGATCCCAACAAGGATCCGAAGAAGGGATGGCATATCTACGTTCAGGCCACCCAGGAAGTGACGCCGTCCATTCCGGCGTTGATGGGTCTCCTTCAAGGTGACGGCTGCAACAAGAAGGGCTTCTACGGATGGACCTGCGATGAGCGGATCGGAAAGCTCAAAGTGGCCTTCGGCCAGGCCAAGTCCGAAGACGAGCGGAAGAAAATCGCCGCCGAGCTTCAGAAGGTGGTGTACGACACCGTGCCGTACATTCAGACCGGCCTGTACTCCAACGAAGCGGCGTACCGCAGCAACGTCAAGGGCGCCGTCAGGGCGCCGTCCCCCATCTACTGGAATATCCGCAAGGAATAGTTTCAGATAGGCAAGGTTCAATGGCGGCCCCGGAAAAATTTTTTCGGGGCTGCCGGCCTTGGGGTAGTATTCGGCCATGTTTACCTACATCGTCCGTCGTTGCTTCGCTGCTATCCCGGTGATGATCGTGGTGGGCGTGTTCGTTTTCCTCCTCATCCACCTGACGCCGGGTGATCCCGCCGATATCCTCGCCGATGAAGATGCGACCCCGGGGGAAATCCAGCAACTCCGGGAGTCGCTGGGGCTCGACAAGCCGCTGCACACGCAGTTCCTGATCTGGTCCGGGAACATCGCGACGGGCGACCTCGGAACCTCCCTGCTGGTCAGCAAGCCGGTCACGACCTTGATGGCCCAGCGCATCGAGCCGACCATTTTCCTGGCCATCACCACGCTGACGTTCGCCGTCTTTCTCGGGGTTCCCCTTGGCGTCATGGCGGCCTGGAAGCAGGGCACGTGGTGGGACCACTCCATAATGATCTTCGCCGTCCTGGGGTTCTCCGTGCCCGGATTCTGGCTCGGCTTCATGTTCGTCTCGAAATTCGCCGTGGATTGGACCATCGTCCCGGCCCAGGGGTTCGTCAGCATCAGGGAGGGATTCGGCACCTTCCTCCACCATATGATCCTGCCGACGATCACGCTGGGCTCGTCCTACATGGCGCTGATCACCCGGATTACCCGCGCCACGGTGGTCGAGGTCCTGAAGGAGGACTACATCCGCACCGCCTACGCAAAGGGGCTGCCGCCGATGAAGGTGCTGTTCCGGCACGCCCTCCAGAATTCCTCCATCCCCATCGTCACGGTCATCGGGATCGGGTTCGCGCTCTTGATCAACGGCGTGGTGGTCATCGAAACCGTGTTCAACATCCCGGGGATGGGCAATCTCACCATCGAGGCGGTTCTCGATCGCGATTATCCGGTCGTCCAGGGCGTCATCCTGGTTTTCTCGGGCATCTACGTGCTGGTCAATCTGGTGGTCGATTTAAGCTATTCGCTCTTCGATCCCCGGGTGAGGCACTAGGGTCATGTCGACAGCCGCCGTCAATGAAATGGAGTTCGAGGCCGCCGAGGCGCCGCCCCTGCACCGGCGGATCGCCGGGTTCGTCCGCCGCAATCCGAACCTGTCGCTGGGTTTGCTCATGGTGTCGGTGATCATTTTCGTCGCCATCTTCGCGCCCTGGATCGCGGCCAAGGACCCGGCCGAACTGAATGTGGTCACCGGCCGCCTCAAGCCGCCTTCGGCGGAGTACTGGTTCGGTTCCGACAGGTTCGGCCGGGACGTGTTCGCGCGGGCCATATTCGGCGGCCGCATTTCCCTGACCGTCGGCATCACCGTCGCGCTGCTGGCGGTGTTCATCGGGCTGATGGTCGGGCTGTTGAGCGGCTACGTCCGCCAGATCGACGCCTGGCTCATGCGGATCATGGACGGCCTGATGGCCATCCCCGGACTGCTGCTGGCCATCGGCTTCATCGCCCTGCTGCCGGCCGGCATCGAGACCGTGATCATCGCCCTGACCATACCCGAGATTCCCCGGGTCGCCCGGCTGGTGAGGGGCGTCGTCGTCGTCACCCGCGAGATCACCTACGTCGAGGCGGCGGTGGCCGCGGGCGCCGGGACGGCGCGGGTGATCTTCAAGCACATCATGCCCAACACCTTCGCGCCGCTGATTGTGCAGGCGACCTTCGTCTGCGCGTCCGCCATGTTGTCGGAGGCCGCGCTGAGCTTCCTCGGCGCGGGAACGCCGCCCGAGATTCCCAGCTGGGGCACCATGATGGCGGACGGGCGCTCCTATCTCAGCAGCGCCACATGGATCATCCTGTTTCCCGGCCTGTTCCTGGCGGCGACGGTGCTCTCGGTCAACCTGATCGGCGACGGTCTCCGCGACCTCCTTGATCCCCGGTTCGCCAAGGAGGTGTGATGGCGGCTCCCGAAGCAACCGAAGCAACCCGCCCCGGCGATGCGTCCCAAGGGCCCGTGCTTGAGGTCGAGGACCTGCGCACCCACTTTTTCACCCTGGACAGCGTCGTCAAGGCCGTCGACGGCGTCTCGTTCTCGGTCGAGGACGGCGAGACCCTCGGCATCGTGGGCGAATCCGGCTGCGGCAAGAGCATCACGGCCATGTCCATCCTGAGGCTCATCGCCAGTCCGCCGGGCCGCATCGTCGGCGGCGCCATCCGCTTCCAGGGGACCAACCTGCTCGAGCTGGACGACGCCGGGATGCAGCGCATCCGCGGCAACCAGATCTCGATGATCTTCCAGGAGCCGATGACCTCGCTGAACCCGGTGCTGACCGTCGGCAGGCAGATCAGCGAGTCCCTCATGCTGCACCGGGGGCTTTCCAAGCGCGCGGCCAGGAACGAAGCGGTGGAAATGCTCAAGCTGGTCAACATTCCGGTGCCGGACGCCAGGGTGGACGAATACCCCCATCAGCTGTCCGGCGGCATGCGCCAGCGGGTCATGATCGCCATGGCGCTGGCCTGCGATCCCAAGGTGTTGATCGCCGACGAGCCGACCACCGCCCTCGACGTCACCATCCAGGCCCAGATACTGGACCTCATGGTGGAGATTCAGGAGAAGCTCGGCACGGCGGTCATCCTGATCACCCACGATCTGGGCGTCGTCGCCGAAAATGCCGACCGGGTGGTGGTCATGTATGCCGGCAAGAAGGTCGAGGAGGCGGACGTCGGCGAACTGTTCGCGTCGCCGGCCCATCCCTACACCAAAGGCTTGCTGGGATCGGTGCCCCGGCTCGATACGTGGGAGACGGCGGGCTACAGGCCCGAACGCCTGAACGAGATCAAGGGCATCGTTCCGTCCCTCGACCGGCTGCCGCCCGGGTGCGCCTATGCGCCCCGCTGCCCCTTCGCCGACGAGAAGTGCCGCGAGGCCTACCCGCCGCTGGAGGAAAAGCGCCCGGGGCACTGGGCGGCCTGCTGGCACACGGACAGGCTCGGCGAGGCGGCGGCATGACCGAAGCTGCGACCAGCGGCGGCGAGCCCCTCCTGAAGGTCAGCGGCCTCAAGACGCACTTTCCCATCCGCAAGGGCGTTCTGGCCCACGTCACCGGGCACGTCTACGCGGTCGACGGCGTTTCCTTCGAGATCGAGCGGGGCGAGACCTTCGGCCTCGTGGGCGAAAGCGGCTGCGGCAAGACCACCGTCGGCAAGACCGTTCTCCGCCTGATCGAACCGACGGAGGGCAGCATCGAGTTCGAGGGGCGCGACATCACCCGCATCCCCAGGGAGGAAATGCGCCGGCTCCGCCAGCGCATGCAGATCATCTACCAGGACCCGTACTCGTCGCTCAATCCGCGCATGAAGGCCGCCGATATCGTCGGGGAGCCGCTGAAGGTTCACGACATCGCCTCCGGCGGCGCCTTGCGCGAGCGGGTGGCGGCGCTGTTCGAGCGGGTCGGCCTGCGCCCCGAACAGCTGGACAACTACCCCCACCAGTTCTCCGGCGGCCAGCGCCAGCGCATCGGCATCGCCCGCGCCTTGGCGCTCAGCCCCAGCCTCATCGTCGGCGACGAGCCGGTCTCGGCCCTCGACGTCTCCATCCAGGCGCAGGTCATCAACCTGCTGATGGATCTGCAGGAGGATTACGAGCTTTCCTACCTGTTCATCGCCCACGACCTCGCCGTGGTCGAGCATATCAGCCAGCGGATCGGCGTCATGTATCTGGGCCGCATCGTCGAGCTGACCGACAAGCGGACGCTGTTCTCGAACCCGCTGCATCCCTACAGCGAGGCGCTGCTGTCGGCGGTGCCGATCCCCGATCCCGGGGTCACCCGAGAGGACCGGGTCATCCTGACCGGCGACGTGCCGAGCCCCATCGACCCGCCCAAGGGCTGTCACTTCCATGCCCGCTGTCCCTATGCGACCGAAAGATGCCGGATGGAATCCCCGAGCCTCAAGGAGGTGGAGCCCGGACACTGGGTATCGTGCCACCTGCACGACGGAAGTGCGGCGGACGCGGCGGAACCCCGGCCGGAAACGGAGGGCCAAATGGAGAACTTGAACCCATGAGCATCACGTTGGAGGAAAAGCCGGTCTTCGTTCTCGGCTGTCACCGGTCGGGCACGACCATGCTGATGCTGATGATCGGCAGTCATCCCCGCATCGCCGTGCCCGAGGTCGCCTGGTACTACCAGCGGTTCCGCCCCTATCTCCACACCTACGGGGATTTGGGCCGGGAGGAGAACTTCCGGACTCTCGCCGAGGAGATGATTTTCACCCTGGTGCCCCCGTTTCTGGGCATGAAGGCCAACCCGGCGACCATCCTCGATGAAATCCTGGGCGATCTCCGGGAGCGGAGCTTCGCCGGCATCTTCTGCGCCATGCTCGAACGGCACGCCTGGCAGAACGGCAAGCCCCGCTGGGCCGAGAAGTCGCCCAACAACGGCTTCTTCATCGGCCAGGTCGTCGAGGACTTCCCCAACGCGCAATTCATCTACCTGACCCGGGACGGGCGGGACAACGTCGCCGAAACCATCCATTCCCGTTTCGGCTCGTACAACGCGTTCTGCTCCGCCGAGCGCTGGAAGCTGTTCATCAACGCGGCGAAACCGTGGCGCGAAAAAATGAGCGCCGAACAGTGGCTCGACCTCAACTACGAGACCCTGGTGCGGGAACCGGAGGCCGAGCTTCGACGCGTCTGCGAATTTCTCGGCGAGGACTATTCGCCCGCCATGCTCGAGTTCCACAAATCCGAGATCGCCCAAAACCGCTCCCGGAACATCGGCAACCCGGGCGGCATCGCCCACGCGCCCCTTGGCACGCCGGTGACCGACAGGTTCGTCGGTGTCTACAAGGAACTCCTGAGCGTCAAGGACCAGCAGATCTTCGCCGCCGTGGCCGGCGGGGAGCAGCTCGAGGCGGGCTATGGGCTGGATTACGGCGCCATCGAGATCAGCGAGGCGGCGGCGGCCACCTACCGGGAGATCGACGACCGGGTCCGGGCGGCGCTGATGGTTGCGCCCGGCCACTTCCGCGACAGCTACATCGAGTGGCTGATCGACCGGCGCGAGGAGCGGAAGCGGCAGGGCGTCTGGAGCGACGCCGACGCGCCCGACATCTACCCCATCGGCGATTTCCACGAAGAGATGATCATGGGCAAGGGCGCGTCCAGGGAGTGGAAAACCGCGTTCGGAATCCCACGGCGGTACTATTAGGTGTTTCGACGGTGGTATCCGCTCATTGGTGATCCGCATCGCCGCCTCCACGTCGACGATTGTGGTGTTCGCCGTGTCGATGAGATAGTTCAGGCTATAACCGGAGGGGACCTTGTGGTGACCACTCTGATTGGCGGTCACACTGCTCGACTGATTGTGGGTGCTTGAGCAAATCCTGCCCCCGCAACCAAAAAAACCCCGCTATTACAATAGAATAGCGGCGTCTTCTTTTTCTGTGGTGTCGATCCATTCCAATGCCGTAAGCGTACCGTAAGCGAAGTTAATGCACCGCGTGGCCTCGCCGGGACCCCAGGTGACACCGTCGCGTCGCGAGTGCTCGGGGCGCTCGCTCCGAAACCGCCGCGATCCCTATCACCTTCGGTCGCTCTTGCACAGTCGCTGCGCCTTGTGCCCGAGCTGCCTGCGCGCTCCGCTTGCAAGGCCGGCAGCCAGAACCGGGGACGGGAGTGGCTTGGGCATGAGGTATCGAAATTCGAAAGGAAATTCGACAAAAGGGAGAAGAAAACGCGCCAGCAAAGGCTCCGGTCGAAAAGGAAAGAAGGAAATGGGCCGAAACAGCGGCTCCCAAGCGGCGATCCGGCATCATTTGGCCAGTCAAAAGGAGTGCGCCTAGTTATGTCTATGAGTTCCCATCTTTTCCTTTTTCATTTCGTTGGGATCGCCCGAGGAGAACATGATCTTCTCGCCTAACCGGTCCCGGAACGGCTTTGCCAGGTCGTATGTGAATTTCCATTCTCCAAACATTTCCAGTTCAATCTGGAAACTGTACTGGCCGTCGGCATGATGCATTGCTTTAGCCGGCACCGGTTTGACGTTGTGAGCCATAGGCATCGCGGGCATGTCAGCTTTGACCATGATGTCGGCCCCGGTCACCGGTTTGCCGTCTAGCATCAACATAACCGTACACTCGTAGGTGAGCTTTGCGTCAGTGGGTTTGCACTGAGTCTTACTCTTCACCGCCTGTGCAAGGACAGGCGACGACATGAATGAACTCGCGATCAATACAATTGCGAAGCTAGCTGTGAAGCGTTTTATTGTTTCTCTCCCTTTTCAGTTGACCGTTTACCATTGAAAAAATCTGGTCCGAGTTGATGTGGCCAGGAACGTTGTGGTGGCCGGTCACAATTACACCGACGCCCTCCCGCCTTAGCGAGGCAATTCCTTCCCAAACTCGTTCACTGGGACCACTTGAAAGGCCGAGAATGGGTTCGTCGAGAAGTAGATACCTTGGCGAAGCCATGACGCCTCGTCCGAATGCCAGCATCTGGGTCTGACCGCCGCTAAGCGAATATGCCGGAGAATCCAGGAGTGAGACCAACTCCGGGAACAGCGCCATGACACGATCCAACTGTCCCGCGACACCAGAGACCGCGGAGCCAAACTCCAAATTCTCGCGCGTTGTTAGGCTTGCGAATAGGTGTCGTCCTTCCGGCACCAAGACGACGCCCCGTCGCAACATCATTGCTGGCGTTCGACGATCCTCAATTACCCCGTCTAGGATTAGTTTCCCGTCGGACTGAACAGCCCCCACAATGGCTTTTAGCAGGCTGGATTTCCCAGCTCCGTGATGTCCGTCGAGGACTGCTAGTCCGCCCGGTTCAACCGAAATACTCGCCTGGTTGACCGCATGGACCGAGCCGTATCGTACGGAAATGTCCTCCAGTTCAAGCACTACCAACAACCTTCATTGGCATAGAACCAACCCGGATGCCGGGTTCATCTCGGTCCAACGTCACGATATTCTCCACCAGGAGGCGCATCAGGTCCCGGCGGTGCTCAACGATCATAAGTGCGGTCTTGTCGTGCAGGTTCTCGGATATGAAGTGGGCGAAAGACGTCAGTTCAGTCGGCGAGAGCCCGGCGGATGGTTCATCCAAGAACATAACCGCCGGATCCGCCAGGAGCGCCCGGACAACTTCGACCTTCCGCAACACGGGCAGCGGTACTTCGAAGGGAAATAGGTCGAGAAACTCCGACAGACCGCATTTCTCAATTAGAGCGCGTCTGCGATGAAGGTTCCCGGCTGCGTTTCCGATACGAAATTGGTCACGGACCGTTGCCGTGGGAATTAGCCGTGCGGTTTGAAAGCTACGCCGGATACCAAGCCGAGAAAATTTCCATGGCGGCAGGCCATTCAGCGGTTGCCCATCAAGGGTGATCTGTCCGGAGCTCGGTTCCAAGAATCCCGTCGCAATATTGATCAGAGTTGATTTGCCGGTCCCGTTGCCACCGGTCAGGCCCACCCTATCGCCCGGGCGCAGGACCAGCGAGACGTCTTGCAGGACGCGAACCCCATCGAACGACTTTGTTATGCGGTTTAGCTCAAACACGGCGCCGCCAAATCCGTGCTCGCAATTGATTTACGACGCGTGGACTCAATAATCCTTGTGGGAATAGGATCAGGAGCACGGCCACCAATCCGCCGAAGGCGATCATGCGATATTCGGAAAGCGCTCTAATACTTTCCAAAAGGCCAATGTCGATGCCGACACCAATCAGGGGACCAAGAGGTGCGCCAAGGCCCCCGATAATCGAATAAGCAAGTGCGTGAACGCCCAGCATCACCCCGAACATCTGAGGTTCGATATGTGTGTTGAACAATGCGAAAAGCGCGCCGCCAAAACCAGCTACCATGCCGGAAAGGCCGATAAAGGCCAGACGGTATTGAGCCGGCCGAATGCCAAGCGACTGGGCCAGTATTGCATCCTTACCGACCAGCCGAGCGCGCAACATGATGGTCGTACGTTCAAAGAAAAACAACAATACGAGGAGCGCCGCTAGGCAAAGTACGGTCAGTATCAAGAAATCGGTGACCTCAAAATTGTTCTCGAATATCCAACGGATATTCGAGAAACCTTCCGGCCCGTCCATACCGGTGGTTCTTCCGTCAATCTCGAGGGGAATTCGAATTCGGAGCAGCGTCAGGCGCAGAAGTTCGGCAAAACAAAGTGAGGCAATGGCAAAATATAGTCCTGACAGCCGGATCACCAGTGCCGCCAAAAGCAATGCCGCCAGTCCGCCGGCGATCGTGCTCAAGAGGAGTGCCACCACGACGTGACCGCCAAAAATAGCAGTCACCGTCGCCGTGACATACGCTCCAATTCCAAAGAAGGCCTGTTGGCCGAATGAAACCTCTCCCACCACCAAGACGAGGTAGGCCGACAACGCCAAGAATGAAATAAGGGCAACATTGGTGAGGGTGGATGCGACATAGAGGCTCATCACTAAATCCTCTCGGTCGCCAAGCGTCCGGTTCGATATACATCGACGCCCATTAGTCCCCCCGGCCGCAGCACCAAAATGAGCAGCAGCAGACCAAAGGTCAGAATGTCGCGAAACTCAGCCCCCAGGTAGAAGGTGACGTGAGCTTCGGCGAAGCCCAGCAACAATCCCCCGACTATCGCACCCGGCAACGACCCAACACCTCCGAGCATCATTGCAACCAGGCCTTTGAAGGTGCTCCATAAACCGAAATGGGGAGTGATCTGTCCGTCGCTCGATAGGATTAGGAATGCCGCGGTTCCTCCGAGGAAACCGGCGATCGCAAACGTCGCAACTCCTAGCAATCCAACTCGGCCGCCCAGCAAATAGGCGATCTCCGGGTCATCCGCCGACGCCCTCAGCAGAAGGCCGAAGCGGGTCCGGTATAGGGTCCAATAGAGCGCTCCAATGGCAAGGACAGCGACCCAAAAATGCAGAACGTGATCACTACGCAGGATGATTCCTGCGAACGAAATCGCTTCAATGTCGATCCCCGCGAAACCGTGTGTGCGCTGGGGCAGCAGCTGAGATGAGATCTCATCAAGCTGCATCCAAATTGCAAAAGTCGCAATCATCGATGCCATGGTCCCCGTCTTCCCGAGGTGGGGAGAGAAGCAGAGGCGCTCGACATAAATTCCGGCAACCGCCGCGCCAAACACGGTAACAAGAAGCAATCCTAGCGCCCCGCCACCCAAGAATGGCTCCAACCAAACCGCAAGCGCACCGCCGAACAAGAGAGATGACCCATAGGCCAGATTGATGCGCTTCATGATCCCGAAGATCAGCGAAAAGCCGAGCGCCAATAGTGCGTACGCTGAACCAAACAGCAGTCCGTCGATTGAAGTCTGAAGGAAATCCATCCGGGTTTCCGATGCGCTAATGTTCGCCTAAATACGCTCGCCTGATCACGTCATCGTTGGCCATCTCTCCGGGTGTTCCACTGAAAGCAACCTTACCCTGATCAAGGAGGTAGAAATGGTCAGCGACCTCAAGGGCCTTCACGGCATTCTGCTCGACCAAGAGGATCGAGATTCCGTCTTTGTTCATTTGTCTGATGATGGAAAATATTTCGTCGACGATAAGCGGCGCCAAGCCGACGGACGGTTCGTCCAACAAGAGCATCTTGGGACGTGACATGAGCGCGCGGGCAACAGAAAGCATCTGTTGCTCACCTCCCGACAATGTTCCCGCCGTCTGCTCTGTCCTCTCCTTCAGCACCGGAAAGCGCTCGAATATTTTCTCTAGATCTTCCTCGACCTGTGTCGCTTCTGAACGATGCCGGATATAGGCACCGGCTAGGAGATTGTCCCTCACGGACATTTGCGGAAAGACCAGGCGGTTCTCCGGAGCCAAGGCCAGTCCCTGCTGCAAGATCTTGGGAGCAGCTAAGCCGGCCAATTCGGCCCCACCAAATTTTACCGATCCTGAATCAGGTTTCAGTATTCCGGCTGCGGTAAACATGAGGGTCGTTTTGCCGGCGCCGTTTGGGCCCAAGATACAAGTCACCTTGCCGTCTTCAGCCGTTAGCGACACGCCCTTCAGCGCCTTGATCAAACCATAGGACGTGGAAAGATTTTCGATTTCGAGCATGTCAGGCCCCCGCCTCGACGTTCTTGGCGGAACCGAAGTAGGCTTCCTGTACGGCCTCGTTGTTCTGGATTTCGACTGGCGTGCCCTCGGCGATAGGCTTGCCGAAGTTCAAGACGGTGATCCGATCAGTGACACTCATTACCAAGTCCATCACATGTTCGACCAGAAGCACGGTCATCCCGAGTTCTTTCATCGTCAAAATGCGCTCTTTGAGGTCAGCCACCTCTTCTGAGTTCATCCCTGCGGCGGGCTCATCAAGCAGGATAAGCTTCGGTTTCGAGGCCATGGCGCGGGCGAGTTCGAGCTGCCGCTGCTCCCCGAAGGACAGGCTGTTAGCTGGTTTATCGGAGTGATCTCCAAGCCCTGAAAACTCAAGCAGCTTCTGAATTTCGTGCTGCCGATCAGCGGGACTGCCAAACCAGTTCACCAACCAGTTGGTCTCGTGGCCAGGCGCATCACGCCAAGCAACCCATAGATTTTGCCAAACAGTGAGCTCTCCAAAGAGCCGGATGTTTTGGAACGTTCTAGAGACTCCGGACTCAATTCTTTGATGGGGCGCCATTTTCCCCAGATCGACATTGTCTAGTTCAATTGTGCCGGATGTTTGAGGGAAGACACCGCAGATCAAGTTGACCGTGGTACTCTTCCCTGATCCGTTGGGCCCGATTAGCCCAAAAATCTCTCCTTTATCTATTTGAATATCGAGCCCATCGACGGCCCGGACGCCACCGAAGTACTTGGCGAGGCCGGTGATTCTAAGCATCGGCGCCAGCCCCATTCTGCTTCATTCGGAGCAGCTTTCTCACATCGGAGGTGAAGTTTCCGTCGACAAGACCCTGCGGCCGGAAATTCATCGCGACGATGATCAGCAGACCAAAAAGAATGTTCCGGTAGTCTCCCATGAAGCGGAGACCCTCGATAATGAACCCTTGTATGAATATGACCGCCATGAGAGTGCCGAGGACGTTCTTCAGACCGCCCAGAATTGGGTAGGACACCGCAAACGTCGCCAACAGAATCGAGAAGGTGTGATGGTCGACGTATGTGGTCGAATGAGCGTACAGCCCTCCAGCAATTCCGGCGATGACGCCGCCGCCAGTCATGGCAGCCACCTTGACCATGGTCAGATTGATGCCAGAACTCTGTGCCGCTAGCTCGTCTTCACCAACTGCCCGCAAGACAGCCCCTGCACGAACTTTGTCCAGCCACCAAAGCATGACCATGACCAGGATAACGATGAGCCAGATCAGCAGCACAACATGGGCCTGTTCCCAGCCGTTGGCCGCAAAGTATCGGATCTCTCTAAATCCTTGGGTGCTGTCTGGCCCAACTTCGAGGCCGTTTACTTCGACCCGCCAATTCAGGTTAAAGAAAACAAGGCGGACAATTTCCGAAAAGGCGATGGTCGCGACCACCAGCATCAATCCCTTTACACGAAGGGCCGGGAAGCCGACGAGGAACGCAAATACACCGGCGACCAACGCCCCGACAAAAAGTGCCGGCAATACGTGCCAGCCGAATATGACCGTCAAAATCCCTGAGACGTACGACCCAATGGCAAAGAACCCGACCTGGGCGAGGCTAAGTTGTCCTGTTAGCAGCAACACATAGGCAGACAAGCCGAGCAGCGTATGTACGCCGATTGTCTGTGAGATTCCGAGGTAATATTCCATGCAGCTAGTCCCGATCTATGGAGGTGCCGAAGAGGCCGTTGGGACGGACCACGAGAAAGAGAAAGAGAACCAAGAATACGTAAATGTCGCGCTCGTTTACGCCGCGAAACAGGAGAAACAGATTCTCCAGCGCGCCGATCATAAACCCAGCAACGATGGCGCCGCGAATACTGCCGAGCCCGCCAATGACCGTCACAATGAGGCCTTTCACCGTCAACGGCAGCGTCAATAGCGGTGACAGGACGCCGACAGCCGCAGCGGCCAGACAACCGGCAAATCCCCCGAGCACACCTGCGAGAATGAAGACAGTTGAATTTGTCCGATGTGTCGGGATGCCGCACAGCAATGACGCCACCGGTTGTTGTGACGCAGCCCGGGTCGCGAGCCCCATTTTGGTCCGATAAAGCATAAAGACGATGACGCCCATCAGAATGAAACTGGCAAACGCGATAAATAGCAGGTCGCCACGAAAGCCGTACTCGCCAACGGGAAAATAGGCATCCGGCAACAGCACTGGAAACGTTATTGGCGAGCCGGCGGTCTGGTCGATGATTACCTCGTCGATAAAGAACAGCGCGCCGATCGATGCCATCAATGGCGCCAGCAGGTTATTGCGCGGCATGAACTGGAAACACGAAATATAGATGAGCAGACCCACCACCCCGGCTGCCAGTGGCCCAACGACAAAGGCGAGGACGGTCGGCACGGCGAAAATTGTGATCGTGGCTAAACCGACGTACGCCCCCGCAATCGAGGATGCCGCATAAGCCATATTCAGCTTGTGCATGGCGCCAAAAATGAGAGTAAAGCCAAGGCCGAGAAGGGCGTAGACCGAGCCGAAAAGCACCCCGTCTATCAGCGACTGGACTACATCAATATGGTCAAAATTCATTATTCCGTGCCGTAGCTGGTTGGCGGTACGTTTCGCGATGCCGTTTCACGATCGATATTTCGGAATGCGCGGGAGTGGCTGTCTGCGATGGCGGACTAGCGTTCCACCGCAGACAGCCAAACTCGGGGCACTTTACCGGGGGTCGTGAACAACCACCCAGTTGCCCGCCTTCGCCTGAACGAAGACATAGGGCTTGAGGGCTTCTCCTTCGTCTTGAACGCGGGTGACCTTGCCGATCAGACCATTAGTGGATTTCAGGGATTCCAGGCCATCACGGATCATCCGACGCTCTTTCTGAACCATTGACGGATCGCCGGTAACGCCGACCGTCTCCATGACCTGCTTGATGATCATGACGTTTTCCCACGCCGCTGCGGAATGAAGGTCAGCGTCCCCGCCGTTCTTGTTTGCAAGGGCCGCAACCTCCTGGGCCGCAGGCGTAATCGGCGCGAAGCTGGTTGGGATAATCATTCCCTCAGCTTCGGCGGCACAGCCTTTCATGACCTCCGCGGAGGACGATGACGTCAGGCCGATAATCAGTTTTGGCGTTGCCCGTTGGCGCTTAAGTTCCTTCAACATGCCGCAGGTGGTGAACGGGTGAGAAGAGATGATGAAGATATCTGCACCCGAACGCCTGAACGCCCGCGCCTGAACCGAGAAGTTGGTGTCGGCCTGTAGCCAATTGGAGGAGGACGACAGTACGTTTTTGAAGCCTGATGCAAGCTTGCCAGTCAGACCTTCAATGTTTCCTTTTGACCACTTGAAGCCGTGACGGGTTGCGGCCTGGACAATCACCTTGGAGTACGTACCGTTGGAGTGGCCTTGGTCAGTCTCGGTACCGCCATAGATGGTCTTCAAGTTGGGGTGATTCTTAGCGACCCAAGCCCAGAGTTTGTCGTACATATCCGGCTCGTTGGGCGTGTTCCGGAACGTCCATTGGGAAATCTTGGCCAGACCGTTCCGAACGGCCGTGTCTGTCAGGATTGGAAACTGGAGACCCGTGTCACCGGAATCACCTACTTTCTTTTGGAACACGCCAAACATTGCGGCGGCTGCACCGGAGCACGTTGGCCCAATACCCACGAGGGCGTTTGATTCGGAAGCAACCTTTCTGGCAACCGCAATTGCCTGTTCCGCGTTGCAGGCACTGTCGTGATAGTCGAAGGCGAGCTTAGCCTTGGAGCCGTTCTTCAACTTGATGCCGCCCATCTCATTGACACGCGCGACAGCGGCCTTCATTACGGCCTCTGAGTTTACGCCGAACGACCGCAGGGGCCCCGACTTCGCCCCCCAACCGGCGATATTAATCGTCGTTTCCGCCAGCGCCGAGGAACTTGCGAACGCCAGCGCCGTGGCCGCTACTAGAGCTAAGGCTTTTAGTGGTGAGTTTGACATTTTGATTTCTACCTCTCTGTTATCGTGCTTGAAATTGATAGTGACTTCGTCTTTCTTGATTCGGGCCTATCGATTCCGGAATACCGGAGCCCTTTTAGTGACAAACGCGTTCATCCCTTCCTTCTGGCCATCCGTGGCGAATGCCGCCTGAAATAGGAGACGCTCTTGCCGCAGTCCTTCTGACAGCGGGGTTTCAAACGCTCTGTTTACTGCCGCCTTTGCCATCTTGACCGCGGGCGAGTTGTAGCCGGCGATGGTGTGGGCAGCTTCGAGAGCTGTCTGTAGAAGCTCCTCTTTGGGAACAACCCGAGCCACAAAGCCAGCTTGTTTAGCTTCTTCGGCGCCGATGTTTCTGCCCGTCAGGATCAAGTCCATTGCCAGGGCTTTTCCGACCGAACGGGCGAGCCGCTGAGAGCCGCCCATTCCCGGCAATATGCCGAGCTTGATCTCCGGTTGACCAAACTGCGCATCTTCCGAAGCAATGATGAAATCGCAGAGGAGTGCCAGTTCGCACCCGCCCCCGAGGGCATAACCGCTGACGGCGGCAATTATCGGCTTCGATATGTCATTAACCTGGTCCCAGGGTGACAGGAAGTCATCCATATAAAACTCTGTGAAGGTTTTCTCGGCCATTTCCTCTATGTCGGCGCCCGCAGCAAACGCTCGAGGGCTACCAGCGATAACGATCGCTCCAATGTCGGGGTCCGCGTCGAATGATTTGAGAGCCGCCAGTGTTTCCTGGGCCAACTGGCGGTTCAGCGCATTTAGGCTCTTGGGCCGGTTCAAGGTGATCAGGCCGACCTCCTCCCGCCGCTCGACGATGATCATCTCGGCATCATCACTTGTCTCCGCAACAACGACCGGAGTGGGTTTCTTTGCTCTCGACTTCTTCGCGGCTGCTCGTTGTGGCATTTTCGGGTCTCCTGAAAGTGTGTTTAGGCCGCTTCCGACGTGCTCTTGGCCGCCTTCGGAGTGCCTAATCGTGTGGTTGTCGATGAACTTCCGCTGTCCTGTGACGGCAAGTCATACGAGCCATCGTCAGACATCAGTTCCGCAAGGATGGCTTCACGGTGCTGACCAAGACCCGGCGCATTCATTGGTGTCTCGGTGTCGATTTCGACGCGGCCGGTCATTTTTATCGGATTGCCTGCGGTCTTGAACGGTTTGGCCGCTTCCCCTTGTACCCGCACAATCATGTTGCGGGCCTTAAGTTGCGGGTGATCAAAAAGCTTATCGATCGTGTTGATGGGAGCGCACGGAACACCCTCGTCGTTCAACGCATCGATCCAATAAGCGACATTCTGCTTGGACAGAATTTTCTCCGTTTCGACGACCAACTCCGGCCGGTTCCGACACCGCAGGTCGTTGGTCATAAAGCGAGTATCCAACGCCAGTTCAGGCGCGCCGATCGCGTCGGCCATCAACATGAATAGTGTGTCGTTGCCGGCGGCGATAACGATTTTTCCGTCTTTGGCGCGGAAACTTTCAAAGGGCGCTAGAGATGGATGACTGTCGCCGGTTCGGTTTGGCACGATCCCCTCGACATCGTACCGAGCCAAAGCTGTTTCCATGAGCGCGGCCTGGCAATCGAGCATGCCAATGTCGACCCGGGTGCCCTGAGCGTCCTTCGTTCGGCTATAGAGCGAAGCAACGATGCCAACAGCGGCAAACAAGGCGGCGCCCAGGTCACCGAAGCTCGTGCCGACGCGCGCCGGTTCGCCATCGGGCCATCCGGTGAGGCTCATAATTCCGCCCATGGCCTGGACGACCATGTCGTAACCGGGCAACTCGCTAAACGGTCCGGAATGGCCGAATCCGGAAATTGACGCGTAGATCAAATGGGGATGGGTTTTTGCGAGCCGTTCCGGCCCATATCCCAGCCGGTCCATAACCCCGGGCCGAAAGTTTTCGACGAGAACATCGGACTCGTCCAGCAGCCGTTCAAGAAGCTCCCGGTCTCTGGGAGATTTGATATCGAGAACAATGCTTTCCTTCCTCCGGTTGAAGCAGCAGAAGTAAGCGGAATCCTTTTCGATGAACGGCCCGAATTCTCGGGTGTCGTCGCCTGTGCCAATTTTCTCGACTTTGATGACCCGGGCGCCGAGGTCGGCAAGCACCATGGTGCAATAAGGGCCGGCCAGCACTCGGGAAAAATCAAGGACCGTTATTCCGTCAAGCGGGCCCTTTTTCGGTTCCAGTTCGTTCGAGCTTGCCACTAGTTGCCTCCCATTTCGTGTTCGATGATCCAACGAGACGCTTTTTCAGCGATCATTAAGGTTGGGCTGTTTGTATTGCCGCTGGTGATGGTGGGCATCACACTCGCGTCCACGACTCGTAGTCCGTCGATCCCGCGCACCCGCAGCCGGCTATCTACGACCGCGGCGGGATCGTCATCTCGCCCCATCTTCGCGGTTCCGACCGGGTGAAATATTGTGGTGCCAATGTCCCCGGCAGCCTTCACGAGATCTTCGTCGGACTGCAATTCCGCACCTGGCAAATATTCTTCCGGTTCGTACTGTTTAAGCCTGGGCTGCTTAATGATGTTCCGAACGACTTTGATCGCTTCGACGGCAACGTCTTTGTCTTCCTGGGTGTCCAAGTAGTTCGGTGCGATAGCGGCCGGCGTCTTTGGGTCCGGGGACGTCACCAGTACGGTTCCCCGGCTGGTCGGGTTCAAATTGCATACGCTGGCTGTAATCGCGGGGAATGAATGCAGATCCTCACCAAACGCATTGAGACTCAACGGCTGCACATGAAACTGAATGTTTGAGAACTCTCGGGACGGGCCGCTTCTTGTGAATATTCCAAGTTGCGATGGCGCCATGCTCATTGGCCCGGTTCGTTTCAGCAGATACTCCAGACCAATTCCGGCTTTACCCAACAGGGTTGAGGCCCGCACATTGAGAGTGGGGACGTTCTTTACCTTGTAGATCGTCCTGAGTTGCAGGTGGTCTTGAAGGTTTCGTCCAACCCCCGGCAGATCGTGTTTTACTTCGATCCCCGTTTTATTGAGATGCTCACCGTCGCCGACGCCGGAAACCTGCAAGATTTGTGGACTGCCAATTGCACCGGCGGCGAGAACGACCTCCTTTTTGCAAGTAACGGTCTGGGATGTGCCGTCCTTTACGAGCGATACGGAAGTGCATCGCTTTCTGCCATCGTCCTGGGTGGAGATCGCCAGCTTCTCGACCTGCGCATTTGTCCAAATAGCAAGATTTGATCGGGATTTCGCCTGGCGCAGAAACGCCTTCGACGTGTTCCATCGCCAACCATTCCGTTGGTTGACTTCGAAATAACCGGTGCCCGTATTGTCGCCTTTATTGAAATCGTCGGTCGACGGGATGCCGGCTTGGTTGGCCGCCTCCGAGAACGCATCGAGAATTTCCCAATTGAGCCGCTGGGTCTCGATCCGCCATTCGCCGCCACCCCCGTGGAAGCCATCCTCGCTTTGGCGCTTGCCGTTTTGCCGGCCGTTCGCGTCGTCGAGCCGGTAGTTGTCCTCATGGGCCTTGAAGTCCTCCAGGCAGGCCGTCCATGACCACTCATTCTCACCTGTTGCGTTGGCCCAGAAATCATAATCCCTAGCTTGTCCACGCATATAGATCATGCCGTTGATGCTGGAACAGCCGCCGAGTGTTCGTCCGCGGGGGTAAAGAAGAGACCGACCGTTGAGACCGGGTTCCTTCTCCGTCCGGAAGCACCAGTCGGTCCTGGGGTTGTCGATACAGTAGAGGTAGCCGACCGGAATATGAATCCAGTGGTAGTTGTCCTTTGAGCCGGCCTCCAAGAGCAAAACCCGGTTATTCGGCTCGGCGCTGAGCCTATTCGCCAGCAGACACCCTGCTGTTCCCGCGCCGACAATGATGTAGTCGAATTCCAGACTCATCAGACCTTCTCTTAACTGGCCACCGGCATGACGAACTCGGCTCCTGCTTTCATGTCCTCCGGCCAACGCTGCATGATCGACTTCTGTTTTGTGTAGAACCGGACGCCCTCTTCACCATACGCATGCATGTCGCCGAATAAGCTGCGCTTCCAACCGCCGAATCCGTGCCATGCCATCGGGACAGGTATCGGAACGTTGATCCCAACCATCCCAACCTGAATTTGGCGGCCAAAAGTCCGGGCGACTTCACCGCTGCGCGTGTAACAGCTGACACCGTTGCCATACTCATGGGCATTGATGAGTTCGATAGCGTCGTCGAGGGTATCCACCCGGACGCAGGAGAGAACCGGCCCGAATATTTCCTCCCGATAGATCCTCATCTCGGGGGTCACGTGGTCGAACAGGCTGGCCCCAAGGAAAAATCCGCGATTGGTGTCGTCAGGGGAGAATCCCCGGCCGTCGACGAGTAGTTCCGCCCCCTCTTCAACACCATCATCGATGCAGCCCGAGATCCGTCGTCGGGCGCTTTCGGTGACGATGGGTCCCATTTCGCTTTGGGGATCCATCCCGGAGCCGATGCAGAGCCCGCGCGCGCGAGACTCCAGTTGAGGAATAACCTTGTCGGCCGCGTCGCCCACCAGCACCGCAACCGAGATCGCCATGCAGCGCTCTCCCGCGGAACCATAGGCGGCACCGATTAGCCCATCGACGGCCTTGTCGAGGTCGGCATCAGGCATGACAACGAGATGATTTTTTGCGCCTCCGAGCGCCTGCACCCGTTTTCCTTTGGCGGCGCCACGCTCATAGATCGCGTTCGCGACCGGTGTGGAGCCTACGAACGAGAGTGCTGCAACGTCCGGGTGGTCCAAAAGTGCATTTACAGCAACCTTGTCGCCCTGGACGACATTGAACACCCCAGGAGGGAACCCCGCTTCGGTCATCAGATCAGCAACGATGAGCGAAGGCGTCGGATCGGTCGGACTGGGTTTGAGAATGAAGCAATTGCCGCAAGCAATTGCCACCGGGAACATCCACGCTGGCACCATGACCGGAAAATTGAACGGCGTGACACCGGCAACCACACCGAGTGGCTGGCGAAGTGTCCAGTTGTCAATGCCAGTAGACGCCTGATCGGAGAAATCGCCTTTCAGTAGCTGAGGAATCCCGCAAGCAAACTCCACCGACTCGATAGCGCGGTCCACTTCTCCCCGCGCGTCCGAGAATACTTTGCCGTGTTCCGCCGTAATGACCTCTGCCAACCGGTCCTTGTTGCCCTGGAGCAAACCAAGAAAGGCGGTCATTGAACGCGCGCGCTTCAGTGGTGGAGTCTCCGACCATCCGGGAAATGCAGATTTCGCCGCCTGCACCGCGGCGTCTACATCCTGTGGCGTAGAGCGAACTACACGAGACGTCGTTTCGCCCGTTGCCGGGTTGTAGACGTTCAGCCCGTCATCCGAGGTGGCCGGAATGCGGACACCGTTCACGTAGTTGCCGATGGTTTCTATCTCTGGATTGAGGCCAGAGACGTCGTTGGCGGTATTCATTCCCTGTCCTTCTTTTCTGCCGACGAAATTTCGTCGGTGGGCTTTTTTTGATCAGCCTAGCCAATTATTTTTTGACCGATCGTCTAGAAAAATAGCAAAATTTTTTATTTGTGAATACCATTTAAAAAATGAGTGGCATATATGTCGATCGGAGCACCACTTCTTTCGAGCTTTGCGCGCAAGACAGCGCCTTCCCAACCAATCCAAAAACTGGCTGCAACCATGTCGCAGTCTAACTCCGCAGATATCTGCTTTTCTTTCTGGGCCAGCTTGAGACACGCGGCCGTTCGCGACTGCCAATCATGGAGGGTCTCGATCAGCAGCTGGCGAAAGGCATCGGGTATGACAGCCATTTCCTGGCCGAGGTTACCCACCAAACACCCCCGCCGAAATTCATACCGGGCCATGTTGTTTTTGGCTTCCTCCATGAAGGCTGCGATGCGTTCGAGGGGAGGCAGATTTTCGTTCAAGTAGTTCGAATCAAGCAACTCCGCGAAGTAGACCGCGTAATTCTTGATTAGCTCTACACCGAAAGCCTCCTTACTTTCGAAGTAATGGTAAAAAGAACCCTTGGGCACTTTGACGCTTTGCAAAATCTCATCCAGACCGGTCGTTGCGAAGCCTTTTTCGGTGAGGAATGCCACACCAGCCCGAACCAAGCTGTCTCGGACTGCTTTTATTTCTGCGGGATCTTTGCGGGGTCTGCCCCGGGGCCGGGGCTTGGTCATTTCGATTACCATGGTCTATGCAATTAGACCGTCCGTCTCATCAAATCAAACAAAATGTAATGTTGGCCGCAATGGTCTCGATTGCCGATGAAGGCTCAGGGGGGAGGCTGGGGTCCCATTTGTTAAGGGAATTATATACTTGATCGGACCACCCGCCGCGCCGAACTAGGCTCAGGGCACATAACCTGAAGGTCACAGGCTCGAATCCTGCTCCCGAAACCAAAGAAGCCCCTGAAAACATTATCGTTTTCTGGGGCCTTTCAATTCCGATTTCGGGCCGGTTTCGCGCGATCAATACATGGTCAACCCCGATGCGCGGACGCAGATTCGCGACCGTCCGCAGAACCGTGGGATGGGTCGCAGGGTCAAAGAAGTGTTCCTGACCACCTAACATCGTTTGGCGGTTGTTGCTGCGCGATGATAGAGAAGGAGGGACGCAGATTTAGCTGTCGTGGATAACCGCAGGTCAGTACCGGAGATGGAGAATGCTGGCGCAACGGCTTATTCCATAGTCCTTCTATACGTCGGAATACGCCGAACTCTCTCAACAAAACTGGGCCACTTCCAGGGGGCAATCCACGCAAATTTGCCTTGGTGTTCAGGCAATGAACATGATAGTGTTCGCGAGATGAACGGCAAAGTAGTGGTGGATTTCGGGCATCCCTGACCATAGCAAAACCGGTGAAGCGGACGCCGACGCCATCGCGCTCCGATTGACCAATGCATACCTGAAACGGTGCATTCGCAAAGGTTTCGTGAAAGTGCAGCAAATCCCGGCAAGCCACCATGCCTACTATTTGACGCCGCAACGGTTCGCAGAGAAGAACAGGCTGACAGCCAAAGTAAGACTGGATTCGATTGCCGCACCCGCGTGACGGCTATTTGACGAGATCCGGTTTTGCAAGCCTGAAGATCGGGAGGAAGTGATTCACCCCGACTGCGGTAGCGTGGGAAAATTCCTCGTCAGCAGCCTTTCGATGAAATCTAGAGTCAGAAATGTTTGACGGAACATCCATCCTGGTCACTGGTGGGACAGGTTCTTTCGGACATCGGTTCGTCCGGACGGTGCTCGACCAGTATTCGCCTCGTCGACTGATCGTCTTCAGCCGGGACGAAATGAAACAATACGAAATGCAGCAGATATTTCCCGGAAGCCGGTATGCTTGCATGCGGTATTTCATTGGCGACGTTCGTGACGCCGAGCGACTTACCATGGCGATGCGCGACGTGGATTACGTCGTTCACGCGGCCGCCCTGAAACATGTGACCGCGGCGGAATACAATCCGTTCGAATGCGTGCAGACAAACGTACATGGCGCCGAAAACGTCGTTAACGCAGCCATCGGAAACAACGTGAAACGGGTGCTTGCGCTGAGCACGGACAAGGCCGCCAATCCGGTCAATCTGTATGGCGCGACGAAGCTCGCGTCCGACAAGATTTTTGTCGCCGGCAATCACTTGAGCGGCAGTTCGGAGACGCGTTTTTCGGTTGTTCGTTATGGCAACGTTCTCGGCAGCCGCGGAAGCGTCATACCCTATTTCAATAAACTGATAGCGGAAAAAGCCGGTTCCCTGCCCATTACCGACAAGCGCATGACCCGTTTTTGGATTACCCTTCAACAGGCCGTCGATTTTGTCCTCTCCAGCATGGAAATGATGCAGGGCGGCGAAATCTATGTGCCGAAAATACCAAGCATGCGAATTGTCGACCTTGCCGAATGCATGGCCCCGGATATGTGCCGGGAGGAGGTCGGAATCAGGCCTGGGGAAAAGCTTCACGAGGTAATGATCACCGAGGACGATTCCCTTACCACACTGGAACTGAGCGACCGCTATATTATCGAACCCCCGTTCAATATGTGGTCGGAAGGAAGGAAACCTCACCCGGAGGGAGTACCGGTCCCGGAAGGCTTTCGATATGCCAGCGACACGAACCCCGATTGGATCGATGGGCCGGTAATGGCACGGCTGCTCGGCGATTTGGCGACGCACCCTGAATGAGCGGGGAGGCGTCAAATGTACTGCCCTACGGCCGGCAATCGATCGACGAGGCCGATATCGAGGCCGTGGTTGCGGTACTGCGGTCGGACTGGCTGACCCAGGGTCCGGCGGTTGAAAAGTTCGAACGGGAAATCGCCGAACATGCAGGGGCGGATTACGCGGTGGCGGTCTGCAACGGCACCGCCGCCCTGCATGTCGCGGCAATTGCGGCAGGCCTCGAACCGGGCCGACGGCTTTGGACGACGCCGAACACCTTTGTCGCCTCGGCGAATTGCGGCCTGTACTGCGGCGCCGAAATAGATTTCGTCGACATCGACCAACGCGACGGCAACATGTCCGCCGATCGCCTTGCCGAACGGCTGGAAGACGCCGACAGGAAGGGTGCGCTGCCGCAGGTCGTCGTGCCCGTACATTTCGGCGGGCAAGCGTGCGACATGGAGCGCATCGCGCGCCTCCGGGACAGGTATGGCTTCAAGATCATCGAAGATGCCTGCCACGCGCTCGGCGGGCGGGACCGATCGGGATCGCCGGTGGGCAGCTGTAGATTTTCCGACATGGCGGCATTCAGTTTTCACCCGGTCAAGATCGTGACGACCGCGGAGGGCGGCGCCGTGACGACCAACGATGCCGGGCTGGCCGGCCGATTGCGCCTCGCCCGCACTCACGGCATCACCCGCGATACCGATGTGATCGGCGAGGCGTTGGAAGACCCCTGGGCGTATCGGCAAGTCGCCGTCGGGTACAATTATCGCATGACGGACATTCAGGCGGCCTTGGGCGTCAGTCAGTTGAGACGCCTGCAAACCTTCGTGGACCGAAGAAACGCGCTTGCCCGGCGCTATGACGCACATCTTGCGGATCTTCCAGTGACGCCGCTCACCGTCCATCCCGATGCCGTTTCCGGCTATCACCTGTATGCCGTCCGCATCGGCGAAAACCCGGCCGGGCTGTCGAGGCGGGACGTGTTCGAGGCGCTGGCCGCCCACGGCATCCGCTGTCAGGTGCATTATATTCCGGTGCACCTGCACCCGGTTTACCGGGCGCGCGGCTTCAAGCCGGGTGATTTCCCGGAAGCGGAAGCCTACTATCAAGACACGCTGACCCTGCCGCTCTTCCCGGCGATGACCGATGCCGATCAGGACCGTGTAATCGACGCGCTGGGCCGAATTTTTTCCGGACCCCGCGCATGACGGGCAAGGTCGTCGTATGCGTGGCCGCCCATCCGGACGACGAAGTTCTGGGCGTCGGAGGGACCTTGATCCGGCATGCCCGGTCCGGCGACCGGGTCGAGATCATCATTTTGTCCGACGGTGAAGCGGCGAAAACCGCCGCCGCGCCGCGCGACGCCGAGCGCACCGCGAAACCGGCCGAATGGGCGGATCGCGAGGGTTGTTCGATACGTAGAATATTCGATCTGCCGGATCAGCGTTTCGATACCGTGCCAATGGTCGAAATAGCCTCGCTTTTGACCGGTGAACTGACGGCCCTCGATGCGGACGTCGTTTATACCCACCATCCGGGCGACCTGAACCATGATCACCGGATCACCGCCCAGGCCGTTCTTGTCGCGCTGCGCCCAATGCATGCCGGCGGCAAATCTCCCAGCGTGTTCGCGTTCGAGACGCCATCGAGCACCGACCAGGCGCCGAACGCCGAGCCGTTCAGTTTCCTTCCCAACCACTTCGTCGTTCTCGACGATGTGCTGGAGGACAAGATGAATGCGCTTGAGGTCTACGAAAACGAGCTGGGCGCCCCGCCTCATCCCCGCTCGCGCGAGAGCATCAGGGCGCTGGCGGCAAAAAGGGGCGCCGAATGCGGCGCATCGGCCGCCGAAGCATTCGTGACCCTGCGCAGCGTCTGGAACTGAAAATAACCGCAACCGCAACGATGATTCGAGATACCGAAGCGGCGGCCGCCCACGGAAACCGGGACGACACCCGAGCCGGACCCGACAAGACCTTGTACCACGAAAACAACCCGGCGGCGCCATCCCGCGATTTGCGCCGTCTCGGACTCGGCACCGCGCAGTTCGGGCTCGACTATGCCATCGATTGCCGCGAAACCCGGCCTGACGAACCGCAGATAGCCGAAATTCTCGCGGCAGCCGCGGCATCGGGCATGGATGTGCTGGATACGGCGCCCGCCTACGGGAACGCCGAAACGATTTTGGGCCGGACGCTGCCGCCGACACACCGGTTTCGGATTGTGACCAAAACAACGGCGTTTCCGGACGATCGCATGACGCCCGCGAATGCCGATGCGCTGATCGATCAATTCCACCGTTCGCTGAGCGCGCTTCGCGTCCGGTCTGTATACGGACTGATGATTCACAAGGTGGACAACCTGCTGGGAGCGGGAGGCGGGCATCTGTTCGAGGCGATGGAAACTCTTCGCGCGGACGGCGTTGCCGGGAAAATCGGAGCCTCGGTGTATTCGGCCGATCAGATCGAATTGATACTGGACCGTTTTCCGATCGATCTGATCCAGCTGCCGGTGAGTATTCTGGACCAGCGCCTGATTGAAAGCGGACATCTGCGGGTGCTGAAACAACGCGGCGTGGAAGTCCATGCCCGGTCGGCGTTCCTGAAAGGCCTGATCTTTGCCGATCCCGCGGCGCTGCCTTCGCATTTCGGGCCGGTCGGAAATACGCTGTCGGAACTGAGGTTCCGTGCCGGCGAAGCCGGTTTGGACGTTGCGACGGCGGCTTTGACCTTTCTGCTGGATCTGGACGATATCGATACGGTTCTGATCGGCGTAACGAAAACCAGCCAGTTGGCGAAAGTGCTGGACGGGGTTCGGGAAAGCGCGGGAGCGCGCATTCGCTCACCGCAATCGTTTTCCGTGGCCGACCCGGCAATAGTGAACCCTGCATTGTGGCCGGATTTCAAAACGGTTGCGGCCCAATGACGGGGGCGATTGCAATCATCCAGGCGCGTATGGGATCGACCAGGTTCCCCGGCAAGTCACTGGCGGAGATCGACGGCCAGCCGATATTGGCGATCATGATGGATCAGCTGTCGCACTGCCGCATGCTTGAGAAAATCGTTCTCGCATTTCCCGACGGCGGCGAAGATGACCCGCTGGCCTCACCCTTCGTCACGACATGAAAAAGATCGCGATCATACAGGCAAGAATGCAGTCCACGCGCCTGCCGGGAAAGGTGATGGCCGACCTGGGGGGCCGACCCATGATCGCCTGGACCCTATCCGCCGCGCGACGCATTCGCGGTCTCGACACCGTCGTCGTCGCCACATCGGACAATACGGCCGACGACGGGATTGCGACCTGGTGCGAAGCCAACCATGCGTCCTGCTATCGAGGCCCCCGGGATGACGTGCTCGAACGCTTTCATCGGGTGGCGGTTGCCGAAGACGCGGACGTGATCATGCGGCTGACTGCCGACTGCCCCTTTCTCGACCCGCACATATGCGAGCTCGTGCTAGGGCTATTCGACGAATCAGGCGTTGACTATGCGAGCAACATCGACCCGCCGACATGGCCGGATGGACTGGATTGCGAGGTGTTTTCGCGGTCCGCCTTGCAGTCGGCAGCGAAGAACGCCCGGGCGCCTGCTGACCGCGAACATGTGACTCCCTACATCAGAAACAGACGCAACCTGTTTCGCATGGCCAATGTGAGGTGTCCGATCCCCGGCCTGCACCGCTTGCGCTGGACGGTAGACGAAGCGGCGGATCTGGCGTTCGCCCGGGACGTGGCGGACCGCCTCGGCGGTACGGAAGTCCCGTCCCACCTCGAGATTCTTGCGCTGTTGCGGGATGCCCCGGATACGGCCGACATCAACATGGGCATTCGGCGCAACCAGGGAGCCGAGAAGACGCGCAGGCAGTGGCCGGATGGACATCGCGGCTACGAGCAATCGAACCTCATGCTGGAACGGGCCGAGAGGGTCATCCCCCTGGCATCGCAAACCTTCTCCAAAAGCCACCTCGCCTACCCGGCGGGATGCGCGCCCCTGTTTCTGGAAGGCGGGGACGGGTGCCGGGTCGTCGACGTGGACGGCAACGAATATATCGATTTCGTGAACGGCCTGTTGCCGGTCATCCTCGGCTATAGCGATCCCGACGTGGACGGCGCGGTCATCGATCGGATCGGCAAGGGCGTTACCCTGTCACTGGCCACGCGGCTGGAGATGGAGCTGGCGGAACTCCTTGCCGAGGTGGTTCCATGCGCGGAGATGGCGCGATTCGGGAAAAACGGATCGGATGCTACCGCCGGCGCGGTACGGCTTGCCCGGGCCTATACGAATCGGGACCGCGTGGCAGTATGCGGATATCACGGCTGGCAGGACTGGTATATCGGATCGACCTCGCGCAACCGCGGCGTGCCCAAGGCGGTCAGCGAGCTTACGCATCCCTTTCCCTACAACGATCTCGAGGCGCTGGACCGGTTGCTGTCGTCCCGTCCCGGCGAATTCGCCTGCGTCATCATGGAAGCCATGAATGCGACGGAGCCCGCGCCGGGATATCTCGAAGGTGTGCGTGACCTTGCCCATGATCATGGCGCGCTGTTCGTCCTGGACGAGATCATCACGGGGTTTCGTTACGCGCTGGGGGGCGCACAGGAATATTTCGGAGTTACGCCCGATCTCGCCACTCTCGGCAAGGGTATGGGAAACGGATACGCCATTTCCGCGATCGTCGGACGCGCCGACATCATGCATTTAATGGAAGAGATTTTCTTTTCATTCACGGCCGGCGGCGAAACGGTTGGGCTCGCCGCCGCGCTCGCCACGATCGGAAAAATTCGCGATCACGACGTGGTCGAACATTTATGGGACGTAGGCGGCCGTGTGCAGGCCGGGCTCCGGCCGAGGCTGGAAGCGCACGGCCTTGGAGAATGGGTCTCGCTCAACGGGCTTGCTCCGTGGACGCTGCTGACGTTCAAGGACTCCGAACGGCACACCCAATGGCAGAAATATACCCTGTTTATTCAGGAAATGCTGCGGCGGGGAATATTAATCCAGTCCAGCCACAATATCTCGTTGGCGCACACCGCGTCGGAAGCCGACATTCTGTTGGATGCATACGACGAGGTATTGCCGGCCATCGCGGACGCCGTTTTCAACGATTCGATGGACGAAAAATTGTCCGGCGCGCCGATCGAACCGTTATTTCGGGTACGATAAGATGATCGATCAATCGAACAATGCCGTCGTCGTCGGTGGGGGTATTGCGGGCCTGTTCGCCGGGCTCCTGCTCGCCCGAGCCGGTCGGCACGTTGTCCACCTGGTCGAAAGAGATACCCGGCTGGGGGGATTGTTGCGCTCAACCCGGTATCGAAGCCGGTTAAGCTATGACACCGGCATCCACTATGCGGTCGAGACGGGAAACCCGAAAATAGACTCGGTTCTCTTTCAGGGGATGAACGAAGACAAGTGGCATGTCTTCAAGACCAGCCTTCCGAAGGGAAACGTATTCGGCGGCCGGTTGAACAGTAGCAGCGACTGCATCGACGCGAGAGTTCTTGACCCCCATCTATACGCCCGCGGCCTGGTGGAGATACTCGACGGCCAGGAGGCGGAGGACGATGTATTGCATCTGGCCGAGGCGCTCGAGGCGGAATACGGTTCCACATATACCGAGCATATTTTCCGGCCGGTCATGCGCAAGCTTGCCGGTCGCGCGCTTGAACAGCTCGCGCCCGCGGCGCACGAAAGTTTCGGCATTTCCAGATTGATCGTCGTGCCCTCCCGCGCGGCAAAGCGGCTCAAGAGGCTTCCCGAGTACGACAAGCGCATCGCCTATACAAAAACGCGCGAAGGCCCTTCGCCCATACAGAAGTTCTATCCGCACGATGGCGGTATTGGTGTGTGGCCGGAAATGCTCGCCGGGCGGCTCGCCGATGCCGGCGCCCGCATGCACGCCGCAACGACCATTGACGCCGTTGATACCGACAGCGGGCGGATCACGGGCGTGACGCTTTCCGATGGGCAACGCCTGCCATGCGACCTTTTGGTCTGGACCATTCCCCTGCCGTTGCTGACGCGCACATTGGGCACGGGCGTTCCGGGAACGGCGCCGGCGTTTCGTCACGTGCTCCTGCTGCACTATTTGTTCAAGAGCAAGGGCGTGACGCCGAACCTGCACTGGGTCTCGATATACGACGAGGACGCGGTCTCTTACCGAGTGACGCTCTACGACAACATCGCCCCCGGCAACGATTCCGACGGATCGCGGGTGACGGTCGAAACGCTCTGGAGCGAGCACCCGAAAGACATCGAAGAGATCTCGGAGCGGGTCAGGGGCGAACTCGGCGACCTGGGGCTCGTCGACGACGTCCGAAGCGGCGAGTTCATGGGCCATGAATGGATCGCCAATGCCTTCCCCCTGCGACTTGCCGGCCAGCAGACGCAGGCGCGAACCCCGAACGCGATCGATGGCCTGACCAACCTGGTGGCGGCGGGCCGCGGCGCGGGGACGACCTTTTCGCAGCCAGAAATACTCGAGGCGGTCCTGACCGGCGTCGAGCGGCAAATCGCGGACTGAAATCCGTGTGGGTGCGCAAACCGTCGAGTGTTCTCATGCAACTTCCCGGCGCCAGGCCCGAGTTGGCGGCACTCAGCGCCGCCCGGCGCACCGATGGAACCGTTGTTTCAGGCACGACAACCGGCTTGATTCCGGAATGAAAATTCTGCTTCGGGCCGATGCCTCGGCAAAGACCGGGGCCGGCCATATGGGACGCTGCATCGCGCTGGCGCAGGAACTTGGGGCTCGGGGCAATCTGGTCGAATTCGCAACCCGGACAGACGACAGGTTGGGCACCTCGATGCTGACACGCGCGGAAATTCCTTTTCGCATCCTTGACTGCAACGATGATTGGCGAAGCGACGCGAAGGCCACGCGTGAGGCGGCGCAAGCATCCGATTGGGTGGTGGTGGACCACTACGGCCTGGATGACCGCTGGGAGACGCAAATCAGGAAATCCGGAAGCAAAATTCTTGTGATCGACGATCTGGCAAACCGGCGTCACGATTGCGACATACTCGTCGATGCGGGGCGGGCACCGGGAAGCGATGCGTATCGAGACCTCCTGCCGCCGGCAAGCGCCGTGCTCTTGGGGCCCAGGTATTCGATATTGAGGCGCGAGTTCCGTACAAGGCGGCGCAGGGCGTCTCGAACACGGAAGAAAAACATCCTGGTTTTTTTCGGATCGGCGGATGGCTCGGGGCTGACGATGCCTGTTTTGGAGGCGCTTGACGGAGTCGGCTGCCGTGCATCCTTGAACGTCCATGTCGTCGTCACCGATGCCAACCCGCGACGTCGGCAAATCCGGCAGCTCGAAGGCGTCATCGTGCACGAGAACGTTCCGAACATGGCCGCCCTATTGAGCGGCATGGATATGGCGATCGGCGCCGCCGGCCTTTCGATGTGGGAACGCTGCCGCTTGGGCGTACCAAGCTTGACGATCGCGCTGAACGACAACCAGAGACCGGGCCTGGAGATCGCGGCAAGCGCCGGCGCGGTTGTTCCCCTCGAATTGGAAGATGCTCGATCCTCCCCGATTCTGTATGAAACGGTTTCCGCATTTGTGGCGAACCGGAACGCACTGGTGGCTGCCGGTTCCGCGGCCCGGCGACTTGTCGACGGGCTGGGCGCAAGACGGGTGGCGCAGGCGATCGGTGCCCCCGCCCTCTCGCCCGAGCGGTGCGTCGCGCCGTCAGGCAGGCCGGCGTGACGAATGCAGGCGGAAATCCCGCGTGACAGATAGCGGCTGGAAGAAGCCCCGGCGGGTATCGGTGCTCGTGGACAACGACAGCTGGATACTGCCGTATGCCCAGCGCCTGGTCGACGAGATCGGGGCCGACGGCGACGAGGGCCGGCTGGTCCGGCGCGCCGAAGACTTGCCCGAAGGTGACGTTGCCTTCCTGCTCGGATGCGTCCGCGTTGTCCCCGGTCAGGTATTAGAGAGGAATCATTCCAACCTTGTGGTGCACGCGAGCGCCCTGCCGAAGGGGCGGGGCTTCTCTCCCGTGACTTGGCAGATTCTCGAGGGGGCAACGACGATTCCGTTCTGTCTGTTCGAGGCCGTCGGCGAAGTCGATGCAGGGCCTGTCATCTATCGCGACGCAATCAATCTCGTCGGCAACGAGACATACGCCGAGTGGCGGCACCTCCTGGGCGAGAAGGCGCTTGAGCTTTGCCGGCGCTTTCTCGACGAAGAGTCTCGGCCGGCGGGCACCGAACAGCGCGGCCAGCCCACGTTCCATCCGCGACGGACACCTCGCGACAGTCGGCTGAATCCGTATCGGACCATCGCGGAGCAGTTCGATCTCCTTCGCGTCGCCGACCCGGAGAGATACCCGGCCTATTTCGATCACCGGGGAAGACGGTTCACGCTGGTCTTGCGGCCCGACGATCGCCCCAATTCGGATGAGGACGAATGCTCCTGATGAACGCAGGAGAAAAGGGGACCTACCTCGTCGCCACGGTCAGGCGTTGGAACGCCGAAGAATTCGTGCGGCGCGCGCTTGAGGTTTATGCGGCGGAGATGCGGCGGTTTCCGTACGCCCGGTCACGCGGCACGATGCGGGTAGCGCAGGCGATTCACATGCGTGCCTTGCCGCCCGAACGGAGTGTGGCGTGAGCATCGCCCCGATAGAAATCGGAGGACGCGCTGTTGGCCCTGGCCATCCCTGCTATGTGATCGCGGAGATCGGCATCAACCACAATGGCGAGAGGGCGCTGGCCGAGCAAACCATTGCCGCCGCCGCCGCCGCCGGCGCCGACGCCGTCAAGTTTCAGAACTACCGCGCCGAGGATTTCCTCTCGGACCGGTCGATGACCTACAGCTATCTCTCTCAAGGCGAGAACGTGGTCGAATCGCAATTCGACCTGTTCAAGCGGTGCGAGATCACCGGCGACGATCTTGTCTTTCTGCGCGATGCCTGCGATCGGCATGGCATATCGTTTCTGAGCACGCCGACCAGTGAGGAAGGCGTCGCTGAGCTGTTGGCGCTCGACGTGCCCGCACTGAAAAACGGCTCCGACTATCTGGGGCATCTGGATCTGATCGTGGCGATGGCGCGCAGCGGCCGCCCCACCATCCTGTCGACCGGCATGGCCACGGAGGAAGAAGTCGCCGAGGCAGTCGGAGCCTATCGCGGCGCGGGCGGACGAAACCTTGTCTTGCTTCATTGCGTCTCCGCCTACCCGACGCCGGTCGATCAGTTGAACCTGCGCCGCATGCAATCGCTCGCCGCGGCATTCGACTGCGTGATTGGCTTCAGCGACCATTCGCGGGGCGAGATGGCGGCGTTGATTGCCGTTGCTCTCGGTGCCGCCGTGGTCGAAAAACATGTCACGCTCAGACACGACCTTCCCGGGCCCGACCATGCCTTCTCGGCGGATCCCCGAGAACTCGAGTCGCTGATCAAGGGCGTGCGCGCGGTGGAAGAAGGATTGGGCTCGGCCGCGATCGCACCCGCCGACGGAGAGGCGGAGGCGCGCATGAGCTATCGGCTCTCGTGTGTCGCCGCCGGCGGGCTTTCCGCGGGCCACCAGCTGGAGCGCGCGGATGTGGCCTTTCGCCGGCCGGGTACGGGCTACCGGCCCGCGCTCGTCTCAACCCTGATCGGTCGTGCGCTGAAATGCGCCGTAGAGCGCGGGCACGTATTCGACGAGAGCGACTTCGTCCGGTGAGTGCGCGCGTCGATCCGGTGTGGGAGACGAGCTACGCAGCCGGGCACCGCCAGCTTTATCCGTGGGATGCGGTGGTTTCCTTCGTGTTTCGCTACGCACCCAAGGAGCGTGCCCGCGAGAATGTGCGCATCTTGGAAGTGGGCTGCGGAACAGGGAGCAATCTTTGGTTCGCGGCACGCGAAGGCTTCGCAGTCTGCGGTATCGACGGAAGCCCATCCGCCATAGCGTATGCCCGCGAGCGTTTTGCCCGAGACGGACTCATCGGCGATTTCCGCGTCGCCACATTCGATGATTTACCCTTCGATGATGACTCCTTCGATCTTGCGCTGGATCGCGCCGCGCTCTCGTGTGTCGGCCATGCGGCAGGCAGGACAGCCGTGGCGGAGGTGGCGCGGGTGCTCCGTTCCGGCGGGTTCTTCTTCTTCAATCCCTACAGCGAACGACACGGCAGCGCCGCCGCCGGCACGCCCGGCGCCGACGGTCTTGTCGAGAACATCGCGCGAGGCAGTTTGATCGGCGCCGGCGGCATCTCCTTTTACGGGCGGGACGACGTGGAACGCGCATTGCCCGCGCCATGGCGCATTCGGATTCTCGAACATATGGAACGTTCGGACCTGCTCGACGGGAATAACCTGGTCCATGCGGAGTGGCGGATCGTCGCGGAGAAGGAGGCGAGCGCGTAACCTTGCGTCCCGACCATACCGCATACACGTTGGACAGCGGCCGCGATGACTGACAAGGAAGGCTCGACCGCACCGCCGCACAAGGCGGCTTGGACAGCGGACGATCACCACACCATCAATCATTTCCGGAATCTGGTCGATCGCTTCGGTGTCGACATTCAGGCACTTGGCTGGCGTGATTCGAGGAGCCAGACCGCGCGCTTCGAAGTGCTCGCGTCCGGAGGGTTCGATCCCGAGGCAAGCCTGCTCGACATCGGTTGCGGCCAGGGCGACCTCTTCGCCTGGCTGCTCGAGAACGGGTATTGCGTGGACTATTGCGGTGTCGACCTCACGCCGGAGATGGTTTCGATCGCGCGCGCGCGTTTCCCGGAAGCGCGCTTCGAGGTCGCAGACCTGTTTGATCTCGACGCTTCGTACCGTGCGCACCATGTAATTGCGAGCGGCATTTTCTCCACCCGGCAAGCGGCTCCGTTCGACTATCTCCAGGCAGCCGTGACCCATCTCTACCGGTTCGCCGAGGTGAGCCTCGCCTTTAACTGCCTGAGCACCCACGCCGAGCGTCAAGACGAAGGAGAGTACCGGGAGGACCCGGCGGCGGTTCTGCGCTTCTGCTTCACGCTAACGCCTTTCGCGACTCTGCGTCACGACTATCACCGGGGCGACTTCACGGTGTTCTTGCGGCGGGAAGCGCGGAGAGCGTGATCGTCTCCATCATGCAGCCGGCCTACTTGCCGTGGCTCGGCTATTTCGATCGCGTTCTTCGGAGTGACTTGCTGATCACACTCGATCATGTCGCGATTTCCGTGGGTGATCGAAACCAGTTCGTCAATCGCAATCGTATAAGAACGGCCCAAGGCTGGTGCTGGCTTACCGTTCCAATTCGACATTCGAAGGGTATACGCCAGCCGATCAACCAAGTCGAAGTTGCGGACACGATGCGTTGGCAAGTCAAGCACTGGCGTTCTATCGAAGCCTGCTACCGGCGCGCGCCATATTTCGATTTAGTGGCATCGGCGCTATGGCCCATATACGACAGACCCTGGACAAACCTTCTGGAAGTAATCGAAGCGGTGAACGGCGTACTTTTTCAGCAACTCGGCATTACGGTCCCGACGCGGTCCAGCGCGGAGATGAATGTCGAAAGCGTCAAGGCTGATCTTGTCGTCGACCTCTGTAAGGCAGCCGGCGCGAGTCGCTATATCTCCGGGCCATTCGGCCGCGACTATCTCGATCAAACAGCGTTCGAAAATGCGAATATCGAGCTGTCGTTTCATGACTATCGGCATCCCACGTACCCGCAGTTGTTTCCAGGTTTTGAACCGTTCATGTCGGTAATCGACCTTCTCTTCAACCACGGGCCTGAGAGCCTGGACATTCTTCGCAATGGAGAGAACACCATATGACGAGTTCGGTTCCGGTGGCCGCCGCGCATCCGGACGATGAAATATTGGGATGCGGCGGAGTTGTTGCACCTCATGTCGGTGCGGGAGAATTCGAGGACATGGATCAGGCCTGTGAAGATCCCCGGCGCCAAGTGCTTTGATGACGGACGACCCCCTCGCATTGACGTCTCGCCGGATTTTTCTGACTGAACCTCCGCCGGATTTCGATTTTGATCGCGATTTGGTTGTTGGGCCTTGGTGCTTCGTCGGCGCCGAGGACCGGTTTCCCGGCTGGGACAGGCTGCCTTTCGAAGAACCGATCCGCTCGCCGGCGGAGCTGAAATCGGCGTGCGATGACACCGAGCAACTCGCATTGCTGACCGCGGAGCGGCTTGGCCAGGATATCGACCTCGGTTCCGGCGGCAGCCATGGCAGCCGCTACTGGCGATCGTTGCTTTATGTCTGGCTGATGACCTGCGCTCAGCTGTTATGGCGGCGTTACCTGTACGTTTCCGCCATGGTTGAACGTCACGGCAACGAGCCGTTCAGCGTATTTGTACACCCGGACAGGCGTGCGTGGCCGAGCCTCGAAATCGAGGAATTCTATCAACGGATGAACCGGAGCCGGCTGTTCGACCATTGGGTATCTTCAATTATCGTGCGCGAACTTTGCCCCCCATCGTGGCAATTGATCGAAATTCGCGAAAAGCCCGAGCCGGACTTGCCAACAGGCTGCCCGACGGTCACCAGGAGTCGTCTACGGCAACTATTGGGGCACCTTCCATTTAATCATGCTCATGGCGTGCGTGTTTGGAAACTGCCCTTTTCCGTCATGTTGAGCCTCTTGCCGCGAAGCACCCATCTCTCGGACCAAACGGAAACCGAGACCATCGACCGAAATATAGAGGACAGGTTTCCCGACGCGTTTTTGCGGCTTTACGGGCGGTTGGTGAGCGCCACCCGGCCCGCCTGCTACGGCGCCGATTTTTCCCGCTGGGATGCATGGGCATCACGACGGCGTTTTGCGCCGGGTCGCTTATTTGTCGACAATCTGGGCAGCCAACTCACGGAAAACAACTTCCTCACGGCAATCGCCCTTGAGCGGGGAGAGCGGGTCGTCGGCGCGCAGCATGGGGGACACTACGGCACGAGCATCGCAACGCCTGTGCCTGCTCATTCCGAATATGCAGGGCATGCGTTCCTGACCTGGGGCTGGAAGGAACAAGAGGACGCGGCGGCGAAGTTTGTCCCTGTTCCGTCACCCCATCTGAGCCGGATCAGAAATGCCCATGGACGCCAAAACCAAAAACTGATTTTCATCGGCACGTGCATGGAGGTTTATGGCCACCGATTCCACTCAGATCCAAGCCTCTCCCGGTGGCTGGTCTACCGGCGGATGAAGAGAGAGTTTGTCGGAGGGCTGAACGGCGCCATCAGGGAACAGCTTGCCTATCGTCCGTACGAAAAAATCAAAACGCTGTTGGACGCCCCTTACCTTCAGCGGTCTTTTCCGGACCTGAAGGTCCTGGAAGGCCCGCTGGTTCCGGAAATGCTGCGCTGCAAACTGGCCGTTATCGATTACCCCGGCACCTCATTCCTGGAAGCTCTCGCCGCGAACGTTCCGACGATTGCCTACTGGAACCCGGACGATTGGCCAATGAGCCGTCAGGCCGCCCCCTACCTTGATGCATTGGCCGATTGCGGCCTCATCCATCGTGATGCCCCGTCCGCTGCCGCCAAGGTGAATGAGATTTGGGACGACATCGAGGGATGGTGGCGAAGTGAAGCGGTTCAGTCTGCGCGCCGGGCCTGGTGTCATCGGTACGCTCGCACCGCGATGCTGTGGCAATGGCATTGGGCCAAGGCTCTTTGGCAACTTGCGCGCGGACCGGGCACCGTTTCGTCAATTCCGGACCCCATTCCCGGCTCCGCAAAATCCGGTTCATAAATTTCCTGCCGCCGTCTGCCCGTTCGAAGTTGAAGTATCGTCAGCACGTCGACGCGGAGTCGGACATCGCCGATCTTGAGTTTGTCGAGAAGCATACCGGCGCGATCGATCACTGGTGGCAATCGGAAGACGTCCAGAAAGCCCGCCGGGAATGGTGTTCGGGAAACGCGATGACCGGGAAAAGCTGGCTGGCGACCTGGGTGCGGGTGCTGGCGACCGTTTCATGAAGCGCGAAGCGAACACACATGCCACGGACGCCCTCGGATGACCGTGCTGCGGAACCGGGGATATCGGGATTGAAGAAGAGCGCCCGCGGTGTTCCGGTCGCGGCATGCTTTTCCGATCTCGTGCAAATGATCCCGACGATTGACGGGAACCGTAATGAACTCGACGAAGGTGGTGTTGGCAGCGGTGTTCGTCCTGGCGACAATTGCCGCCATCGTCAGGTTCATTTACTAATGGCAGGCCAAGTATTTAATCCCCAAAATTAGGATAGGTTGGTATTCGGCTCCTGCGACCACTCTGATTGACCGTCACACTGTTCGACTGATTGTAGGTGCTTGGGCAAATCCTGCCCCCGCAACCAAAAAGCCCCCGAAAACAATGATGCTGTCGGGGGCTTTTGGATTCCGTCATTGGTGATTTGGTCGTTTGGCAAACTATTGGCAAACAATTTGATTCGCACCTCAGCCGTCATGAGACGCGGCAGTCACGAGCTTGACACCCGTTAGGCTCGTAACCTAAAGGCGAGCGCCCGCAGGGTCGAGGAGACTGCGGCCGTTTCGGCCATGCCGACGCCCGTGGGAACGCGTTTCGCGGCCTCGGCCAGGCTATGGTTGGCGTCGAGCGGTCGTCATGTTCGGGCAAGCCGAACGAGAAATGCTGGAAGAAGTCCGGGAGAACGGCGTGGCATGCTGGATCGGGGGCGTCCTTCGTGCTATTTCCGCACAATCGGCCCCGATTTTTCGGTACCCGGGAGCGCTGGCCGGCGCGATGGCAATTGTCGGTTTCGGTGAAATCGATACCTCCGTTCCGGGTCCGATTTCAGACGCCTAAAAAGAGACGGCTGTCGAAGTATCGGACCGTCCGGGTGCCGACGAAGACGACCGTAGCGGTGCGTCAGCTATCTCGCGGGTTCATCGCGTCGTCTGTCAGGAGAGCCCCATGGCCGACAACTACACCGTCGTCTACGGCGACATTCACAACCACAATGCTCATGGTTACGGCGTTGGCTCGATTGAGCGGAGCGTGGATGTCGCACGCACACACCTCGATTTCTTTGCATTTACGGGGCATTCAAGCTGGCATGACCTGGGCGAAATCGAGAATGGCGGTGAGGAATACTTCAACAAGGGATTCGAGCAATTGGCGGAGACTTGGCCGCGTGTTCAAAAAGTCATCGCTGATTCAAATGATGACGGCTCCTTTTGTTCCTTTCTGGGCTTCGAGTGGCATTCAAATTTTTTTGGTGACCAGTGCGTGGTGTTTCCCGACGATCACCAACCGATCCACTACGCAAACTCGCTGACCGAACTTCGGCAATTCTGTTTGTCGAAATCAGCTCTGATGATTCCCCATCACCTTGCCTATCCGAGAGGCCGGCGAGGCGTGAACTGGGACGAATTCGACAATCAGTGCACGCCAGTCGTGGAAATCTATTCCTGGCACGGAAACTCCGAGGATGACCGGGGACCATACCCTATGTTCATCGGATCGCCCGGCGGCCGGGATACGGTAAACACCGCCAAGGCCGCACTGGCCGCAGGCAGAAAGTTTGGATTTGTGGCCTCCAGCGACAACCACGCAGCCTTTCCCGGCGCCTATGGCGAGGGACTCATGGCAGCACTTGTCGAAGACCTCACGCGCCCCGCAATCCTGGACGCCATTCGTAAGCGCCGGACCTACGCACTTACCGGCGACAGGATCGAGGTGGATTTCCATGTGAACGGAGAGGTCATGGGGGCTGACATCGAGGCGGGCAAGGAAATCGCCATCGAATATAGCGTTGGCGGCCGAGATGAGATAGAGGCGGTGGAAGTCATCCAGGATGGCGTTGTCGTCCACCGCTCGTTTGCCGAAGAGGCGGCCGGGCTGGAAGAAACTTTCGGACGACCGTTTCAGATTCGGCTCGAATGGGGTTGGGGGCCATGGTCGGCCATGGCGGAAGCCAGGATCGTGGACTGGGCGATAGAGATCACCGTGAAAGATGGACGGATTCTCCGGTATTTCCCCTGCCTCCAGTCGGGACCATTTGACGAAGATCGTCGACACCGGTTTACCCGAACCGGGGAAGCGGGGCTTTCCGTCCAGTCCTATACCTCCCGGAAGGATGCGTTTCGGGAGAACCCCAACCAAAGTCTCGTGCTGGAACTGGAGGGGAGTACCGAAGCATCCATAGACGTCGTTCTCTCAAAGCCGATCAGCAAGAGGACTACGTCACGCGTGGTAAATCTGTTTCGTGGTTCCGAGCCGCATCATTTGGCGCCGTGGCCGTCGGAGAATTATCACTGGCACCGGATACTGCCGTCGAATGCGACCGAGGTGCAGGACAGTTGCACTTTGCCGACCTCGGACATCAGGTCGAACGTGTATCTCCGGGTGAAGCAGAAAAATGGCCACATGGCGTGGACAAGCCCGGTATTTGTCAACTACCGATAGCTAGTGAGTGCCGTGGGGACCTCAGATTCCGTCGGGTATCCAGCCTCGATGGCCTTTTCGCCGGAGCGGGACGTTTCCAGGACGGATGAAACGCGGACCCGCATGTTCCTCGCGATGAGGCAGGTGCGCGCGGCCGTTCAGGCAAGTTCAGAATACGCGAACGAGTTTGCCTCACTCGCTTCCAGCGATGTCTCACGTCACTTGAAACAGCGAAAGGGATTGTGATTTTTCACCCCAATATATTGTGGGAAGAAAAAACACGCTCACAGCCCCGTTTCTTCCGACAGTGCCCCTGCGGTCCTTAGGTTCAAGGCAGCCAGTCGTTCGGTACGGGCTGTGCGCGGAACACCCAGTTGGCCTTGCGTCCCCCGAAGTTGATCAGGTTCATCTGGTGCTGGCTCCATTCGCCGAAGATTGGATTGACATATTCCCAGACAATCTCACCGTCCGCGGTCACCTGAAAGATGCGCCCGTGCATGCCTTCGCAGATGAGGGTGTTCCCGTTGGGCAGCCGCCGGGCGCTGGAAATGAACGAGCTGTAAAACGCCCAGAACGGCATGGAGGAACTGGAGCCGTCATACTGCCAGACAATTTGCTCCGTGATCGGATCGATCTCCAATATCCGTGACCCCGGGAACGTCTTCGCATAGACCTGAGGCAAACCGGCCGGACCGTCATTATCGAAAACCAGAACGTTGCCTTCGCCCGGCAGTCCGGCAGGTATCATATGGGCATCATGCTGACCGGAGATCGAATCGACCGGCTTGGGGCACGGCCCGTTGAAATCCCGTTGGGTAAAATCGTATGCGCCCGGGTAATCGGGACCGATCCGCCATACTACCTTGCCGCTTGATTTCTCGACGATGGCGATGAAATTCGCCTCCCGGGAATCGATCATAACATTGTCGGGATGGAAACGGCCGTCTCCCCCGTCATGCCATTTGTTGGGCCCAAGGGGCTGCATGTCGTTGATCACGAATATATACGCCCTTGACCGGACGTCGGTCTTGCTGAAGAGAACCTCCTGACGGCGCCCATCGATCCCGAGTTCGTCCAGATGTTCGTGGGGCGCCCACTCCCAAACGATTTCGCCGTCGGGCGTGACTTCGTAGAGGGGCTGATCCGTGAACTCTTCGGGATGGAGATCCGGGACCGTATATTCCTTTTTGCTGATGATCATCGTGTTGCCGTTGGCGAGGCGGCAGAGGTCGTGGTTTTGACGCGCCTTGCCTCCCGGCGCCTTGTCTCCCCACTCCCAGACGATGTTGGCATCCCAATCCATTTCAAGAATCGTCTCGTTAAAGAAAGTGTCCGGTTCCCGCTGGAGCAGAACATGCCCCTTCCTGCCGCCGTTCACAGCGGGATCGATCATTTCGGCCGGGAATCCGGTATGCGGCCATTGGCGGACGATATCGCCGGCCATATTGACGAGATAGGATTCGCCGCCTCTGCCTTCGTACATGACGTGGCAGTCGTAGGCCTTGTCCGTTTCGTGGATCGTGACGCCTTTTGGAAATACGGTAGGTGGCATAGAGGGGTCCCCTGATAGGCAATTGTACAAGAAAAGGGCGGCGGCATAACCGCCGCCCACTTATCCGTAGGACAGAAGAGCTGTCTCGAAAACAATTTAATGACGCCCAATTGGTGATGCCATCTTCCGTGATTTCAAACCGTCTCATAAACTTATTTGTCATTTGAACTGAACATATAAGTAAAACGTGCAAAAAATTGATGTAGGGTCTTCGTCAACGAAATCCGGTCCGTTGCAGCACCATGACAAACCGCCAAACCCTTCTCCCGACATCCCTGGTCGGCTCTTATCCACAGCCGGACTGGCTGATTGACCGGAAGCGGCTGGGCGCGCGGTTGCCGCCCCGGACGCGGGCATTGGAACTGTGGAAGCCGGACCCGGAGCATCTTGAGCAAGCCCAGGACGACGCCACCCTGATCGCCATTTGGGAACAGGAACAAGCCGGGCTCGATATCATCACCGACGGTGAAATCCGCCGGGAGAGCTACTCAAACCGCTTTGCCACCGCGTTGGAGGGCATCGATCTGGACAATCCCGGCACGGCCCTGGACCGGACCGGCGCGCCCAATCCGGTGCCCCGGATCACAGGGCCCATCCGGCGGAAGCATGCCGTGGAAGTGGAAGATGTTGAGTTCCTCCGCGCCCACACGGACCGGCGGATCAAAATGACCATCCCCGGCCCGTTCACTATGTCCCAGCAGGCCCAGAACGACTATTACGAGAGCGATGCGGAGATGGCCATGGATTACGCCGCCGCCGTACATGAGGAAGCCCGAGACCTGTTCGCCGCCGGCGCCGATATCGTCCAGTTGGATGAACCCTACATGCAAGCCCGGCCCGAACCCGCCCGGGAGTTCGGTTTGGCGGCCCTCAACAAGGCCCTGGACGGCCTCACCGGCGAAACCGCCGTCCACATTTGTTTCGGTTACGCCGCCCTTCAGCATGATCGGCCGGAGGGGTACTCCTTCCTGCCTGAGTTCGCGGACTGCCCGGTCCACGGCATTTCCATTGAGACGGCGCAGTCGAAACTCGATTGCGAAATATTGGAAACCCTGCCGGACAAAAAGATCATTTTGGGCGTGCTCGACCTCTCCACCCACGAGGTCGAAACCCCGGATCAGGTGGCCGCCTGCATCCGCCGGGCGCTGCCCCATTGTGCCGCGGAACGGATCATCGTCGCCCCCGACTGCGGCCTCAAATACCTGCCCCGGGACGTGGCCTTCGGCAAAATCAAAGCCATGGCCGCCGGCGCGGCAATCGTCCGGGCGGAGCTCAGCTAGAGAGTTAAGTTAAGCCCCTTTAAGTCGACCGGCCTTATCAGCCGGTTTTTTCGTGACATGAACATGAAACGCACGTTTGCGGCGCTGATAGAGTGGGCGGACAAATCGTTAGTTCAACTCACTATGGTCTACGCACATCTCGCTCGAATTTCCGCGCTCGGTCATCTAGGGCGGTTGGACGTGGCAGCAGCCGAGATTGAACGAATGGCGGTACAATGGCCCCACGTGACTCTGCAATGGATCTCGGAGAAGGCAGCCACACGTCCTGATAAGAACCAGAAATTCTATATCGACGGTCTCCGTAAAGCCGGAGTTCCAGAAGGCTAATGTCGGCTTGTGGCTAATTGCGGACCTTTCAGCCACCGAAGTCTAGATCGGCTCTAGCGTCTGCTCTACCACTGGAAGCGGACATTCCCGAGAAAATCGCTAAAAATCTGCCAGCGACCCGGAGGTAACCGCCGCGTCTTGGGCTATCCATGGCTGCTTGCTCCGCGGCAGAATCTAATGTTGTCGGATCAGTATCGCACTCAGAACTCCACCAAAAATCGGCCCAACCGCCGTTTTACAGGACCGATGGCATTGACCACGGTCGTCAACAGGCGAAATGCCGCACGCCTGGGTAGGTTTATCCCCCCTGCCATTTTACGGCCGCGCTCGGTCACCTTGAGCGTCGCCGCACCGTAGCTGTGTCGAATCGATGAATATTCATCCATGTCGCCCCCTTCGATCAGCTGTTTTGTCAATTCCGCGGCATCGGCGATGCCCAGGTTCATACCACGACCACCGATAGGCACGTGGCAATGGGCCGCGTCGCCGGCTAGATGAACCCGTCCCTTCGAGTAAGTTTCCGCCTGACGTACGGATATCGTGAACTTCCCCTCACTGCGGACATTTTTTATGTTCATCGGCAACGGCAATGCCTCTATTGCATCCTCATGGCTGGCGACGAGACGGTATCGGGTGGAGCCGAGCGGCCCGACGACGATGGTCTTGCCCGGTGCCGCGCGGACGACGGTTACACGGCCGGGGTGACGCCAATCGTCACAATCGACATCGGCAATGGACCAAATCTGGGGAAGATCGTGTCCAGGGTAGCCGATACCCGCCTGCTCTCGAACCGTGCTTCGGGTTCCGTCCGCGCCAATGACTTGCTCGAAAGCCTCTTCGGTATCGTCAGAATAACGGACAACCACATGATCGGAGTTCTCCGTGAGACCGACCACAGCCACGCCATAACGCACGGCAACGCCCAAAGAGGTGAGCGTGTCCGCCATTATCGCCTCCGTCCGATCCTGTGCTAAGCCCAGAACATGCTGATAGTAGGTGCGATCCGAATAAAGCGGCACCTCCATTACCAACCGGTCACCGACATAAACCTTCAGTCCTTCCATCGCGATGCCTTCCTCAATCAATCGTTCGGCGGCCCCCGAACGCGACAATATTTCCAGGCTACGCGATGTGATGCCGACGGCGCGGCTCAGGGTCGATGCCGATTCCCGTTTATCAACAATCGTTGGAGTAATTCCACGCCGTGCCAACTCCAAGCCGGCTGTTAGACCCGTGGGCCCGGCGCCAACAATCAGGATATTCATCTTTGCACCGCCCCTCTCCGCCGGTCTGAATTTCGCTGCAGTATCAAGCAGGGGCGTCCTCTGCTCACTTCGTCCGGTCAATATATATAAATTCGTCCCATCCACGGAAATTGCCGCTCAATCCCTAAAGTCCGATTCTAATGAGGTGGGCGACTCCCGCCCAACGGCTACGCAATGTGCCCGATACCGACCACCCATAAATTGTAGCGAGAGTCCGCTTTTGGCTAATGGCAGTCCCCCCACAATAGTCAATTTTGAGTCCGCTTACGGGGGAAGAGTGGGCATAAATCCGCGATTTTCTAGCGTCTTCTTCCACCCAGGAGCGGCCTTTGGTCGATTTATGAGTGAACTATAAGTAGGTTCTCGATCGCGCAATTGTGGCTTCGATCACTCATCGCACAACGCTAACGACCAAACGCTCAAATTGAACCGGCGGTTAATGACCGTCTTCTTAGCCACCATTTCGCGACCATCAGATTGATGAGCCAGGAACTCCATGCCGCAAATCGGTAGATTTCCGTAAAGCTCAGCCCCAGTAGCTGCCCAACGGTAGTTCAATGCGCAAAGCAACCGCCGCAAATGTCAAGGCAGTCGAAGCCGATCTTGAGAATTTGCGCCGCATCTATGGACTCTAAACGGTCGAGCACGAGCGAGAATCTGGTTGCAGGTTTGCTCGAATGTGGCAGTATTTAGGTGAAAATATTTGCATAAATGGGGGCGCTCTTGCTGAACGAGAAAACACTCTTCGACCACTTTTGCTTTGTGCAGGCTTCGTTCGAAAGCTCGCGCCACATCTATCGACGAGAGCACGGCCCTGGCCAGGTGCGCCGGTTTTTCAACACCAGCTTCACGGCATTCGAGCTCCGCCGGTACATGATGAACTTTTACTTCTCCAAAGGCTCCTTCACGATAACGGATCTTGTGCAAGTATCTGATTTTAGCCGGCCAACCGTAACATCCACCGTACATGAGGCGCTGGAGTTCGGTTATCTGGAGGAAATGCCGGAGGGGGGAGATCGCCGCCGTCGCGACTTTCGACCGACCGAACCGATGCTGGACGCCTGGCGCAACTACTGCAATGCGCTTCTGGTCAACGAGAAGTTCATGCAGTCTTTGAGGCTTGCGCAAACCTTGATTTCAATGCGTGAGCTGAATGAGCTTCCGACCGATCAAGACATGTAAAATTTTTTATTATTTTTTGAAGTAACCCCCTGTGTTCCGCTAGAGAGGCAGGGGGGCCATCTTCGGGAAAGCGCCCCGTTGACGAGCTGATGGCTCGGAGGGGGCTTACGCGAATGATAGAAGCGCCCAACTTACGGTTTGTGCCACACAAGGGTGGCCGACTAGCCTATCGGGAAGCGGGTTCCGGCCCAGCCCTTCTTTTTTTGCACGGCATGAATGGCAGTAGTCTGAGTTGGTCTTATGCCTTTCACGAGTTGGCCTCATCCTTCCGTATCGTTGCCTGGGATGCGCCGAGTTTCGGTGAGTCCGATTCATTTGGAGATCGCCCAGAGGACTATGTCTTGGCAGCTAAATCCTTGATAGCGTTCCTAAAATTGCCGAATGTGGTGGCCGTCGGTCATTCAATGGGGGGTGTCGTCGCCGCGGCGTTTGCCGCGGCCGCCGAGGCCGCCGTCACCGGCCGCGTTGTGTGATACACACACCATGGGTTTGGGCGGGCAAAGGGCGAGCCGCTT
>JAPPFK010000177.1:29818-32172 GCA_028823885.1 Rhodospirillales bacterium | reverse complement strand
TTATAATTTTGTCTCCCCACTTATGTTTTGAATTTTATTTTCTTTTGCCTGTGGGCGCTCGGGGTGTTTTTTTATGGGGGGGGGGGGGCGGGCCGGGCCCCCCCCCCCCACGCCGAGGCCGACGTCACCGGACTCGTTCTGTCATCCACACACCTTGGCTTTGGGCGTCCAAAGGGCGAGCCGCTTCTGCCGCGCTACGCAGCGCGACTTGATCGCCTGGAAACCAAGGGCGTCGACGCGGAATTCGGGCTGGAGCGCGCAAAGCGCAGCACCCCTAAAGGCACATCACATGAGGTCGTCCGGTTTCTCGCGGATATCGCACAGGATATCCGCGTTGAAGGCATTCGCGACGGCGGGCGCATGAGCCAAGAAGCGGACAACGCTCACGTGGGGCAGATCGCGTCCCTTCCGGTGCTTATTCTTTCCGGCGGCAAGGACCGGATCATCTCACGCGACATGCACGATGCCCTGGTCGCAGCATTTCCGAGAGCACAGCAGGTTGTGTTCCCGGATGCAGGACATGCCTCGTATGCCGAGTTTCCCCGGCACTTCAACGCTCAAATCAAGGAATTCGCATTGAACGCAACCAAATGATGCGCGTTTGGCATCACCATCACATCAACGACAATCGATTGAAAGGGAGAAAGAAATGACGAAATCGATCTTAAATCCAAGGGGATTTCTGTCCGCTTTGGCGGTGGGGTTCGCCTTTTCGACCAGCCCCCTGATGGCTGCTGATCTGACCGTCGCTCTGGCCGCAGAGCCCACAAGCATGGATCCGCACTATCAGAACCTGACGATCAACAACTCAATGGCAACGCAGGTGTATGACGCGCTTGTCTTGCAGGATGTGAACCAAAAGCTGATCCCAGGTCTCGCCGTGTCGTGGACGCCTGTCGATGATCGGACATGGGAATTCAAACTGCGCCCGGGCGTAAAATTTCACAATGGCGCCGCCTTTGCGGCAGAAGACGTGGTGGCCACCATGAAGCGCGCTGCGAATGTGCCAAACAGCCCATCGAGCTTTGGGACGTTCATCAAGGGCAAGACCTTCGAGGTCGTCGATGACCTGACCCTGCGGGTATCGACCAAGAAACCCTATCCATTCACGCCAAACGACATGTCGCGGATCGCGATCATCGACTCGGCATTTGTTGACGCAACAACCGAAGACTTCAATACGGGTAAGGCGTCCTTTGGCACGGGTCCCTTCACCTTCTCCAAGTGGCTGCCAGGCGACGTGCTCAAACTTACCCGCAATGAGGCGTATTGGGGCAAGGCCATGGAATGGGATAGCGTGACTGTTCGTCCAATCGGAGATGGAACGACGCGGTCCGCCGCGCTCATCGCGGGCGATGTGGATTTCATCGAGCGGGTCGCGCCTTCGGATTTGCCCAATTTGGAGAAGCGCAGTGGCGTGACGATCTTCAAGTCAGTGTCCAACCGCTTGCTTTATCTGACGCTGCACATGACCGACGAGCCGATCAAACCCTATGTGACGGGTCACGATGGCAAGCCAATCGTCTCGCCGTTCCGGGACATTCGGGTACGTCAGGCCGTGTCCCTGGCCATTCATCGCCAAGCGATTGCGGATCGCGTCATGGACGGCCTCTCTGCGCCTGCCGGGCAGTTTTCGCCTAAAGGGTACATTGGCTATTCCGCCAACCTGACGCCCGATGGATACGACCCCAAACGCGCGAAAGAGCTCCTGGCGGAGGCGGGTTACAAAGATGGGTTCAAGCTTACAATCCATGGTCCCGCGGGGCGCTATTCCAATGACACGCGCATCCTTGAGGCGATTGCGCAAATGCTGTCGCGGATCGGGATTGAGACTTCCGTGGAAACCATGCCGGCCTCTGTCTTTTTCAAGCGGTTCTCGCGCGGTGGACCGAACAAAACTCCGGAGTTTACGGTTGCCATGTCAGGCTACGCAAATGGCTCTGGCGAACCGTCCCACCCGCTGCGAATCTTCATTCACACGAAGCAGAAAGCGCGTGGATATGGTCCAGGCAACCGCAATGGCTACAGCAACGCGAAAGTCGATAAGCTGATTGAAGACGGCCGCGCCTCGATGGACATCGCTGTGGGGGAAAAGGCCTTTATCCAGGCGACGGACATCGCGATGCGGGAATATGCGCTGGTGCCGATCCACCACGAGATCGCGACCTGGGCTGCCCGAGACGGCATCACATACGAGCATGGCGCCTTGGACAGCACGTTCATTCACAACGTTCGCGCCAAAAAATAGGGTAAGCTGGGCCCGCCCCCCATTGGCGGCGGGCCAAAAAGCGGAGAACCCCCGCAAAGTTTTGCTTTTTGCGGAGACGGGGCATGGAAAGCGTTTTGGTTTTTTT
>JAPPFK010000177.1:0-29808 GCA_028823885.1 Rhodospirillales bacterium | reverse complement strand
CCTCGCCCTTTCGTTATAAAAATTCGCTGCTGCCCTCTTGATATGCTTTTAAAAACACCTCTCGGCCCAAAAAATATGGCTGCGGGGGCCCCCCCCGCGGGGGGGGGGGGGGCCAAACAGCGGAGAACCCGCTCAATGTTTGCCTTTGTCCTGAGACGTGGCATGCAAAGCGTTGTCGTTTTGTTTGTCATGTCATTGATCGTTTTCTCCATGATCAACCTCGTTGGCGACCCAGTCGACATGTTGGTCAATCCGGAAAGCCTGCCAGATGAGATCGAACGCGTGCGCCGGGACTTCGGCCTCGATCAACCTGTCTATGTCCAATACTGGAAGTTCCTGACGGGTGCGCTTTCCGGGGATTTGGGCAATTCATTCGTCTTTGGCCGCCCCGCACTGACCCTTATGGCTGAGCGATTCCCGGCGACACTCGAGCTTGCTATCTGCGCGCTGATCATCGCTGTCACGATTGGCTTGCCTTTGGGCGTCTACGCGGGACTTCGGCCCGATGGTTTGGGCGCGCGTTTCATTATGGGCCTGTCCGTCCTTGGAATTTCGATACCGACCTTCTGGCTCGGCCTGATGATGATCATCGTGTTTTCGGTGATCCTGGGATGGCTGCCCGTCTCCGGTCGAGGCGAAACCGCCGTCTTTTTAGGCATAGAAAGCAGCATGTTCACGTTGGATGGGCTGAAACACCTGGCTATGCCGGCCACGAACCTCGCCTTGTTCAAAATCGCCATGGTGATGCGATTGGCCCGCGCAGGCACAAACGAGGTGATGGCCCAGGACTTCATCAGGTTTGCACGGGCAAAAGGACTGTCGTCGCGCCGGATCGTACGAGCCCACCTCATGCCAAACATTCTTATTCCCATCGTGACCGTGGTGGGCATCGAGTTTGGGACGTTGATCGCCTTTGCGACGGTAACGGAGTCCATCTTTGCTTGGCCGGGTTTGGGCAAGCTTGTGATCGACGCCATCGTGAACCTCGATAGACCGATCGTGGTGGCCTACCTGCTGTTCGTTGTTGCCTTGTTCCTTGTCCTGAACTTGGTCGTCGACATCATCTACGCCGTTCTGGACCCACGCGTGCGCTTGCAGGGAGATGAGGAATAACCGTTCAAACCGCCATATCCGGCACAAGGCCTTCCGCGAGCCGGTTGATGATAGCGCTTTCGGCAATCCGCACGCGACCGACCTCTTATGTTTCCGGTCTGCTGATTGCCATTATCGCCATTGCCGCGGTATTTGCGCCCCTGATTGCGCCGACGGATCCTTACGCCTTGGCTACTGTCAGCATCCTCGATGGGCGTCTTGCGCCCGGCGGGGAAATGTTGGATGGCACGATCGCTTGGTTGGGCACGGATGGCGCCGGGCGCGATGTCCTCAGCGCGATTCTCTACGGGCTACGGACGAGCCTGACCGTGGCAATCAGCAGCGCCGCGATTGCGCTGACCATCGGGCTGATCGTTGGATTGACCGCCGCCTTTTACGGGGGCCGACTGGACACCATTCTGATGCGTGTCGTCGATATTCAATTGTCGTTCCCGGCCATTCTGGTTGCGCTGGTCTTGCTCGCGTTGCTTGGCAAGGGCATCGACAAGGTCATTATCGCGCTCGCCATCGTGCAATGGGCTCTTTACGCCCGAACAGTTCGCGCCGCTGCCATGGTCGAACGGCGCAAGGAGTATTTTGAAGCCGTCACCTGTCTGGAGCTCAGCAACACACGCATCATCTGGCGGCATTTGCTGCCCAACAGCGTGTCATCACTCATCGTTCTGGCGACTCTGCAAACGGCGCATTCCATCTCGATCGAAGCAACCCTCAGCTTTCTGGGTGTCGGCGTTCCAATCACCGAGCCGTCGCTTGGCTCTCTGATCGCCAATGGCTTCGACTACATCCTGTCCGGTGCCTATTGGATCACCTTTTTTCCAGGCGCCATGCTGCTGGCCACGGTCGCCGCCATCAACATCTTTGGCGACCAACTGCGGGAAATCATCAACCCGAGGCTCGCGAAATGACCGGCAACAAACTCTTGTCTATTCAAGGCCTCACGACCGAGTTTCCAACACCGCAAGGCCCACTCGTCGCTGTGAACGGCGTCGATCTCGAGGTCGCTCGGGGCGAAGTGCTTGGCATCGTGGGGGAATCGGGTTCGGGCAAAACCGTGTTGGGGCTATCGGCGATGGGATTGGTCGGTCTGCCGGGCAAAGTAACCGCGGGACGGATCTTGTTCGACGGACAAGACCTCACCCGCCACACGGAAGCGCAATGGCAAGCCATTCGCGGCAAGCGGATCGCGATGGTATTTCAGGATCCGACCACCAGCCTCAATCCGGTTCAGCGCATCGGCGCACAGATGATAGAGGCCCTTCAGGCCCACCGCGACATCTCGAAAGACGCCGCGAAGCGCATGGTTCTGGAGGCAATGGTCAGGGTCGGCATCAACAGCCCAAAAGAACGACTCCTGGCCTACCCCCATCAGTTTTCGGGCGGCATGCGGCAACGTGTAGTTATCGCCACGGCGCTCTTGAACGAACCGGATTTGATCATCGCGGATGAACCCACCACGGCATTGGACGTCACAGTGCAGTCGCAGATCCTGCGCGACGTACGGCGGCTGTGTCAGGACACCGGGACGGCAATCATTTGGGTTTCGCATGATCTCGGCGTTGTGGCCCAGATCGCGCATCGGGTCGCCGTGATGTATGCCGGGCGTATCGTGGAACAAGGGATGACAAATAGGCTCCTGAAAACACCCTCTCACCCATATACGGCAGGGCTGATCGCGAGCATGCCGGCAAATGCGGAACGCGGCGAGAGGTTGCGCTCAATCCCTGGGGGGCTGCCGCAATTGTCGAACCTGCCGGTTGGCTGTGCTTTTGCACCGCGCTGCCCGCAGGCCTCGGCGGCTTGCGAGGTGCTGCCTGAGCTCACTTCGACATCGGCCGAACATGCAGTCCGCTGTGTTTCACCACTCAATGAAGCGGCTTGATATGTCAAACGTCATTGAGCTCAGATCCGTGCGCCGCAGCTTTGTCACCAAGCCGGATTTGGCGGACAGGATTGCAACTGCGTTTGGCGCAAAATCCTCGGCCCGCACCCTTCGTGCGGTCGACGGTGTTGATCTCGAAATCGCACAGGGCGAGGTGGTGGGCCTCGTCGGCGAGTCGGGCTGCGGCAAGTCCACACTCGGCCGGATCGCTGCCGGTATCCTCTCACAGGATTCAGGCGAGGTTTTATTCAACGACCGTCCGATGGTGAACAAGACCCAGCAAAAGGACGGTTCCGGTCTTGGCGTGCAGATGGTTTTTCAGAACCCGGCCGCCGCTTTGGATCCCCGTCAGAGTATCGTTGACACGATCACCGAAGCCCCGGTTGCACATGGGTTGATCAAACGGTCTGAGGCCCGCGGGTTTGCGATCGAAGCTCTAAAACGTGTGGGCCTGCGAGAAGACGCCCTGGACCGATACCCGCACCAATTCTCTGGCGGGCAGCGGCAAAGGATATGCATCGCCAGAGCCTTAGCCGTTGATCCAAGGGTCGTGATCTGTGACGAAGCGGTTGCCTCTCTCGACGTGTCCATTCAGGCCCAGATTATCAACTTGTTCCTGGATCTGCGGGATGAGCTGAACCTGTCTTACCTCTTTATCAGCCATGATATCAGCGTCGTTGAGCATGTGTCTGACAGGATCGCCGTCATGTACCTGGGACAAATCGTTGAACTCGCGCCTACCAAAGAGCTGCTGGAAAACCCTCAACATCCCTACACAAAGGCCTTGCTCGCCGAGGTTCCCGGGTTGGACAAGCGCCTGACAGACGAACCAGGACTGGAAGGCGAATTGCCTTCTCCCCTCTCGCCGCCGACGGGATGTCATTTTCACCCAAGATGCCCAATCGCGACGCCGGACTGTCAATCCCAAGCGCCTCGGCTCGAGTCTACCGCGCCCGGTCATCAAGTGGCTTGTCTGTTGGCCGAGAAAATTTCGTAGGTGCACCAGCGAAACCTTCCTCGACATAGGAAACCAAGACTCAATCCGATCGAGCCGGTTTTCGCAAAGCTGAAGGCGATGCCCCGAAAAGCAAACGAGAGGACCATCGACGACACTTGGAGACGGACCGGCACACTCCTCGATGCTTTCCCCCCGGAGGAATGCGCCAACTACTTCAGAAACTCCGGATATGCTGCAACCTAGATGGATCAGAATCCAAAGGGTGGTGCACAACAAGGGGGCTGGGCACAACTAAATCGTTATCGACGTGAGGTAGCCGCGTGACCCGGCCAATTGGGTCATTTAGCCGAGGTGTGTCAAACAACCGGTTTCGAGACAGGCTGAAAACGAGTCCCAAGCAGACATTGTTCGATCGGGCGATGTGGCCGCCTGTTAGCCGGAAGGAGACATCTGAATAAATATCCAACCGCAAAAAAAATGCATCAATCGCTCGGAAATGATCCGTAGGGAGCATCCGGTCCGACCCGGGATCTTGGAACCGGTTTTTTGGGCCCCCACATCCGGTATTCATAGTCCGGCGCCGCCTCCTGAAATGCCGGGCGGGCTTTCATCCGCGCGTACCAGTCGGCTACCCGGCGGGATTTATCCAGCACTCTCAGCAGATCGAGATATTCAATTCGATCCAGAATCGGGCCCAGGCTGATATCCGCCAAGGAATAGGCTTCACCACATATCCAGGGCCCGCCGGATTCCTCCAATTGTTTTTCCAGCCGTTCCATGTGCCAGGCGAATTTATTGGCCGCCGCTTCCACGGCGTCTTTGTCCATCGGGGAGGAAACACGGTTCAAATAATCCCGTGCCCGTGCTTGATCCGGGTGGCGTTTCGACCACTCGCGCAATTGATCCATGCCATAGGCCTTTTCGCGCAGCGTCATCATCAGATTGAAGCTCATTGTTACGATGAGCGGAAACAGATAGGCCTGCTCCTCGAACGCCCATTGCCGCATCGTCGCCCGATCCAATGGGTTATTCGGTCTCAACCCATTGTCCGGAAATGCTTCATCCAAATATTCGGCAATGACATTTGATTGCAGCAGGATACGGCCGTCGTGGATCAGTGTCGGCGCAACGCTGTGCGGATTTAGCGCCTGATATTCCGGCTTGAAGTGGTCGAACTGAACCGACGCGATCAAATGAGGCACCCACTCGATCCCCTTTTCGGCCAGCACCGTCCGCACCTTGAAACAGCAGGGCGAATCCCAAAAATGGTAGAGTTCAATCACCTCAATACCCTATGGTTGGATCAGACATATCTTTCGGAGTTTGCCCAAATTTCGAGAGGTGCGTCACCATAATTGTTCAACGCCCGATGTCGTGAGGTGAAAACCAATTGGAATCGCCGCGGGCGTAAGGGAGGTGCGTTATGACGTGGACCAACGAGGAAATCGCGGCCCTGGTCGAGCCCGATCGAGCCCACCGCAAGGCCTATATCGACCCTGATCTGTTCGACCTCGAAATGGAACGCATTTTTGAGAACGCCTGGGTCTATGTCGGTCATGAAAGCCAGGTGAAAAACCCGGGAGACTACTATCTCGCCCGCATCGGTCGTCAGCCGATGATGATGACCCGGGACCACAACGGTGAAATTCACGTTCTGTATAACCGGTGCCCGCATCGGGGCGCCCAGCTATGCTCAGCCCGTCAGGGCAATGCGGGCAGGCGTATTCGCTGCTCCTATCACGCCTGGATGTTTAATTTGGATGGCAGTCTCGACAACATCCCGGCTATCGATGGCTATGACGGCACGGCGCTAACCATTGACGGTGAAGACTTCCAGGTACAGAAGGCCCAAAGGGCGGCAAATTACCGGGGCTTCTGGTTCGCTTCGCTTGCCGAGGATGGCATCAGCCTCGAAGAGCACTTGGGCGAGGCCCGGACCGGATTTGACCAGCTGATCGATCGCGCGCCCGGCGGTGAAACCGAAGTCGTCGGCGAGTGTTTCCACATGGTCCAGCATTCCAACTGGAAAATTTTCCTGGAAAACCAGTTGGACGCTTCGCATCCCGGCGCCACGCATGAATCCACCGGCGTCGCCGCAATGACGATCGAGCGCGATATGCGGAAGGCCGGAGAGGACCCGCCGATGTCATACGGTTTTCTATCCGACTTCGCGCGGCTCGGCATCGACGGCTGGGGAAAGTTCGGCACCGTCGGCCATCCCCATGGTCATTGCACGCTCGAAGGATATATGGGTCTCCGGCCGGACGACCCTGACACCAACGAATATGTCAAATGCATGTACGACGCGTACGGCGAGGAACGGGCCGAGGAAATTCTCGGTGTGAACCTGCATCACAGCTTGATCTACCCCTGCATGTCGATCCAACCGCCCCTGCAACAACTCCGCACTATTCGTCCCATAAGCCCGAACCGCACGATGAGTGAGATTTGGCATTTCAGATTGAAGGACGCGCCGGAGGCCATCTATCAGCGCGCCCTCGGCTACTACTATCTGGTCAACTCGCCATCGACCATGGTCAACGCGGACGATCTGTTCAACTGGTGGAAAGTCCAGCACGGTCTCGAATCCCAAGGTGGGGACTGGGTGAGCTTTCACCGCAATGCCGGCTACGATGTCATCGATGGGCCGCTCCGAAAGTCGCCCGACGGCTCGATGAGCGAAATGCCCATGCGCCACATGATGCACGTCTGGCGGGACTATATGACGGCCAACGGAAAAGGAGCCTGACCGATGGGGGAAGCCGCGGAGAAACTCGCTGCCTCTGATCCGCTCAAGGTGGCGGAGGTCAGTGTCGAAACCCAGTTGGCGGTGGAACGTTTTCTCCATCGCCAGGCTGAAATTCTAGACGAAAAACGGTGGGAAGAGTGGTTGGCGCTCTTTACGCCCGACGGTCACTACTGGATGCCGGCGCATGAAGACCAAACCGACGGCGACGGAGTACCCAATATATTCTGGGAAAACCTCGACCTGATGGAAATGCGTATTCGCCGAAATAATCACCCGCAGGCCCATAGCCAGGCGCCGAACAATCGCCTCTGTCACGTGGTGTCGAATGTGATTATCGAGGATGAGGCGGCCAACGGTGACATTATCGCGCGATCACGCTTTCATTGCGCGGAATATCTTCGCTACGACGTTCGAAACTTCACCGGCAAATACCGCCACCTATTGAAAAAGACAGATGATGGATTTCGTATCCGGCTGCAGCGCGCCGACCTTGTAAACCGGGAGGGGCCATTCGAATACGTACTTCAGTGGTGGTTGTAGGGTTGCTTACCCGCGAGCGCTCGTCTCGCCGTAATTCGATCTAGCCTTGATCTTTCGATGAACAGCGGAAAATTACCTCGGTCCTTCGACTGTATCGTTGTCGGCGCCGGGCTCGCCGGCATCTACATGTTGTATAGACTTCGCGGGCTGGGGTTTTCCGCACGGGTCCTGGAGGCGGCGGGCGGCATCGGCGGCACCTGGTATTGGAACAGGTATCCCGGCGCGCGCTGCGATGTCGACAACATGTTCTACTCCTACAGTTTCGACGAGGCGCTGGACCAGGAGTGGGATTGGTCCGAACGCTATCCTTCCCAGCCGGAAATCCTGCGCTATATCAACCATGTTGCCGACAGACATGACCTTTGGCCCGATATCCAGCTGGAAACGAGGGTGGCTGTTGCGGTCTACGACGAAGCCGAGGCCCGGTGGCTGGTAAAGACGGAGGAGGGCGAGCAGTTCTCCGCCCGCTTCTTGATAATGGCCACAGGGTGCCTGTCGGCCGCCAACCTGCCCGAAATTCCCGGCCTCGGCGATTTCAAGGGACGTCTCTTCCATACGGGCGAGTGGCCGCATGAGGAGATCGACTTTACCGGCCGGAGAGTGGGCGTCGTCGGAACCGGCTCTTCCGGGGTTCAGGTGATCCAGGAAGCCGCCAAGGCGGCCGGGCACCTGACCGTATTCCAGCGGACCGCCAGTTATGTGGTCGAGGCGTTCAACCGGACGCTGACCGATGAAGACCGGACCTACTTCAAGGCGAACCACCATGAGCTGAGGGAAGCCGCCAAGAAGACCTTCGGCGGCTTTACGACTATCGCCAATGATCAGTCCGCCCTTGCCGTAACGGAAGAACATTGCCGGGAAAAATTGGAAGAAGCCTGGCAGGCCGGCGGCATCACTCTATTGACTTCCTTCAACGATTTCGTAAGCAACGAGGAAGCCAACCAGCGGGCACAGGAGTTCGTCCGCGACAAGATCCGCGCTACCGTTCGGGACCCGGAAACCCGCGAAAAATTGCTGCCCCGGCACGTTATCGGCTGCAAACGGCTATGCCTGGGGACCAACTATTACGGCACTTTCAACCGGGACAACGTGACCTTGGTTCAGTTGGGGGAGAAAGGGGTCGAAAAAATTACCGCTGATGGGCTCATCGCAAACAATTCCGAGTTCAAGCTCGATGATCTCGTGCTCGCGACCGGTTTTGATGCCATGACCGGCGCCCTCGGCAAAATCGATATCGAAGGCCGTGACGGACAGACGCTCCGCGAAGCCTGGGCCGCCGGCCCCCGGACCTATCTCGGGCTCATGTCGCACGGTTTTCCGAATTTATTTACCATCACCGGACCGGGCAGCCCGTCCGTGTTGTCGAACATGCTGCCGACCATCGAACATCATGTGGATTGGATCGCGGGCTGTCTGTCGGACATCCGCAAGCGGGGCGCCGCCATCATCGAAGCCGAGATGGAAGCGCAGGACAAGTGGGTGGCGCATGGCAACGAGGTCGCCTCCCGGACGCTCCGGTATACCTGCAGTTCCTGGTACCTGGGCGCCAACATCCCCGGCAAACCGCGGGTCTTTATGCCCTATATCGGCGGCATGCCCGCCTACCGGAAGACCTGCGAGGCAGTCGTCGCAAAGGGCTATGAAGGTTTTGATCTAAAATGATCATCGGGTCCCTCGGCGAATCATGGAGCGAGATGATATTTGCCGAATATCACGGTGAAATCCGGCACGCGTGCTCCATTTGATGTCGAGCTCATCGTACACGGTGTTTTGGAAGGTTCTACTCCGCCGCGGCGGCCAGCGCCTTGTGCGGGCCGTCGAAATGCACCGCCACCTCTTCCATGAACCGCTGCATTTCATCCTTAGTCTGCTGCGGGTCCTTCAGCCCGATATTGACGTAAAGGCCGATTTCCTCGACGCCTTCGGATTCGATCTTCGCGACAGCCTCACCGATCTGCTCGGGCGAACCGAGGAGGACCGAACCGGGCTTCAAGTCTTCCGGCTTCAGGCTGGAGACTTTTTCCGCCCAGCTGTGCCAGTACTCATAGGACTTGTTGTTGCCTTCCCGGGCCGTCTTCATGGCCGGCGCCGCATTCTCCTTGAAGAATCGCACCTGCCGCTCCCGCGCCGCCTGTTCCTCGGCCGGTGTATCGGCAATATGCAGGAAGTAGGACGAGTTGACGGCGCCCGGCTTGTGGCCGTTGGCCTCGCATTTCTCCCGGTATTCCCGGACCTGCTTGTCGACGCCGCCAAAGCCCAGGCCGGCCGCGAAGGGCGCGATGGACATGCCGTAGCCGTAGCGTGACGTGACGTCGAGCGTCGGCCTGGAGAAGCAGGCGATATAGATCGGCAATGGAGCCTGCACCGGCTTCGGCACCACCTCGACGTTCTCGAATTTGTAGAACTCGCCATCGAAGGCCCAGCGGCCCGGCTCGGTCCAGGCGCGGGTCAGAATTTCGATCTGCTCCGTCATGATTTCGTGGTTGCGGTCGAAATCCACTTCCAGGCGGTCGTATTCGTGCTTGTCGAAGCCGCGGCCGACGGCGAAATCGACCCGGCCGTTGCCGAGCAGATCCATGGTTGCCCAATCCTCGGCGACGTAGAGCGGATGATGGAGGGGAAGCACCACGACGCCCGGCATGACACGAATTCGTTCGGTCTTGGCCAGGATGTGGGTCAGGACAATATGGGGCGCCGGATTGGACCCGAACTCGTTGAAGTGGTGCTCGCCCACCCATGCGGAATACATGCCGACGTTTTCGGCATACATGGCCTGATCCACGATCTGGAGGATCAGTTCATTCGTGCTCCGGGAATTGTCGTTGTACTGATTGTCCGCGTTGGAAAAGTAGCTGAACTTCACGGCATGCCTCCCATGTCGAATTCGTCAGATGTCGATCCGCATGTTGTCGTGCGCGAGCCGCAACTCGCCGGTGTAGGTTTCCTTGATGTCCGCCGCGACCTCGTCCAGAAGCGCCGGGCCGATCATGTCCTTCGGCATGTGGACGCCCATGATCTCGCGAACCACCGGATTGCAGGTGTCGTAGCTGCCGAAGTGCGTCGCCACGAGGCGCTTGGCGTTTGCCTTCTGCGCAATCTCGCCGAGGGCCTTCGGATAGGTATGAGACCAGGTGCCCACCTGGGCTTTCTTGCGGAACTCGATGGCGCTTTCAGGGAACGTGCACTCGTGGATCATCAGGTCGACATCCTTGGACAGTTCGATGAACCGGTCGCAGGGCGCCGTATCGCCGCTGAACGAGACGGATTCGCCGTCGATGGTGTCCATGCGCAGGCCAAAGCAGGGTGAGATTTCCCGGGGAATGTGCTCCACGTAGCAGGCCGAGACTTTGACGAGATCGTCTTCGAAGACCACGCCCGGCTCACACTGCCGGACATCGGGGACGAGGATTTCGGTGTTCTGGCGGCGTGGGTACTGCGCGCGGGCCTCGATGTCCTTGGCGAAAGCGCCATCGGCAAACAAGTGATCGATGAAGTCCTGGGTCCCTTCGGGACCGACCACCACCGGCGGCACCTTGCGGTCGCAGATCCATGTGGTGAGCAGAAAATAGGGAAAATCGACAATGTGGTCGTAGTGGAGGTGAGACAGGAAGACGGTGTTCACCTCCGTCGGATTGATGTGCGACTTGATCATCGAGCGCGTGGTATTGGCGCCGCAATCGAACAGGTAGTGCCGCCCCCGGACGGTCAAAAGAATACCCGATCCGCCCCGGTCGGGGTCCGGGGCTGCGGCGCTGGTGCCAAGCATTGTGATGCGCACGTTTTTTCTCCTTTGTTGCCGCGCTTGTCCTAGGACGGTCGGTTCGCGGTGATCTGAAACTCAATGGTGATGCCGTCCGGATGGCGCAGATAGACGTTGCGATTGCCGTTCGGGACCGTCTGGGGAACGCTGTAGGGAACGAAGCCGCTGGGCCGGATGGCCTCGACCGCGGCGTCGATATCGTCGACCTCCAATGCCAAGTGGAAGGCGCCGGGATCGCAGTTCCGGAGATCGGAGATCTTTCGCTCGTCCTGCGTGACGTACTCGAGCAGCTCAAGCCGGTGACCGGGCATGTCGACAAAGCCGATCTTGACCTCGGCGCCGGGCACCCCGGTCAGGTTCTCCACCATCTCCCCCTTGTGATGAAAAACCTCCGTCGTCTCGAAGCCCAGCACGTCCCTGAAGAAGGCAAGGCTCGCGGCGACATCCGATACGGTGATCCCGGTGTGGTTGGTGCGAATGATCCTAAAATTCGCCATTGGGGTTCCTCTCCATTCTCAACGCGTCAGTTTTTCGGCGACGTAGTCGGCCACTGCCAGGGAAGCCGTCAAACCCGGGGTTTCCATGCCGAGAAGGTTGACCAGCCCCGGAATGCCGTGCTCGTCTTCGGTTTCGATCCGCCAATCGCCCGGCGGATCGTTGGGCCCATAGGTGCGGGGCCGGATGCCCGCATATCCGGGCTGCAGCCTCTCCACGTCGAGCCCGTCCCAGTACCGGCCAACGGCGCCGGCAAACCGGGACGCCTTCTCCGGCGCAACGCCGTAGTCCCGGTCCGTCACCCATTCCAGATCCGGGCCGAACTTGCCCTGCCCGCCCGGGTCGATGGTGAACGACCCGCCCGCGGCAAGGGTCTTACCCAGGGGCACCATGATATGGCTGAACGGGAGCTTGCCGGTCAGGGTGAAGTAGCTCCCCTTGGCATAATGGATTTCCGCCGGCGCGGACTTTCGGCCCGCCGCCAATTCGCCGGCGAGGTCCCACGCGCCGAGACCGGCGGCGTTCACGAGCACGCGCCATTCGATCTCGAACGGCTCGCCCGCTTGATCCTCGACGGTCAACACGTTGCCCCGGCCTCCCACGACGTCGCTGTTTAGGGCCAGCACGGCGCCGGAACTCTCCGCGTCGCCAAGGAGCGAGAGCATGTAGTCATGGCTGTTGACGACGGCCGTGCCCGGGGAATGGAGGGCGGCATGGCAAGAAACCTCCGGCTCCAGCTCCTTTACCTCATCGGGGGTCAGGAGACTGAGCCCGGCAACGCCACAGGCTGCTCCAAACTCCATCATGGTTTCCAGCAGGTCGGCTTCCTCCTCGTTCAGCGCCAGCATCAGCTTGCCATGCACCTCGAGTCTGATTGCGCGCTCCCGGCAATAGTCGATGAGCAGTTCCGCCCCCGGACGGCAGAGCCGGCCCCGCAGGGAGTCCGGCGGATAGAGGAAGCCGGCGTGAACCACTTCGTTGTTCCGTGAACTGGTCTCGTTGCCGACCATCGGGTTGCGCTCGATGATCACCACCTCCCGGCCGCGCCGTGATAGCTCCCGGGCAATTGCCAGACCAATCACGCCCGCCCCGACAACAATGCAGTCGACCTTGTCCACGAGCGGGTCCTAGAACGGAATTGCCAACGGCCGGTCTATGTTGAACGAGTCGACGATGACGATCTTTTCCTTGAATTTGAATTCGCCGTTCTCCCTGACCACCTTGTCCCGGTACTGACCGGTGCTGAACATGTGGCAGCGGCCTTCCACGTCCGTTTGCACGACGGCGTAGTTGGACCGAACGTCGTAGACGCCGTCCTCTTCGCCTTGAACCACCACATTGCTCAATAGATGACGGTCGTAATGGATGTTGTAGACGTTGACCTCGCGGAGCGCCTTGACCCGGTCCCGCATCATCGCGCCCGAGGCGCAGTACATCCAGTAGCCTTCCAATCCCGCCTCGTAGTTCTCCCGGGGGAAGATGACGTACTTGCTGTCCTCGACGAAAAAGCCGGGCCATTCCTCGAGCCGGTCCTCGTCGATGCATTGCACATACTCGTTGTTGAGGCGCGTGATCCGGTATTCGGTTTCCATATCGGTCATTGGTGCACCTCCTTATTCAGCCGCCGCGGCCGAGGGCGTCGGGATGTCCATATACTTGCAGTAGGCCTGCCAAAATCCGCGCAGCGAGGTTTCGGTCACACCGTGGCTGCCGCTCATTTGGACGTCGCGGCCGCCCATCTCCATGAATGTGGATCCCGATTCCAGTCCCCTGGCGATCATCTGCTGGGTGGATTCCATCACCTCGGCATCTTCCATGGCGACATAGCCCGCCGGGCCAAACAAGTTGCTCTGCTTCGTCCTGCGGTCATGCATCTCCTCGCTATCGTTTTCAAACTGGAACCACACATAGACGGTTTCAGTCTTGTCGGGCGCGATAGGCCGAACTTGTCGGATGGTGAACGCATTGCCGACACAGGTGAACAGCGACGCGGGGAAAATGGAAATGATATTCAGATAGAGACCGTTCGGAAGCTCGCCGACGCCCCTGGCGACGGACGGGTCTTCGAAGACCAGCTTCTTCCCGCCGTCACCGGCCGGGCCCTGCATCTTTTTCTGGTTAGCCGGCGGCGGCGCGGCGGCATCTTCCGTCTCATAGGTGAAGAAGCCGGAATGCGCCCCCCCGTGCTCCAGGATCAGTTCGTTTTTTTGTTTGGCCGGGTTGAACATGCCGAACTGGGGAATGAAGGCATGCAGCATGGGCGCGTGATAGATGTCCCGGGTGTTCTCCATGAAGAGCTTCCAGTTGCAGTCCATGGTTTGGCGCTGATAGCCCCAGATTTTCAAGGGGCTGTGGCATATGGTCTTAACCCGTTCCCCGAGATTCGGTCCGAGATAGTCTTCGAATGGCGGCGCGTTCAGGTCGAGGCTTGCAAACAGGACGCCCGAAAAGTTCGCGACCTTCAGTTTTCGGAGGCAATGATTTTCCGGATTGAAATCGTCCGGATAGCCGCCGTCGCCCATGACGCCGTTTTGCATGGGAACCGCCTTCAAATCCCCCCGGTTGTCATAGGTCCAGCCGTGATAGAGGCATTTCAGGAACTTCGCATTGCCGCGGAGTTCACGAACGACCTTGGCGCCCCGATGGGCGCACTTGTTGACGAAGCCATGGATTTGACCGTCATCCGCCTTGCTGAGAACAATAGGCGTTGTGCCGATCGTGCCGGTGAGATAGTCGCCCGCTTCCTTTAGCTCGCACTCCAGGCCCATGAACACCCATGTCGGCGCGTCGAAAAGCTTCTGCTGTTCGCGAGCGAAAATCTCCTCGCTCGCGTAGACCTCATAGGGTGTCCGGGTGAAATCGTCCGTCGGCCAGACCAGTTGGCCGCTTCCATTTGGTTGATCTAACATTGTCTGCCTCCTCGTTTATCGTCTTCCCGGTATGAGCCCGGGCAGTGGCCTATCGTCTAAACGCTTTCGAATCTCTGTTTCGCTTCGTGACGCCTGAGGCTGGCCGCCAACTTGCGCAGCAACTGGAATAGTTGCTGTTGCTCGGCGGCATCCATGTCCTCGATCGCTCCGTCATGGATGGCGAAGGTATGGGGGATGACCTTTCGGATCATTTCCTCGCCGCTCTCGGTAAGGGAGAGGAGGACAACCCGGTTGTTGTTTTCCATCGGCGCCCGGCTGGCGAGGCCGGCTTTCTCCAACTGGTCGGCAACCCGGGTGATGGTGGATTGCCCCATCACGGTGCCGGCACTGATATCACCGATGCTCTGGGGTCCGTTGAGGCGAATCATAAACAGGACCCGCCACTGGTGAACGGAAAGGTCGAACGGCTTGAGCGCGATACGAAGGTTGTTGTCCAGCCGACTCATAGCCTGATTGAGGAGATAGGGGACAAAGCCCGTGAGCTTGAAGTCCTCGAGCAGGTCCGCTTCCGTGCGGTTTCGTTCTTCTGCGGGTTGGCTCATTCCAGTTCTCCGATGACGCCAGTTTCCGGATCGACCATGACGATTTTGAACGTCGCGGCCGGCAGCCTGTGTTGCCGCGCCGCTTGGTATTCGGGTGAATTATAGAAAGCGCGCGCCGCCTCGGCGTTTTCGAACTCTACGATGGCCATGCGCTTGGGCAGCCAGTCGCCCTCGATAGGTTCAGGGGCCGCGCCCTCGGCGAGGAACTTGCCGCCGTATTGAAATACTGCCGCCCGCCCGGGCTTCTGATAATTCCTGAACTTCTCCCGATCGTGAACCTCAACATTGGAAACGAGATAGACGGGCATATTCCCTTTCCTTCTCCTATGCGGCATTCCGGGCGGTCTGAAGGACAAGATCCTTGAATTCCTCGCCGACAACGGAAAACCTCGCCAGCAGGGCGGCAGGGATTTGATCCGTGATTTCGGCCTGATAGGAAGGACGGCTCCGACCCCGTTCAAACCAGTCAACCACACGCGGTGACGATCCGTACAATCCTTCCCATCCCATCTGGTGCATGGCCTGGATGTAGGGCAAAAGGGCGCAGTCGGCGAGGGAGAAGCCGTCGCCGGCCAGCCACTTTGCCTCGGCCAGTGCGCGGTCCATGTCCCTGACCGTATCGGTATAGACGAGGACCGCCTGACCGAAATCCGGGTTGTCCACGCCATGCTCGACCCACCGCCGGTGCCGCGCCCGCCTGGCGTGGTCGGGAATGCGTGAGAGAAGGAGTTCCCGCTCCTTCCGGGATTTCTCCAACAATGCCGGACGCATAAGGGCCGGCCAAACGAGAGCGCCCGACGCATAGTGGAGCCGGTCGTCGACGACGCTCATCCACCAGCGCATTGTGGCCCGGTCCCCGAAGTCATCGGGGCGGAGACTGGGTTGGGGATAGGCATCCTCCAGATATTCGCAAATGACCGATGACTCGTTTAGGGCCCGCTCGTTATCCACCAAGGTCGGCAGCATTCCCAGGGAATTGAGTTCCAGGTACCACGGCTCGAGATTTTCCTTATTGGGGAGGTCGACGTCGCGCCGTTCCCAGTCCACGCCTTTCTCCGCAAGCACCAGACGGACCCTTTGAGACGCCGGTGAAAGAGGGTGGGTGTAGAGCTGCATCACGCGCCTCTCGAGGTTTCCACCGCGACGCCGTCCTTGGTGACGAGCGGCTCGACCAATTGCCGCCACGCCACCGGTTTGGTGCTGCGTTGAAGCGACTCTTCCAGCGGCAAATCGTCGTCCCAGAGCGCGGCGGCGAAGCGGAGGCCGCTCACCCGGCCGGACTCATCTGTGCACAACCACCGTATGGGCGGCACCATGACGTCCGGGCGCAGCAGATTATCCCGATCATCCACCAGCCCCTCCGGAATTTGCTCCGTGTCCGCCGGGCCGCCGGGGACAACCACGTTCGCGGTCACGCCGGTTCCTTCCAGCTCCTCAACCAGAATTGACGTCATGGATTCAATGCCGGCCTTGGATGGGCCGTAGGCGCCGAAGGACGGCGCCAGCATGGTTTGAAAAGTGGTGGTGACATTGATCAGCCGGCCGGAACCTTGCGCGACCATATGAGGCACCGCCCAGCGGGTCATGAGGAATGTCCCGATCGTGTTGACCTCGACCACCCGCCGCCACTCGGCGGGGTCGAGTTGCCAAATGGGGACGGGGTTGGACATGAAATCGGGCCGAACCGCCGCGCAGCCGAGACCGGCATTGTTCACCAACGCATCGATTCGGCCGAACCTCGACACCACCTCATTTACGAAATTCCCGGTGCCCGCCTCATCCGATATATCGCATTCCCGGCAGAGAACCCGGTCATCGCCGTGAACCGTCCGAATTCCCGCAGCTACGCTCTGCAGCTTCTCGCCTCCGAGCCCGCAGATCGCGAGTTTGGCGCCGTTTTCCGCCAAACCTTCGGCAATTGCCTTGCCCAGCCCCTGAACGGCGCCGGTCACGATGATGACTTTATCGACGAGTGTGGAATCCGCCATGCCTTGCCCTTTTGTTTCTCCGTAATTTCCAGGCGGAGAATTTGCATAGTCATAATCTTTATCATATGATTTTGCAAATTTTAGCCTGAGGGTGAGGCCTGTGATGGGAACAAATATCCATATATCCGCTTCGGATGGCGGGACATTCCAGGCTTATCTCGCAAGCCCGGAGGCCGACACGGCACCGGGGCTGGTACTCATGCAGTATATTTGCGGCGTGAATGCCGTAATGCGGCAACTGGCGGACGACTTTGCGGCCAAGGGATATCTGGTCGCGGTGCCGGATCTTTTTTGGCGGCAGGAAGCGGGGGTCGAACTGATCAACGACCCGGCCAAACCCGATCCGGACGAGCAGGCGCGCGCGCTCGAGCTCAACCAGGGTTTCGACGACCAAGCGGCGGCCTCTGATTTGCAGGCAACCATTTCCCATCTCCGCGGCCACGGGAAATGCACCGGCCAAGTGGGCGCCCTGGGCTATTGCCTGGGCGGCCGGATGGCCTATCTCACCGCCGCCCGGACCGACGCCGAATGTTCCGTCGGATACTACGGTGTGAATATCGACCATTACCTGGGCGAAGCCGGAAATATCAGCCGACCGCTGATGCTGCATATCGCCGGCAACGACGAACTGTGCAGCGCCGAGGCCCATGACGCGATCGTCGGCGCTCTCGGCGGCCTCGCGCCCGTAACGCTTCACGAATATGAGGGGGCCGGTCACGCCTTTGCCCTCGTCGGCGGACACAACTACGACCAAAGCGCCGCGGATACCGCCAATACCCGTTCGCTGGAATTCCTCTCCCGGCATCTGGGCTGAGTCCCGGCGAGACGGCCACCGGCATTGTAATTATATATTATATAAGATAGAATTTGACACGATTTTCCCGTTGTGCATATTCACAGGAGTCGCATTGACCGCATGCTTGGAGGGCGACTTCGGGCACCGTGCGCGGGACCTGTAATGGTATCGGAAATAGGGGAGGCACGATGGCAGAAGAAATCAAACCGCGGTTTGAATTCAGGGCCTGGGCGAAAAACTTCGGCATGGTTGAAGAGCAATTGAGAAAGCTCTCACCCTGCGAGATGATCCGGGAAAGTTCCGAGATTTATGTCGTTTCGGCCGGAAACGACGAAAACAATACGAAAATCAGGGACAAACTTATGGATATCAAGGTCTTTGTCACCGAGAAGGAAGGCCTCGAGCAATGGAATCCCCGGATGAAGGGAGAATTCCCGATGAAGGCTTCAATGCTCGAAGAAGACGTCTTTCCGGCATTTGAAGTGGAGATGCCCGCCCTCGAACGGGACGAATATACCCTTGACCAATATCTCGACGAGGTAATCCGTCCCCATTCGCAGCTTGCCCCGGTCAGCGTTTTCAAGCGGCGTTTCGCCTTTACGATCAATGACTGCATCACGGAGATCGCCGAGATTGAAATCAATGGCGCCGGCCTGCAGACCGTGGCTGTCGAGTCCGTAGACGTCCCGGCCATTCTAAAAGCCAAGGATATGCTCGGTCTCAACGATTACGAGAACGTCAACTATCTGAAGGCGATCAAGCGGGTCATCGGGATGGAGCCGCTTCCCGAGTAGCCGTCGCCAGGCGGACCACCGGGGTCTCGGCGAGCCCACACACTCGCTGGATTCGGACAACTCAAGGACTATGGAACCATGGCCAAGGAAATTGAACGGAAATTCCTCGTTGCCGACGATGCGTGGAGAGAGTTGGCGGAAGGAACCTCGTACCGGCAGGGCTATCTGTCGACCGTCAAGGAGCGGACCGTCAGGGTTCGGACTATCGACGACAAAGGATACATGACCGTAAAGGGAATCACGGTTGGCGCTACACGTTCGGAATACGAGTATGAAATACCGGCCGCCGAGGCCAATGAGATGCTCGATAGCCTTTGCGAGCAACCGATCATCGAGAAGAAGCGATACAAGATCCCGCAGGACGAATTCGTCTGGGAAATTGACGAGTTCGGCGGCGTGAACGATGGCCTCATCGTTGCCGAGATCGAACTCGAGGACGAAAATCAGGAATTCGGCAAACCGGACTGGATCGGCGAGGAGGTCACCGGAGACCCGCGGTATTTCAATTCCAACTTGATCGCCAAACCCTTTTCGACCTGGTAGGCGCCCACCCGACGGGTTCGGTGGAAGATCCGCGGCGCCCGCTACGTGGGCCCCGTCGGACTGGAATCGAAATCGACCTTGCCGGCCGAAGTGACGGCCGCGGTACCTGTCGCCATTGAACCGACCGACGGCCGCGCCGAGGCGTGCCCAACTGCATTGGCGGGCCAATCGGGACTCGTTCCGGCGCGTTTGTCTCAGGTTTCACGGTCGACCCGCTTGGCGGATTTTTTGGCCCGATAGCTCTTGTAAACCGGTAACAGGAACAGCGCCAAGGCGATGAGCAACATCGTTGCCGCCAGGGGCTGTGTGATGAAGACCGTCGGACCGTCCATCATGACGGCGCGACGGAAATTTTCCTCAAGCAAGCTTCCGAGGACGATTCCGAGCACCACCGGCGCCACGGGATAGTCATACCGCTTGAATATCCAACCGATCACGCCGAACGCAAAACACGCGCCGACGTCGAAGAAGGAGTTTCGCACGGCGAAGCTGCCGATCAGCGCAATCGCCAGGATCATTGGGTAGAGAACGCTCGCCGGCACCTCGACGACCTTGGCGAAGAAACGCACGCCGAACAGCCCCAGTATCAGCATCACGGCGTTGGCGATGATCAGGGCCGCAAATATTCCGAAGACGATTTCGGGGTTGCTCTGGAACAAAAGCGGTCCCGGCGTAATATCGTGAAGCTGCAATGCGCCGATCAGCACGGCGTCGGTGGCGCTGCCGGGGATGCCCAGTGCGAGGAGAGGAATCAGGGCTCCGCCCACCGAACTGCTATTGGCGGCTTCCGACGCGGCGACACCATCCATCGCGCCCTTGCCGAATGTTTCGGGTTCCCGGCTTGTTCGCTGGGCAATGTTATAGCTAATAAACGAGGCGATCGTCGCGCCGGCACCGGGGAAAATCCCGATCACGGTTCCCAGAATCGAAGACCGAACGACGGTGTATTTCGTTTTCCAGGATTCGGAGAAGGTGGGGAAATTTCCCGATACCTTGTCGACGACCGCCGATCCGAATTCGCCTTTCTCGAATGCCGTGAACACAACGCTGAGCGCGAACAGGCCGATCAATGCCGGTATCAGGCTGAAGCCGTCGTAGAGTGCATCGACGCCAAACGCATAGCGGGATACGCCTGAAATCGGGTCAAGGCCCACGGTATTGATGAGCAAACCGAAAAGAACGGCAACCATGGCCTTGGCGACGTTGCCGCCGCCGAGGGATCCGACCGTAGTCAGGCCGAAGATAGCGAGAGCGAAGTAATCGGCCGGATGGAACGTGACCGCCAGTTTAGCCAGCGGAACGGCGAATACGATTAAAATGAAAACGCCGAAGATTCCGCCGATGGTCGAAGCGATTAGGGACATGCCAAGCCCCTTTCCGGCCTGTCCCTTCAACGTCAATTGATAGCCGTCGATGGCGGTTGCCGCGGCGGCCGGCGTGCCCGGCGTGTTGATGAGGACGGCGGTAATCGAGCCACCGTAGTTGGAGGAAATATAGATCGAAACCAGAAGAATTATGGCCAACGCCGGAGACATCGTGTAGCTGAACGGAACCAGCAGGGCGACACCGGTTGAGGGCGACAAACCGGGCATGGCGCCGACCATGATGCCGACGACGACTCCGACGACAATGACCAATAACGGTTTCCACCCCATCAGCGTGCCGAAGCCGAATATCAGATTGTCGATCAGTTCCATCATTGCCGCCTATGGTCGTGAATACCTCAACCCTGCCGCCGATCCGACCGGCTACCTGACTTCGGCAAAGGTTCGGTAGATAAGTGACAACCTTTCCGTCATCCGTTTGTTGTAAATTTTGTTTACGGTGGTTTCCTCCAGAAGCGACCATTGGCCGCTTTCGCGAGCCAGCGCTTCCGCGACCTGCCACTTGTAGACGAAAGACTTGCCGGAGAGCCGCTCAACGGCCTTCACACGTTCCGGACCCAACCATTTTCGGTCTTTCGCCGTCAACTTCCCCGGATCTATTTTGGTACGGGCAATTTCGGAATACTTCAGGATCTGCGATTCCTGAAAATCCGATAGCTCGGTGAGTTCGCGCAACTTGCTTCGGAACGCGACGGCCGACTTAAACTCGCGGTCTTCGATATCCCTCAAATCCTCGGCCGGGAGAACCAGCACGACGGCCTTGTCCAAAACGGTGGACGATAGAGCGTAGCGAACCTCGCTGTAGGCCTGCTGGTTGAAGACATTTTGAAGAAAGAACAGCCCGACAAAGCAAACGAGAGCCGAGATAACCGGCGTCGCGATCCAGCCGGCGCCGATGTTGCCGAGGATGTTCCATCGAATGTTCTTGCCTCCCTGCAAGAGCCCGATGCCGACGACGGCGCCGACCACTGCCTGGGAGCTCGACACAGGCACCAGTGGAATGGTCGGCAACCCGTTTCTCGCCAGCAGGTTTTCAAGTCCTTCGGAAGCGAAGAGGAAAAGGACGATCGAATGAGCAATTACCACCACCCAGGCGGCGACCGGCGACATGGGCAATAGACTGCCGCCGACCGTCAGCATGACCTTTTTCGAGTAGGTGAAAACGCCGACCCCGATAGCGATGGCGCCAACGAGGAAAAGCTGTTGAACGCTGGTGACGGTCAGCAAATTGGCGATTTCGAACTCGGTGAACGGCGAAACGGGAACGAAGACGCCCATGACGTTGGCGATGTTATTGGCGCCCAAGCTATAAGCCCCGAAGGCGCCGGCGAATATGAGGGCAGCTCTGGTATAAGCATCGAGACGCAAAAGATGGAAATTGGCCCATCCAAGCACGCGCCGGGTCAGCCGGTACAGGGGCGCCGCGATGGCGGCGGCGAGCACCGGACAGGCAACCCAGGTGGCGAGAATCTTTATGAGTGTGCCGGTATCGGTGATGGTTCCGCTGAACAGGTTCCATCCAACGATGGCGCCGACGATCGACTGGCTTGTTGAAACCGGAAGGCCCAAGCGAGTCATCCCGTAGACGGTCAGAGCAGCGGCAAGGGCGGCCATGAAGGACCCGCCCAACGCATTAATCGAGCCAAGTTTGCCTAGCGTTTGGGCGGCCCCGGCGCCGCTGATGACCGCGCCCAGAATGACGAATATCGTGCAGACGGTGGCCGCCGTCGCGAAACTGACCATGCGCGTGCCGACGGCGGTTCCGAACACGTTCGCCGCATCATTGGCGCCCAGCGACCATCCGAGGAAAAGGCCACTGGTCAGAAACAGGAGGACTACTACATCCATCGGTCGGCGGTTCCTCCGTCAAACGCTCCGTTTGATGGTGTGGATTGCCAGTGAATCGGCAATGTCCTCCGCCTCATTGGCGAGCTCATCGATGCGTTCGGTGAAATAGCGCAAATGTACCTTTTCTACTTTCGGCAGATCCGACGAGAAGATTTGTATCTTCAGCTTGGTGCTGATTTTGTCGGCTTCGGTTTCATAGAACAAAACCTTGGAGTTATGGTCGCGCACCGCTTCAATATTGCGGAAAAAGGCACGTGCGGCCATGACGACCGAGTCGACGGAAGAGATCACGGTCTCGGTCAGGCGAAAGAAACCCTTGTGGTACTCAGCGGGAATCTCCGGCCTCTCGATGGCGAAGCGATAACAGTTCGCCTGCATGATGTTGATGAGGTTGTCCAGGTCTTCAAGAAGTTTCAGCACGTCGCCCCGGAGGTCGGGGATCAATGTCTGTTCGTAAAGCTGGGCCTCGATGTTACGGCGCAGTTTATCGCCGTTGGTTTCTACGGCGTTGACCTGGTTTGTGGAGGCCTCGAAGTCTTCGCTGTAACCGTCTTCGAGGTATATCTTGACGGCATGCTGAAATATCAGTGAAGCCTCGTTTATACAATCCAGGAATTCGTCGATCTGATTTTCGAGAAACCGCGTCTTCATGAAAAGGCCAGGGCTTTTCGCCAACTTCGTTCTCCTCATTCAAAATTGCGGCACACCTGAACCAGAAGAACCGCGCAGGGATCTCGATATTCCGACCGGCTTATAGATCGATTTCCTAGTCGTCTCGACGACGGACTCAACCCCACGGCCTCGGTTCGAAACGATCCCGATTCGTCGCCGTAGGTGGCACGATATCGATATTCACGTCGAATGACTTAATGGCAACACGTTTGTCAAAAATGTAAAGCCCCCGCGTCGTAGGCGTCAATAATATAATATATAATTTATAATTGACGCCGTCGCCGTTGATGCCTTATCCCTAACCCGGCCCGGGTGACCGGTTCGCCAGCGGGGACAACGTTCGCCACGATGAAATCCCCGAACGGTCATCGGCTCCCCGGCCGTCTTGGTGTTCGACGCGTGCCGGATTCCCCGGTGTTATCGGATGGAAACCTATTTTGAAGGAAGGCCAACCAAGACGACCGCGGTGAGACGGCCCGGAAGGTAGGGCGATGCCCGTCCGATGGTCGGACGTCCGGACAGCGATGTCGGGAAACGTTTGTTTGAAGGACTTTCGACAGCTAGAACATGGAAAAACTTAGCAGAAACTACTCATACTTGTCGTCGAATGCCCGACCAAATCCGGATCGTGAGCCCATGGCAAACCCGCCACTGCTACCATCTTCCCAGCCGCTCTTTTCGCAGATCAAGCATATGATCGTCGACCGCATCAAGGCCGGTGAATTCAATATCGCGGAACCGTTGCCGAGTGAAACCGAGTTCGCTCGATACTACAATGTCAGCCAGGGTACCGTTCGCAAGGCGATTGCCGAAATCGCCGCCGAGAAACTCGTCGTCCGGTTCAGGGGAAAAGGCACGTTTGTCGCCTCACATACCGAGGAGCGCGAGCACTCGCATTTTTTTCACATTGTCGGCAACGATCGCGTCAAGAAACTTCCCGGAACCAAGCTCCTGACTTGCGCCCGCCGCAACGCAACCAAGGAAATGGAAAAACGGCTGAACTTGAAAAAAGGCGAAGACGTGACCGTTGTCGAAAGGCTGCGTATCGTCGATGACCTGCCGATCATTTTGGAGACCATAATCGTTTCCCAGAAGACGTTCCCCGACCTACGCTCGGTACTGAACGAAACCGTACCCAACGAGCTCTATCCGCTCTACGAGGCCGAGTATCAAACCCGAATTGTCCGTGCCGAAGAATGCATCAGCGCGGTTGTCGCGGGCGCACGGAAGGCCAAGTATTTGAATATCGATATCGGAACACCGTTGTTGCAGATCGATCGCGTGGCGTTCTCCATCGAAGACATTCCGGTGGAATGGCGGCGCAGCCATTGCAATACCGCGAACCATCACTATCAGAACACCCTCAACTGACCCCACGGATGAGACTCCGGGAGATCGGAGGACGTGCTGCAAAGGCGCCGCGCCCGGTCCGCGGCGTCGCGGCGCGTTATTCCAGAAAGGGCCCGAGGATCGGGCCGATCGGCAGCGGGATGAAAAGAATTTTCACGAAGACGACATAAGAAAAGGCCGGCCAGCAGAAAGAAACGACCAAGATGACCAGGTGGTTGCGGTAGGCCAAGACGTACATGGAGCCGATCAGAAAAACAAAGGTACTGACGAAATATCCGATCGTGCCGATCGATACCAAGTACACGATCAACCAACCGACAAACAGTAGGACGAAACCCACCCGGCCGGGAATCGGGTCCGGTTCGCCCCGCCTCAAAGATGCCTGTGCGATGAGGACGACGCAAAAGGCGACCGTAAACGCAATCCACAAGAACGGAACGGCGGCCGGTCCCACGTTCTCCCCTTTGGGAAATTCCAGTGACTCGAAAAAACCAACGGCCGCCAACGACAGGATAATGGCCGGCAGCAGCAGGTTACCGACGTAGCTACGCCGTTCGGTGGATGGGCTGTTTGTCGTCACGTTGGTTCCGCTCCCGGAGCGCCGCCGCGAACATAAGACCGGCCGCAGGAATATTCCACGCCTGCGGCCGGCAACTTTGCGCTTGAACGTCTATCGACCATAACAAATCAGTGATCAAAGAAGGCCTCACCCTTCGACGGACTCGGAATGAAGGGTGGGCTGGTGACCGGTTCTGATCGAAAATTGCGCAAAGGATGGAAACCGGGAGCTATTTCAAAATCCCCGCTTGCTTCGCCCAACTCTCCACTTCGGTCATGTCCTTCTTGATGATACCCAAGAACTCCTTGTGTTTGATGAGCACGGGATCGATGCTGGATTTCTTGACATGGGCCACCCATTCGGGGTCCTTGCTGATCCGTTCGAACAGAGAATTCCAAAATTTGCCGGCATCGGCGGGAATGCCGGCCTTGATCGCGAATCCGCGCCACATGATTTCGCGGTCCAGACCCTTGATTCCCAATTCCTTGAACGTGGGCGCATCGGGAAACGCCGGAAGCCTTTCCGGACGCGACAACGCTGCGACCTTGAGTTTGGGTTGCCCCACCGTGTCCCTGGGATTGCCGACATAGGCGACGCCGCGACCGCCCAGCAACTCGACCACCGCCCTCTTGCCGCCTTTGAACGGGATGTATTGAGCTGTGATTCCGGCAGCCTTCCAGGTTTTCATGGCCATGACATGATCGAGCCCCCCGGCCGCCGGCCCGACCCAGATCTGCTTCTGTCCCTTGGCCGCCTTAGCCTTTGCGTCGGCGACGATCTGTTGCCAAGTATTGACCGGCAGGTCGCGGTTCGTGATGATGGCCTCCGGGTCCGACTGGTTCATCGCCAGCCATTCGAAATCCTCTACCTTTACATCGCTTTTTGCGGTGACGATCTTGTAGATTTGCGATTTCGTCGTCGCCATCAGAAGGTAACCGTCGGCAGGCTGGGAAAGAACGTGCTTCATGGCGACCAATCCGCCGGCTCCGGTCCTGTTCTTGACCACGAACTTCGCACCGGTCAGTCGTTCTGCGATGATGGCGATTTTTCGTGAATCCACATCAGCGGCGCCCCCGGGCTTCATATAGGCGACGATGGTAATGGGTTTCACGGGAAACTCCGCCTGAGCGGATTTCACGGCACCGGAAACAGCAATGCCCAAGAGGGCCAATGTAATAGGGATAGATCGGAAAACCGTTGTCATTGTCGTGTCCTCCTCCTCAATGAATGGTTCCGCGATTTCGATGCGGAGCCCATAATCTTATTCCGGTCGGCCCGCATTCTCAATTTTTTCTATAGCCGGGTTCTCTTCCGAGAGCCCGATTGGAGCCGGGAAGAATACTAACATATAAAAAATAAATTATACACTTAGTTATGCGCGGCGGGTCTGCGTCGCAGCTCAACGCAATCTGTGAAAATACCGAAAAATGACTCGGCCGCGGTTTCGGACCTTGTTGCTTGTTTCAACAAAAAAAAGGCCGGGAAATCGGATGATTTCAGAGCGTTGGCCCTGATCATCTCGGCTGCGCCGCACAATGCTTCCTCGGTTGCTCTCAACACATTGCCGATGACTTGGGTCTCCCGCCCCAAGAACCGATGAGCTCGGACGACGGCGGGCGCGGCAGCCGGCGGCCTCGCGCCCGTGACGCTTCACGAATATGAAGGGGCCGGCCACGCCTTTGCCCTGGCCGGCGGACACAACTACGACCAAGGCGCCGCGGATACCGCCAATACCCGTTCGCTGGAGTTCCTCTCCGGGCATCCGGGCCGAGGCCCGGCGTTCTGCCGTTCCTGGGTCCTCGAGACCGAGGCTCGTGTCCGCTATCGGTCAATTGCGGACCATTATCCGGGGTGACGTCGGGCGCCACCCCGGGCAAATGACGGCTATTGCTCCAGCGCGTTTTCCGCCTTCAGTGCGGCGATAAATTCGCTATGTATCTGATCGGCGTTGTGACCGCGCTTGTTAACTTCGGCCTTCCACGCCGCCAGCAATGGCGCGCTCGCTTTGCGCCAAGCGGCCTTTTCGGCATCGGTCAGCGTGAAGATCTTCTTGCCGAGCTTCTCGAGTTTGGTCCAGCCGGCACGCTCGAACATGGTCGCGGGACGCGCCATTTTAACCGCCTCGGCCGTAGTGCAACGGTTGTCGATGATACCCCGGTGCTTAGCGGACATGCCGTCATACTTTTTCTTGTTGATCGGGATGACCCAATTGGCGTTGCTGAGCGGGGCCCGCATGATGTGCTGGATCTTCTTGGCGCCGCCAAAGACGATCAATCCATGGGGCGAGCCCAACGTGGCATCGATGACGCCGCGTTCCAAGGGTTCGCGAACCTTTGGGAAGGGCATCAAAACCGTTGTGCCCCCATTGGCCTTGATCATGCGCGCCTGCATCTGGCCCGATGGCCGCACCCGTTGACCCTTGAAGTCGGCGGGAACGCGGATCGGCTTTTTGATCGAGAAGAGGGTGTTCGATTCCAGCGTGTGCGTGAAGCAGTAGTGGATGTCCGGCATCTCCTTGGCGGCGTACTTTCGGTACCACTTGGTCAGCGCCACCGATCCCCCCATCGGGTCGGAGATGGTCAGGGGCATCTCGGCCAAGGAAGTGATCGGCCAGCGCCCCGGATTGAAACCCGGATTTACCCAGGTCGCGTCGGCGATACCGTTCTTGGCCATGTCGTAGTGGTCGGATGCGGGGCCGAGTTGTCCCGCCGGGAAAACGGAAATCTTGATCTCGCCGCCCGAATCCTCGCCGATGGACTTGCCCCAATCGGCGAGCGATTTGGCGAATGGATGCTGCGGCGGCACCCAATGGGCTACCTTGAACGTTTCCGCGTGGCTCGGTGCCGTCGTGGCAAAGGCGAGCGCGACAATGCCCGATGCCACAGCGATTGAAGTCATCCGTCGATGCAACATGCGATGAGTCCTCCCTGACTCGATGAATAGGAACCGACCGCTCAAAAGGGGTCTGGCGTTTCAGTTTGCGCCATTGGTTCGGCGCCTTCAATTATCGGCCGCGTATTACGGACGCGGCCCATAAAATTGATAATAACCTATTTTCATATGATAATGGAAATAATTAACATGGGGAGCAGATTGGCGGTGCGGTTTTTGCCGATTTGACGCCCACCGTGAGCATGACACAGACTACCGCGACCGATCAGGATTAACGCGACGATACTGGGAGGCGAATTGTGCGGAGATTCCTGAACTTGTTCTCGTCCGCGGGCGCGGTCCTGTTGATCGTCTCGGGCGCGATCATTTTCATCTCGGTCATTCTGCGTAAGGCATTTGCCACGCAGATCCCGGACACCAACGATTTCAGCCGCCTGATCATGGGCATCGCCATCACCATCGGTATCGCCTTTGCCTGTTACCGCGGCCAGCAAATAACCATGGACAGCGTCTGGACCATGCTGAGCCGCCGCGGCCGGCAATGGATGGATGTTCTTGCAACCGCCATCACGCTGGGGGCCATCGGCACCATGACGTGGATGCTGATCTTTCGCGTATTCGACGCGGCGGCGTCGCGCGAGGCGACCTTCGATGTGCGGGTTCCAATTTGGACTTTTTACAGTGTCGCGGGGTTCGCGGCCGTCGTCGCGACATGGTTGACGCTTGTCCGGCTTTGGCGGCTATGGCGCGGCGACGTCTCCGGCGAACCCGCCAGCCGCGAGGGTGAATCGGCGTCCGGGCCGGGAGGCGGTGCGTAGCCATGGACGGGTTCGTCGCCGCGCTCCTGGGCTTCATCATCCTGTTCGGCCTGATGCTGATCCGGGTCCCGGTGGGCATCGCGCTGGGCATTGTCGGCGTAGCCGGCTTTGCGGTGATGACCGCCACCGACCCCGCACTCAAGCTGCTGTCCCTGGTGCCGATCCGCGCGCTCACCGACTTCACATTCGGCCTGATCCCAATGTTCATCCTTATGGGCGCGTTGGCCAATGCGTCGGGCATGAGCCGCGACCTGTTCGCGGCCAGCAACGCGTGGCTTGGCCACCATAAGGGTGGCTTGGCGTTGTCCACCGTCGTGGCGTGTGGCGGATTTGCCGCCATTTGCGGCTCCTCGGTGGCGACGGCCGCGACCATGTCCAAGGTGGCGCTGCCGGAAATGCGCCGCTTCGGCTATTCCAACAGCCTGGCCACCGGCGTCATCGCGGCCGGCGGCACCCTGGGAATCCTCATTCCGCCGTCGGTGGTGCTGGCGATTTACGGCATCATCGCGGAGCAGGATATCGGCAAGCTTTTCGTCGCCGGTTTTCTGCCCGGCATCCTGGCGGTCCTGATGTATATGGCCGCGGTGCGCGGGACCGGAATGGTGCGGCCCGATTGGGTCCCGACGGGGCAGCGCCACGACTGGGCGGAACGCTGGTCGTCCCTCAGGAATGTGTGGCCGATCGCGCTGGTGTTCATATTCGTGTTGGGCGGCATCTATGGCGGGTTCTTCACGCCGACGGAGGCGGCGACAATGGGGGCGGCCATCGTCGCCATCATCGCCTTTGCGGCGGGCCGGATGAACTGGCGCTCGTTCTTTTCCTGCGTAACCGACAGCCTCGTGACCACCGGTTCGCTGTTCTTGATTCTCATCGGCGCAATCCTGTTCGCGCGCTTTCTGACCATCACCCAGTTCCCGCAAAATGTCGCCGACATCATGGTCGGGCTGCAGCTCGGGACCTATGGCACGCTGGCGCTGATCATTCTGTTCTACATCGTGCTCGGCTGCTTTATGGATTCGCTGGCGATCATTCTGATCACCGTGCCGATCTTCTTCCCGACCGTCACCCAACTTGGGTTCGATCCCATCTGGTTTGGGGTCATCGTCGTGATGGTGACGGAACTCGGCCTGATCACCCCGCCGTTCGGGCTCAACGTCTTCGTCATCAAGGCGGAAGCGCCGGATGTGGCGCTCAAGA
>JAPPFK010000189.1 GCA_028823885.1 Rhodospirillales bacterium | reverse complement strand
CTGATCCACCGGGTATAAGACCGGACCCCCGCCGGCGGGGTGGGCTAAAAGCCGTCGGTGGGCCTCGCCGCCGCCCTCGAGGGCCTGGACCTCGCCATGGGCCGGCTGAAGACCGGCACGCCGCCCAGGCGCGACGGACGGACCATCGACTGGTCCGGGCTGGAGGTTCAGCCCGGAGACGACCCGCCAACGCCGTTTTCCTTCCTCACTGACCGGATCAGGGTGCCCCAGGTCCCGTGCCACATCACCGCCACCACCGAGGCCGGCCACGACATCATCCGCGCGAACCTTCACCGGGCGCCCATCTATTCGGGCCGGATCGAGAGCGCCGGACCCCGCTACTGCCCCTCCATCGAGGACAAGGTGGTGCGCTTCGCGGACCGGACCGGCCACCGGATTTTCCTCGAACCCGAAGGGCTCGACGACCATACAATCTATCCCAACGGGATCTCGACCTCGCTGCCGGTGGACGTGCAGCTCGCCATGCTGAAGACCATCCCGGGCCTCGAGAAGGCGGACGTCATCCGCCCCGGATACGCCATCGAGTACGATTTCGTCGATCCCCGGGAACTCCATCCCAGCCTGGAAACCAAGCGCATCCCCCGGCTGTTCCTGGCCGGCCAGATCAACGGCACGACGGGCTACGAAGAGGCCGCCGGCCAGGGGATCATGGCCGGGATCAACGCGGCCCGCCGGGCGGCCGGCGGCGAGCCGGTCATCCTCGACCGCGCCGACGCCTATATCGGGGTGATGATCGACGACCTGGTGACCCGGGGCACCCGGGAGCCCTACCGGATGTTCACCTCCCGGGCGGAATACCGGCTGAGCCTCAGGGCCGACAATGCGGACCTCCGGCTGACCCCCATCGGCCTGGACGCCGGGTGTGTCGGTGCGGAGCGCGCCCGGTCCTTCGCCGCCAAGTCGGCCGCCCTCGGCGACGCCATGGAATTCGTCAAGTCGGCGACGGCGACGCCGGCCGAACTGGCCCGGGCGGGCATCCGGGTCAACCAGGACGGCGCCCGGCGGTCCATCCACGATTTGCTGGGCTACCCGGACATCGATCTCGCCCGGCTCGCAGCCCTTTGGCCGGCCCTCGGGGAGCTTCGCCCGGACGTCGCCGAACAGCTGGAGATTTCCGGCCACTATGCGGGCTACATGGAGCGCCAGGAGGCGGACATCGTCAGCTTCAGGAAGCAGGAGTCGCTCCGCCTGCCCGCCGACCTCGCCTATGAGGACGTCGCCGGCCTGTCCAACGAAGCCCGCGGCAAGCTCGCCGCGGCGCGGCCCGCCACCATTGGCGCGGCGGCCCGCATTTCAGGCGTTACGCCGGCCGCCCTCACCGCGCTTTTGGCCCACGTCCGGCGCCGCCGCGCCGCCGCCGCCTGAGCCCGCCCCCGGCCAGATATGCCCGGTATGCCGGCCCAGGCCCCCTACGGCCCGGATGAATTCCAGGCCGACACGAATGTTTCACGTGAAACAATCGAGCGCCTGGAGGCCTATCTGGCCCTGCTGGCCAAATGGCAGGAAAAGGTCAATCTGGTGGGGATTTCCACCATGCCCGACGCCTGGCGGCGGCATTTCCTGGATTCCGCCCAGTTGCTGAAATACATCCCCGACCTCGACCGCCCCATCGTGGATCTCGGGAGCGGCGCGGGGTTTCCCGGACTGGTACTCGCCGTCATGGGGGCGCCCCGGGTCCACCTCGTCGAAAGCAACGTCAGGAAGTGCGTCTTCCTCCGCGAGGCGGCCCGCGCCACCGGGGCCCATGTGACGGTGGTCAACAGGCGGATCGAGGCGGCGGCCTGGTCCATCAGCGCGGACGTGGTGTGCTCCCGGGCGTGCGCCAACCTGTCCCACCTGATCGGCTGGGCCCGCGACATGCTGACACAAGATGGTGTATGTCTTTTTCACAAGGGACAATATGTTGATCGAGAATTGACCGAATCGCAAAAAAAGTGGACAATGGCCTGCAAATCCCACCCCTCCCTCAGCGATCCGGGCGGGGTGATTCTGGAAATCAGCGGGATCGGCCATCGCCATGACCATTGAGCCATGACAATCCATATGGGGGCCCAAACGGCCCATGAGGCCCAGACGGCCAAGACGCCCCGCCTCATCGCCATCGCCAACCAGAAGGGCGGCGTCGGCAAGACGACCACGGTGATCAATCTCGCCACCGCGCTGGCCGCCGTCGAGAAGCGGGTTCTGGTGATCGACCTGGATCCCCAGGGCAACGCCAGCACCGGGCTCGGCCTCGGCCGGGCCGAGCGCCGCCTGAACGCCTACCACGTGCTGATCGGCAGCGTGCCCCTCGGCGGGGCGGTCACCGCCACCGCCATCCCGGGGCTGGATATGGTCCCGTCGGGCATGGACCTGTCGGGCGCCGAGATCGAGCTGGCCGGCGAGGACGACCGGCTCCACCGGCTCAAGACGGCCCTGGACGGCCAGTTGGACGGCTACGACTATGTCCTGGTGGATTGCCCGCCGGCCCTCGGCCTCTTGACCGTCAACGCGCTCATCGCCGCCCATGCGGTGCTGGTGCCGCTGCAGTGCGAGTTCTTCGCCCTGGAGGGCGTCAGCCACCTGGTGCGCACCGTCGAGCGGATCAAAAAATCCTACAATCCGGACCTGGACATACAAGGCATCGTGTTAACCATGTTCGACAGACGCAACAACTTGTCCGACGAAGTGGCCAACGACGTCCGCGCCCATTTCGGCGACAAGGTCTACGAGACCGTCATCCCGCGCAACGTGCGGGTTTCGGAGGCGCCGTCCCACGGCAAGCCGGTGCTGCTCTACGACACGGGCTGCGCCGGGTCCCGGGCCTACATCCACCTCGCCGGCGAAGTGCTGCGGCGCGAGCGGAGCCTCGCGGCGTGATGGCGGACGACGGCAAAAGAAGCAATCTCGGCCGCGGCCTCGACGCCCTGCTCGGCGACGATCCCGGCCGGCCGGCCGGCGACGCCGATGCACGTTTTGCGAGAATGGCGCCCATCGAGACCCTCCGGCCGGGACGCCACCAGCCGCGCCGCCACTTCCCCGAGGCGGACATCGACGAGCTTGCCGCGTCCATCCGGGAGCTCGGCATTCTCCAGCCCCTTCTGGTCCGGAGCCTCGGCCCGGAAGGGGACGGGCCGCCGGAGGCTTACGAGATCATCGCCGGCGAGCGCCGCTGGCGGGCGGCGCAACGGGCCAAGCTCCACGAGGTCCCGGTCATCGAGCGGCAGCTCAGCGATGCGGAAGCCCTCGAGATCGCCCTGGTGGAGAACCTTCAGCGGGAGGACCTCTCGCCCGTCGACGAGGCGCAGGGCTACAGGCGCCTCGCCGACGAGTTCGGCCATACCCAGGAGGACCTCGCCCGGATCCTCGGCAAGAGCCGGAGCCATATCGCCAACATGCTGCGGCTGTTGAACCTTCCGGACGGCGTCAAGGCGCTGCTCGACGGCGGCGGGATCTCCCCCGGCCATGCCCGGGCGCTGCTCGCCGCCCGGGACCCGGCCGCCGCCGCCAAGGCCGTGGTCCGCCGCGGCCTCAACGTCCGCCAGACGGAACGGCTGATCCAAAAGGAGAACGCGCCCGCCGGAAGTTCCGCCGCCGGGGCGCCGGATAAGGACGTCGACACCATCGCCCTCGAACGGGAGCTGGCGGCCCTTCTCGGCCTCCGGGTCGAGATCAGGCCGGCCGGCGAAAGCGGCAGCCTGACGGTGCATTACGATACGCTCGAACAGTTGGACCACGTTCTCGACCGGCTTCGATATGGAACGGCGGAGAGGCCGGCCGGGCAACCCGCCGAACAACCGGCCCTAGAAAAAGACATGGAAAAAGAAATGACTCTCGAAGAGCGCGAAGAGTTCATCCTGAGCCAGAAGAATCCGCCGATCGCCCACGAAGACGTCCTCGCTCACCTCGAGGAGAGAGCGGCGCGGGACCGCGGCGAGGAAGAAACCTAGGCCGCCGAATCACCCCCTCACCCAGCTACGGCTAAGCCGGGCTGCCGCCCGGCAACCCTCCGCATCCCTCTCCCCCCTTCGGGGGGCGAGGGAGAAAAAGTCCCCTCTCCCCCTTCTTCAGGGGGAGAGGTCGGTCATTTCCCACAGGGAATTGACCAGGGTGAGGGGGTCATAGGATAGTGTGAGGGGGAGGGATGGAAGTTCGTGGATGGCCGGGTCTGGCGCCCGGCCATGACGCGTGATGCTGAATCAAAGAAGCCCGTCATGCCCCGGCTTGTTCGGGGCATCCACGAATCAAGCACCCCCTCACCCAGCTCCGGCTAAGGCTCAGCTATCGCTTCGCCAAGTCGGTCAATCCCCGGAGGAAAATGACCTTATCTGCGCATCCCTCTCCCCCCTTCGGGGGGCGAGGGTGGGGGGGGTTAGGACCCCCGCCGCGCGGCGCGGGCGATCCGCAACATGGCCCGTTCGCACACCGCCTCGGCCGGGAGCCCGGTCGACTTGCATTCCAGTTCGGCCTCCACCGCCATGTCCATGGCTCCGGCGATCCGGGCCGGGGACCAGCGGTTCAACTGTTGCCGGAACCGGTCTTCGAACATGAACATCACCGGCGGCCGCAGGGATTTCATGGCGTGGGCCGGCGATTTCCCGTCGTCCACTTGTGCCCGCGCCAGTTGCAGCCGCTGAAAGTGGCGCTGCGCCGCCCTGATGATCGACACCGGGGCGAGCCCGTCGTCCCGGGCGCGGCGGAGCTGTTTCTCGAGCGCGGCGAAGTCGCCCGACGCGGCCGCATGGACGAGATCGTCGATGGAGAGCGCCGCGCTGTCGCCGAGGGCCGCCGCGGCGTCGCCGATCCCGAGTTCGCCCCCTTCGCCGGCGAACAGGGCCAGTTTTTCCAGCTCGCCGCGGGAGGCCAGCCGGTCGCCGCCCAGGCGCTCGGCGATGTACTCCCTGACCTCGCGGCCCGCCGTCACCTTCCAGGTTCCGAACACCTGGTCGATCAGCCGGGCCAGCGTTGCGTCGTCGTCCGCGTAGCACGCGACGACCGCCGCCGCCGCGGACGGCTCGAGGGCCTTGCGCAGCGCCGAGCGCGGCGTCAAGTTCCCCGCCACAACTATCAGTAGCGCATCCCAATCGGGCGTTTCGGCCATCTCGGCGACGAGCCGCCCCGCCGGTTCCCCGTCGGCCTCGGCGATCACCACGCGCCGCCCGCCGGTCATGGCGAGCGCCGAAACCTCGTCGGCGAGCCGCCGGGGGTCGGCCTTCAGCTCTTCCTCGCTCAGCCGCGCGACCCGGAAGGGATCGCCGAGGTCGGGACAGACGGACCCGGCGAGGGTCTCGGCGCGCTCCCGGCCGAGCCCGCGATCGGGCCCGTGGATCAGGGCAATCTTGAGATCATCGCCGGGATTGCGAAGAAAACCGTCAACCTTGCCCCGGGCGATTTTCACCGGGCCGTCATCCCCTCTTGGAATATTGGAGATACGCCGCCAGCCGGTTGGTGATCTCGTCGGCCAGTTCCCGGACGCCCCGCCGGCGGGCATCCGCTTCGGCCGCCAGGGTGGCGAAATCGCTTCTGAGAATATCGTAGCTGGTGGTGATCCGGGTGGTTCCCTGGATCAGTTGCTTGCCGTCCATGTTTTTCCGCAACGCGTATGTCGCCGTGATCCGCAGGCTCGCCCGGGTCGCGATCTCCGACTTTTGGAGCGCCAGGTCCCGCTTGTCGACGCTGAGCTTGACCTGCAGGCGATAGGACGGATTGCGCGCCCGGCCGTCGGGGTGGAAGCGCCGGACCAGTTCATTCCGCATTTGCTGGCCGATCCGGTCCTCGATCAGCCCCACTTCGACCGCCGCGAGATCCGCCCGGACGCCGGCCGGCGCCGAATCGCCGTAGAGGGGCTGGAAGCCGCAGGCGGCCAAAAACGGCATAAGGAGCAGCAAGCCTGCCGTAATCAATCCTATTCTAGGGCCGTTGCTCAATCGGGAAATTCCCTTCCTTGCGGATGTGCGGTTCAAGTTTTTCCCCTCATTCTGACCCGGTCCACCCTAACCCCCTCACCCAGCTCCGGCTACGGCTCGCCTGGGCAGTCGCTTCGCTTTGTGCCCTAGCTCGCCAAGCCTCCGCAACCCTCTCCCCCTAAAGGGGGCGAGGGAGTATCGGCGGTGTTCCCTCTCCCCCTTCTTTAGGGGGAGAGGGTCAGGGTGAGGGGGTCATTGAAATTCTCCCTCACCCGACACCTCATCCTACACCACCACATTGACGATCCTGTTGGGCACGTAGATCACCTTCCGGACCGGTTTCCCGGCAAGCGCCGCCGCCACCGGCTCGAGCGCCAATGCCCGCGCCTCCGCGGCTTCCCGGTCTGCATCATTGGGCAACTCGATGGTTCCCCTCAACTTTCCGTTCAATTGTACCGCGACCGTCACCGTCTCGTCGACCAGCAAGGCCGCGTCGGGTTCGAGCCACGGCTCATGGGCCAGCATGGTCCGGTGGCCGAGCGCCGCCCACAGCTCCTCGGCGAGGTGCGGCACCATGGGGTTCATCAGCCGGACGGCGGCCTCCAGGCCCTCCCGGTAGGCCCAGCCCCCGGCCGGCCCCGGGCCGCCGCCGTCTTCTTCTTCGCCCCCGGCGAAGTCTCCCGCGTAGTCTCCCAGGCCGTTGACCAGTTCCCGGATTCTCGCCAGCGCGCGGTTGAAGCCGAACCGTTCCAGGTCGCGCGTCACCCCGTCGATGGTTTTGTGGGTGGCGCGGCGGAGATCGAGCGCGCCGCCGCTGATGCCGTCCGGGGCGGGCGCGCCCGCCGCGCCCAAATCCAAGGCCGGCTCGGTGACCATGCGGTGGACCCGGCCCAGGAAGCGCCAGGCCCCGTCCACCCCGGCGTCGGTCCATTCCAGGTCGCGCTCCGGCGGGCTGTCGGACAGCATGAACCAGCGGGCCGTGTCCGCTCCGTAGGCCGCGATGATGGCCTCGGGATCGATGGTGTTGCGCTTGGACTTGCTCATGGATTCCGAGCGCCCGATCGTGACCGGCTCGCCGGTTCCGGCGCGCACGGCGCCGGCCGGGGTCTTCTCGATCTCGTCCGGGTACAGCCAGCCGCCGTCCCCGTCCCGGTAGGTTTCGTGGCAGACCATGCCTTGGGTGAACAGGCCGTCGAAGGGCTCGCCGACCTTCACCAGGCCGCAGGCCTCCATGGCGCGGGTGAAGAACCGGGCGTAGAGCAGGTGCAGGATGGCGTGCTCCACGCCGCCGATATACTGGTCCACCGGCAGCCAGTAATCGACGGCGGCCGGATCGACGATTTCGTCCGAGCGCGGCGAGCAGAACCTCGCGAAGTACCAGGACGAATCGACGAAGGTGTCCATGGTGTTGGTGTCGCGCTCGGCGTCCGCGCCGCATTTGGGGCAGGAAACCGCCTTCCAGGTTTCGTGGCGGTCCAGCGGGTTGCCCGGCGCGCCGAAGTCGGCGTCGCCGGGCAGTTCGACGGGAAGCTGGTCTTCCGGCACCGGCACCGCGCCGCACTCGGGACAGTGGATGATCGGGATCGGGCAGCCCCAGTAGCGCTGGCGGGAAATGCCCCAATCCCGGAGCCGGTACTCGACCATGCCGCGGCCGGCGTCCAGTTCCTCCAGCCTGTCGATGGCCGCCCGCTTGGCGCCGTCCACGTCGAGGCCGTCGAGGAAGTCCGAATTGAAGGCCGCGCCCGGCCCCACATAGGCCTCCTCGCCGATCTCGAAGGCGGTCCCGTCCTCGCCCGGCGGCAGGATGACGGGGATCACCGGCAGCCCGTACTTGCGGGCGAATTCCAGGTCCCGCTGGTCATGGGCCGGACAGCCGAAGATGGCCCCGGCGCCGTACTCCATCAGCACGAAATTCGCCACGTAGACGGGAAGATGGTGCCCGTCGATGAACGGATGCTCGACGGTCAGCCCGGTATCATGGCCCTGCTTCTCGGCGGTCTCGATGGCCTCCTCGCTGGTGCCGAGCCTGCCGCATTCGGCGATGAAATCGGCGAGCGCCCCGTCGGACCCGGCCAATTCCCGCGCCAGCGGATGATTGGGCGACAGCGCGCAGAACGAGGCGCCGAACAGCGTGTCCGGCCGGGTGGTGAACACCTCGATTTCGCCATTGCGGCCGGCGAGGCGGAAATTCACCCGGGCGCCCTCCGATCGGCCGATCCAGTTGGTCTGCATCAGGCGCACCTTGTCGGGCCAGCGTTCGAGGTCCGTGAGCGCCTCGGTGAGTTCCTCGGCGTAGTCGGTGATTTTCAGGAACCACTGGGCCATCCGGCGCTGCTCCACCTCGGCGCCCGACCGCCAGCCCTTGCCGTCGATGACCTGCTCGTTGGCGAGCACCGTTTGGTCGACGGGATCCCAGTTGACCAGGGATTCGCCGCGATAGGCGAGGCCGGCCTCGAAGAACTTGAGGAACATGGCCTGCTGGTGGACGTAATAGCCCGGGTGGCAGGTGGCGATTTCCCGCGCCCAGTCGAGGGAGAGGCCCATGGACTGCAATTGGCGGCGCATGGTGTCGATGTTCTCGTAGGTCCAGTCCGCCGGATGGTCGCCCCGCTCCATGGCGGCGTTCTCGGCGGGCAGGCCGAAGGCGTCCCAGCCCATGGGGTGCAGGACGTTGAAGCCCCTGGCCCTTTTGTAGCGGGCGACCACGTCCCCCATGGTGTAGTTCCTGACGTGCCCCATGTGGATTCTGCCGGACGGGTAGGGAAACATCTCGAGGACGTAGTACTTGGGACGCGACGGGTCCTCGGGCGAGGCGAACGCCCGGGCCGCGTTCCACGCGGCCTGCCAGCGCTGCTCGATCTCGACGGCGTTGTATCGCGGCATGTGATCGTCCCGGGGTCCAGGTTGATCCGGGTAGATACATGGTTCGCCCGCCCGATGGCAAGCCGCGCGGGCGTGAGGGGAATGGGCGGATTGGGTTACCTCCCCCCTGGAGGGGGAGGTCGAGACGGCCGGCGATAGCCGGGCGTCGAGGTTGGGGGGGACATACGGAAATTTCCCTCACCCTGTGGGGCCCCCCCCCCAACCACCCCACCAAAAGGGGGGGGATTTGGTTTGGGTGTTGCCTCGCCGCATCGTGTTCCCTCCCCCTCCAGGGGGGTATGCTACATTCACACCATGGCCTCCCCGACCGCCCGTAACTTGAGAAAGAACCAGACCGAAGCCGAGAAACGGCTGTGGTATCAGCTGCGGCGGAAGCAGTTGGGCGGCTATCGGTTCCGCCGCCAGGCGCCCATTGGGCCCTACGTGGCCGACTTCTTCTGCCTGCCGCCAAGCTCATCATCGAACTGGACGGTGGGCAACATGCCGAGCGGCAGGCGGCGGACGCGCGCCGTACCGCATGGTTCGACGAGCGCGGCTATCGGGTCGTGCGGTTCTGGAACAATGAGGTGTTCGAAAACATCGGGGCCGTGATGGGAGAGATCGAAAAGGCGCTCAACGGCATCTGATCACCCCCTCCCATTTTATGTCACCCCCCCCTCCCTAACCCTCCCCCTCGTAGGGGGGAGGGAATAGTTGGAGGCGAATCGGATCACCTCCCCCCTTGAGGGGGAGGTCGAGACGGCCGGCAACCGGCCGGGCGTCGAGGGTGGGGGGGGGAATAGGTGGCGGTGGCGCTTCAACGCCAGAAATCACCGGGTGGCGGTTTGGTTCCTGAGCTGGCGCGCGCGGGTCAGGATGGCCTCTTCGAGACGGACCGACGAATCCTTCCGTGTCGAGGCGTCGCGCCAGTTTCCGGCCGAATCGCGGGTCTGGCGGAACAGGGAAACCCTGAGCCCGTCGGCCCTGAGCTGGCGGCCCAGGATGAAGACGTTCATCTTGAACCGCTCCGAGGGCGCCGCCTCGGGCGAGTGCCAGTCGGTGATGATCACGCCGCCGAACGGATCCGCCGACGCGATGGGCCAGACCGAGACCGTGTCCAGGCTGGCCCGCCAGAGATACGCGTTGACCCCGAGCGCGCCGCCGGCATCGCCCTGGCCGGGCACGGCGTTCCCGCCGAACAGGCCGCCCTCGCCGAACACGGTCTCGCGTTTGTCGAAGTCGACCGGGTTGTCGGACGAATCGAAGTGGTCGGGGACGTGGCTCTCCTGGATTTCCACGCCCCCGCAGGCGGCCAGCAGCAGAAGGGCGGCGGCGGCCGCCGTCGGCAATCCCCTTGGACCGGTCATGGCACCCATAATCTTTACGTTCGCTCGATTGGTGGGGACCGGCCGGCCGTTTCCGGCGGCCCGTCACGGCGGCCACTATACAGCCTGCGCCCGTCATAGCCAATGCGCCGATTGCGTCCCCCTGACGGGCGCCAAATGAAGATCGTCATGCCCCGGCCCACTGGACCGGCTTTGCCGGCCAGCCGGCAAAGTGGCGGGGCATCCAGGATATTCACCACAGAGGCACAGAGTTCACAGAGGAGGAATGATTAACTCCTATTATCTCACTGTCTCTGTGGTTCAAGAATTGGAAATCCCCGCAAAAAAAGGGCGGTCCGGAGACCGCCCTTTGATGTTCGGTCAATTCAGAGAATTGACCTTAAGTTGAAACCGTAAAGACGGGTTAGAAGTTCACCCGGATACCGACCAGCGCGCCCCAACCTTCGTTGTCGTTGCCGCCGGTCGTCGTGTCGGCATTGGCATCGTCGCCGCCGACCGCGTTGTCAGCGCCCAGGTCCGTCACCATCATCTCATCCTGGAAATCGACCTGGAAGATGCTGGCGCCGACCAGGACGCCCGCGCCGAGCGAGTAGGTCATGCCCAACGTGTACTGGTTGTGCTCGACCTCGCCGGCATTCATGGAAACGTCGTCCTTGGTGTTGAGCCACGTCAGGGCGATGTTCCACGGGCCGGTCTTGTAGCCGACGCCGGTCATGAAGCCTTCGACGTCAAGGGCTGTCCCATCGCCGTCATCCTCGCGCTTGGCCCAGTGGCCGCCGATGGAGAAGCCGGCGAACCCGACCTGGGCGCCGAACTGGGTGGTGGTGCTTTCCGCGTCCTTGTCGCCGGAGACGCCGGTCCAGCCGCCGGAAACCGCGACGCTGGCGTCACCGAACTTGCCCTTGTAGTTGCCGCCGAGGGAGAGGACCTCGGTGTCGGTTGCATTTTCACCGTCGGTCGCCGGCGGGACGTCGCTGTTGGCTTGCCCCGGGGTGAAGCTGATGCCGCCCTGGACGCCGTTGAGGTTCGGCGTGACGTACACCAGCGACATGCGGTCCGCGGCCCCTGCATGGTTGAAGAAGGTGGCGGGGCCCTTAAGCGGCGTCGTGCTCGGCACGTACTGGTGCGACTGAGCGAAGTTCGTCGCGTTGCTGATGGCGCTCACGTGGGGGCCCGTCGCCCTGAAGAGGAAGTGGGCCTGCTTGGTCGAACCCAGGCGGAACTCACCCCATTGCTTCAGGTTGCCGACCTTGATGTAGGATTCGTCGATGATCCCGCCGTTCACCTGATCGGACTCGAGCTGCACGATCACGTCGACGCGGATGCCGTTGTCGAGGGTCGTGTTGCCGCGGAAATAGACTTCCGAGTCGCCGACCATGTTCAAGGGGGCGTTGCCTTTGTGGGCTTCGGCGTCGCTGTCGCCCGCGCCCATCATCCAGATGTAGAAGCCGCCAAGGCCGAGCTTGACCTTCTCGGCGGCCTGGGCATCGGCGGGAGAGAGGGCCAGCAGGCCCGCAGCCGCCAAGGCCGTCGTTGAATAAAGAACTTTTTTCATGGAAATCCTCCTAATTGAGTCCCCCGGCGTCAGGGCTGTAGCGCCCTTCAGTCCTAGAGACTCACGGTGATACTTGGGCCAAGGAGGAAAATTGGGGTTGGTTTCAGGTCTATAGTGGTGATAAATCAGCAGGTTATGATGATCTGATCCGGCCGCCAAAAGTTCATGCGATATCACTCGATATCATCGAGTTCTTTTCTGGTGTTGATCGTGGTGGTGACCGTAGGCTTGATT
>JAPPFK010000129.1 GCA_028823885.1 Rhodospirillales bacterium | reverse complement strand
GTGGTGAAATTCCTGTTTCCTGGATGCCCCGCGCTATCGGCGGGGCATGACGGCTCAATCGAGGCCGGACCCTAGACCCCTTCGACGATAATCAGGCTCCCATCCGCGGCCCTTTGGCGCATCTCCATGACCGGCTTGACCTCGTCGGAGTTGTACCAGCGCCTGATCGTCTCCATGTCGTCGAACTCCAGGATGGTGACCATCACGCCCGGCCACTCGCCTTCGACAACCTCGAATGCGCCGGCGGCGGCTTTTCTGCGCCCGCCATGAGCCGGGATCGTCGGGGCGATAGCCTTCCTGTATTCGGCGAACAACGCCGGGTCCTTCAGTTCGTGCATGGTGTAAACGACATATGCCGCCATCCGTACCTCCCTCGCTGGCGAAGAGACTGTAGCGCAGGGACATCATGGTTGGAACGGCGGCTTCGAAATCCGGCGGCTACCGCCCCAGCAGCGCCCGGCCGCCATTGGTGCGGGCGATATCCCAGTTCAATCCGAACTGCCGGCTGCCGGTCTGGGCGTCGCGGAAACAGCGTTCGAGAAAACCGCCGCCGACCATCTGGCTGGCGCCCGCCGCGTAGAAAACCCGGTCGATGGCTTTCAGGGCCAGCTGGGCCACGTAGGCGTTGGCGAGGATGCCGGGGCCCCGCTCCGGCGGAAACGGCGCATTGCCGCCGGGGGAGAAATCGATCCCGCCCGCGCCGGTGGGCGGCGGCGCCTTTTCCAGCTGCGCCATGACTTTCTTCACGTGGCTGCGCAAAAGGGTCTCAGCCGCGTCGACCTCTACCGCCGCCTCGCCGATCCGCATCTGCATGCTCTGGAAATCGGCGATCCGGGCGCCGAAACGGGAGGCGCGCGACCGGGTCGTCTCGACGAAGTCGTCCACGGCGCCTCTGGCCAGGCCGACCAACACCGAGGCCAGCGAGAACGGCCCGCCGGGCGCGGTGATGCGAAACGCGGGCATGTCGATGATCCCGCCGGACGGCTTCCTGCCCGGGGAACGCACCCGGTGCTCGGGCACGAAGACGTCGTCGAATTTGATGTCGTGGCTGCCGGTTCCCGCCAACCCGAAGGCGTCCCAGGTATCCAGAATCTCGATCTCGCTCTGCTTGACGATGGCGCCGATGGGTCCGTCCTCGCCGTCGACGGGTGCGCCGCCGATCAGCACCCAGTCCGAATGCAGGCAGCCGCTCGAGAAAGTGGAGACCCCGCTGCCCACGTAGCCGCCGTCCACTTTCCTGAAGCCGCCCTCGAGGTGCTTGGACGAAGACATCAGGGCGTCCGGGTTTTCGCGCCAGATATCGTCCATGGCGTCGATACCGAACCGGTTCATGATCAGAGCGTGCTGGCCGACGACGCAGTACACCCATCCGGTGGACCCGCAGGCGCGGGACAGGATCATGACCAGCTCGCAGAACACGTCCCACCCCATCTCGTAGCCGCCATAGGCCCCGGGCTTGATCACGTTGAACAGGCCGGCCTCATGCAACGACCGCATGGTCTCCTCGGGGATGCGGCGTTCGGCCTCGCATCGGGCGGCGCGCTCGCGAAGCTCCGGCGCCAGCGCCAGCGCACGGCTCTTCAATTCATCGGGTGTCGGGATATCGCGGGCGGCGGCGCCGTCGCCACCCTCGTCCTCGGCAGTAAATTGGTCCACGGAATATTCCCTTCGGAAGAAATAATTCGGCTCGAAATGCGAACTTGAAAATTGAAACCGGAAAACGAGTTGGGATTATAGCCGTCATTCTTAGCCGCTCGATCGGCCAAGGACAATCTGATCGGATTGGAATTGGAGGCCGGGGTTGTGTTTTCTATCGCCTCGACCGGCATTGCAGGGCCGGCGATTCCGGGCCAAACTTCCCCAGGCAAGAGGACAGACCAGGGAGGGCAAAGGTGACGGACCATACGGTCACCATCGACCGCTCGGCTTCGCCGGCGACGCTCGATTTTTCCGATATTTTCAACTGCGCGGTCTACATGATCGACCGCCATCTGGCCGACGGACGCGGCGGCAAGGTCGCCTTCCGCGAGGCGCAGACGGGCCGCGACATCACCTTTGCCGAGCTGGCCGAAAACGTAAACCGCACCGGCAACGCGCTTTTGGAACTGGGCCTCGTGCCCGGCGAGCGCATGCTGATGGTGGTCAAGGACTGTCACGAATTCGTCTATCTGTTCTACGGCGCCATCAAGGTGGGCGTGATCCCCGTGCCGTTGAACACCCTGCTGCGGGCCAAGGACTACGCCTTCATGATCGACAACGCCGAAGCCGCCGGCGTGGTCTACTCGCCGGAATTCGCCGGCGAGGTGGAACCCGCCCTGGACGACAGCCCGCACAAACCCGCCCTCGTCCTGCGGGTCGATGGAGACGGCGAAACCCTGGCCGGCAGGATCGGGGCAGCCTCGGCGGAACTCGAAGCCGCCGCCTCCGGCCCCATGGACGATTGCTTCTGGCTCTATTCCTCGGGCTCGACCGGCAACCCCAAGGGCGTGATCCACGTCCACCGGGATATCCCGGTGACCTGCGAGCAGTACGCCGTCGGCGTCCTCGGCTGGCGGGAAGACGATGTGGTGTTGTCCGCGGCCAAGCTGTTCTTCGCCTACGGCCTTGGCAATGCGATGAACTTCCCCCTGTGGATGGGCTCGACCGCCGTGTTGTTCGCCGCCGCGCCGACCCCCCGGGGCATGCACGACACCATCGAGGCGTTCAAGCCCACCATCTTCTTCGGCGTCCCCACCCTCTATGCGGCGCAATTGAAGGAACTGGAGGGGGGCGCATCGCCGGATCTGTCGTCGCTCAGGCTCTGCATCTCCGCCGGCGAGGCCCTGCCCCCGGATATACTGGATCGCTGGAAAGAGCGGATAGGCATCGACATCCTGGACGGCATCGGCACCACGGAAATCCTGCACATCTTCATCTCCAACCGGCCGGGCGACATCAAGCCGGGCGCGTCGGGCAAGCTGGTGCCGGGCTACGAGGCGCGGATCGTCGACGACGACGGCAACGACGTCCCCGGCGGCGAGGCCGGCGGGCTGATGATCAGGGGCGACTCGCTGCTCCGGGAATACTGGCGAAATCCCGAGAAAACCGCCGCCTCCCTCAAGGACGGGTGGATCGTTACCGGCGATACCTACGAGCGGGACGAGAACGGCTTCTTTACCTGCCACGGGCGGTCGGACGACATGCTCAAGGTGGGCGGCATCTGGGTCTCGCCGGTGGAGATCGAATTGAAGCTCTCCGAACATCCCAAGGTGCTGGAGGCCGCCGTCGTCGGGCGGGCCGACGACGACGATCTGATCAAGCCCGAGGCCTTCGTCGTCCTGAACGAGGCTTCTGACGCGGGCGACGATCTGGCGGACGAATTGCTCAATCACTGCAAGGATGGGCTCGCCCGCTACAAGTATCCGCGCTGGTTCAACTTCGTCGACGACCTGCCCAAGACGGCGACCGGAAAAATTCAAAGATTTCGCTTGAGATAAGGTCTATAAATATAAGAAATGATTGAAAAAATTTGTTCCTTGAATGATGCCGTCCGGAACTTGGTCCGGGATGGCGACGGCGTGGTCATCGGGGCCTCTCTCGAGACCGCCATTCCCTTCGCCGCCACCTATGAGATCATCCGTCAGGGAAAGAAGAATCTGGAGATGATCGCTCCCATCTCGGATGCGTCCACGGACATGCTGATCGGCGCGGGCTGCGTCGGCGCGGTGACCGGCGCCTGGGTCGGCAACGTTTCCGGCGGGCTTGGCCACAACTACCGCCGGGCCGCGGAAAAGCAGATTCCGCACGCCCTGGACATCAACGACTACTCCAACTTCACCATCGGCATGGCCCTGTTCGCCGGCGCCTATGGGCTGCCCTACGCGCCGGTGCGCTCGATCCTGGGTTCGGACATCATCAACTCCAACCCCGCCTTCAAGATGGCGACCAATCCCTTTTCCACCGAGACCGAGCCGGTGGTCCTGGTGCCGCCGGTGAAGCCGGATGTGGCGATCTTGGGCGTTCAGCGGGCCGATGCGGCGGGGAACAATCATTATTGGGGTTCGTCGGGCCTCGCCCAGGAGGCGGCGCTGGCCGCCGACCGGGTGATCATCGTCGCCGACGAGATCGTCGAGCCGGAGGTGATTTCGTCCGATCCCTCTCGAGTCCTGGTGCCGGGATTCCGCGTCGCCGCCGTCTGCCACGTGCCGGCGGGCACCCACCCCGCCCCGCTTACCGGACGCTGGCAGCGGGACAGCGCCTTTTTCAACGACTATCACGCACGCTCCCGCGACGTGGACGGCTACATGGCCTGGCTCGATGAATGGGTGTTCGCCGTCGAGGGCGCGCCCGGCTACGCGGAAAAGCTCGGCGAGCGATTGTCGGCGCTCAAGATCGCCGGCAGCTGGAATGCGGCTCCTGCCAATTACGCCGCCGAGTAGAAATAACCAACAAATAACAAATACTTACGCGACATGGCCGACTATTCCACCCAAGAGCTGATGATTATTGCGGCGGCGCGGGAGATCCGTGACGGCGAGCTGGTGTTCGTCGGCATGCGCCTGCCGATCACCGCCTACGGCGTCGCCCGGCTGACCCACGCCCCCAACGCGGTCGGCATGTTCGAGGGCGGCGTGGTGCGCGACGCGCCGGCGGAGGAAACCCTCTACACCATGTGCGATCCCGCCAATCAGCGGAACGCCGCATGGACCACCGGCCTGATCCAGGTGATGGGACACCTGCAGGCGGGCCGGGTCGATACGGGCTTCATCGGCGGCGCCGAAATCGACAAATGGGGCAACATCAACACCTCCTATATCGGCGGCCATGAGGACGTCCAGGTGAAGCTGCCGGGCTCAGGGGGCGCGGCGGACATCGCCGCCATGTCCAGGCGGCTGATCGCCATCATGAACCACGAGAAGCGCCGTCTGGTGGAGCGGGTGTCCTACATCACTTCCCCCGGCTACATCGACGGCGAGGGTGGACGCGCCAAGGCAGGGATCGCCGCCGGCGGCCCCGCCGCCGTGATTACCGACAAGGCGGTGCTGCGGCCCCACGGACCGGCGAACGAGCTTCACCTGTCGAGCGTACATCCCGGCCACACGGCGGACGAGGTGATCGAGAACACCGGCTGGGAGCTGAAGACGGCCCCCGGCATGACCGAAACCCCGGCCCCCGGCGAGGCCGAAATGACGGCGCTGCATCAGGTGGACCGGCAGGGGTTTTGGCGCTAGATCAATCCTGGCCGGTGAATTCTATGGCGCCGCCGGGCAGCAGATAGAGCACGAGAGCCTCGCCGCCGGAGACCGTCGGCCTGTGCGCCGTATCGGGCCCGTAGACCACCCAGCCGGCGCCGCTGCCGTCGAATTCGGCATCGCCCGACAACGGCATCACCATGTCCACCTCGCCATTGGGATGGCGGTGATGCGGGCCGACCACATCCTTCATTTGAACCACATCGACGGAGAACCCGTCGATATCCTTGATCACCCGGCCGAACTTGATGCCGCCCATCTCCCGGTCGCACATCCACCCCTCGGCCACCGCCGCCTCGCAGGCTGCCTGGATGGATTTGAACGTCGCGCCGCCGGCGGGAAACCGGGCGTTGAGTTCGTCGGCCAGCGCGCCCGATACCTCCTTGCCCGAAATCGCGCCGGTGACCTCGCCAATGAGCGACTGAAAGTCTTCGAGTGACATGGTGTTCTCCCCTCTAAGTCATGCGTTTGCCGGCCGCCCGGTAGGCCTCGATGTTTTCCCGGAAATCATCGGGCGGCCGCACCGGCTTGAACCCGTCCAGGGTAATGAAACAGGCGGTGTGATTGAACCTGAGATAGTGGCTCCCGTCATCTCCCACCGCATCGACGATGAAGCTGATGGAGGCGTTGCCCAGGCGTTCGACAAAGACGTGGAGATCGACTTCGCAGCCCGGCTTCAAGGCCTTCATGAACTGGCATTCCTGCCTCACGCTCGGCATGGCCATATGCCGCTCGTACTTCAGTCCGCCGAAATCGAGGCCCAGCACCTTCAGGTACCATGCTTCGAGGGCCTCCAGCAGGTAGTCGTAGACCCGGACAGTGTAGATCATGCCCTCGGGGTCGCAATCGCCCCACCGGACCCGGCGGCGGTAGGAAAACGGAACGTCGGTATAGGGACTCACGGGTAATCGCAGTTGAATTGTGGTTGTTCTGTCGAAGCGGCTTGAATATGATGCATCGCATATTGTTCGTCTACCAAACAATTTCAAAAATCCGGTCCGCAAGCCGGAACAGCTACGGGATCTTGGACCATGAGTGATGACGCGAAGCAATCGGCCGTGCGCTGTACCCTGAACGGGCGGCCGCGGCGGGATTTTGTCCCCGACAATATGCTGCTGGTGGATTTCCTGCGCGAGACGGTGGGCCTCACGGGGACGAAGATCGGCTGCGACGGCGGCGAGTGCGGCTGCTGCACGGTCCTGATCGACGGCGAGCCCCGCCACGCCTGCCTCACCCTCGCCGCGGTTTGCGACGGCGCCGAGATCGAGACCATCGAAAGCCTGGATACCGGGGGCCGGCTGGCCGCGATCCAACGGGGCTTCAACGAAAAGCTGGGCGCCCAATGCGGGTTCTGCACGCCGGGCATGGTGATGGCCGCCGAAGGCCTGCTGCGGGAAAACCCGAACCCGACCGACGATGACATCCGGGCGGGCCTCGCCGCCAACATCTGCCGCTGTACCGGCTACGTGAAAATTCTCGAGGCGGTCCATTTCGCCGCCGATGAGCTGGCCGGGCGCGACAAGGAGGCCGCGGCATGAACGAAATCAAAAAGGACGTCAAACCGGCGAAGGTCATCGGCGTTCCGCGGCCGCTGATCGACGGCCCGGAAAAAGTCTCCGGCAAGGCGCTCTACACCGCGGACTTCATCCCCTATGACCACATGGTGGGCCGGATTTTCCGGAGCCCCGTCGCCCACGCCAACATCATCGAGGTGGATACCTCCAAGGCCGAAGCGCTGGAAGGCGTATTGGGCGTGGTCACCGGCGACGACTGCGACGAGGGGTTCGGCGTGCTCCCCATTGCCCGGTACGAATACCCCATGGCCCGGGAACGGGTGCGCTACCGCGGCGAGCCCGTTGCCGCCGTGGCGGCGGTGGATGTGGAGACCGCCCAGAAGGCCCTCGACCTGATCGAGTTCAAGTACGAGGAACTCCCCGCCTACTTCACCTCCGAGGAAGCCATGGCCCCCGACGCCGTCTCGCTGCACGAGCACCGGGAAGGCAATATCGAACGGGACGTGGATTACGATCTCGGCGACGTGGATGGCGGATTTGCCGACGCCGATCTCGTCCTGGAGCGCGAGTACAATTGCGCCGAGATTTGCCAGGTCCAGTCCGAACCCCATGCGGCGATCGCCGAGTACGACGCCGAGCGGGACTACATGACGGTTCGCGCCTCCACCCAGGTGCCGTTCTACGTCCACCTGATGCTGGCCAAGACCCTCAAGATGGACCAGTCCCGCATCCGGATGATCAAGCCCCATATCGGCGGCGGGTTCGGCTGCCGGACCGAGTGCCTGAACGTGGAACTGATCTGCGCCCTCCTCGCCCGCAAGGCCAAGGGCACCGTTCGTTTGGTGGTCAACCGCGAGGAAACCTTCATCACCCACCGCGGCCGGCCCGAGACCGACGTCAAGCTGAAGGTCGGGATGAAGAAGGACGGCACCATCACCGCCGTCGACTGCCAGGCCATCCAGCGGGGCGGCGCCTATGGCGGCTACGGTATCGTGACCATTCTCTACGCGGGCTCGCTGATCAACGGCATCTATCAGCTGGATGCGGTCCGCTACAACGGCCTCCGGGTGCTGACCAACACCCCGCCGCCGGGCGCCATGCGCGGCCACGGAACGGTGGATGTGCGCTACGGATTCGAAGCGATTTTGGACGAGCTCTCCGTCGAGCTCGGCCTCGACCCCATCGAGGTGCGGCGAAGGAACCTGCTCAAGGAGCCCTACGAAACCTTGAACGAGATGTTCATCAACTCGTACGGCCTGCCCGAAGCCCTCGATATCGTCGAGAAGGAATCCGGCTGGAAGGACAAGCGCGGCAAACCGGGCAAGGACGGCGACGGCAAGTACCGCGGCCTGGGCGTCGGATGCGCCCACTATCCCTGCGGCGCCTCCAAGCCGGTCAACTGGACCGGCGAGCCCCACGCCACGGTTCACCTGAAACTGGATTGGGACGCGTCCATTACGGTGCTGACGGGCGCCCCGGAAATCGGTCAAGGCTCATCGACAATGGTCGCCCAGTGCGCCGCCGAGGTTCTTGGGCTCGACATGACCCGCTTCCAGGTTCATTCGGGCGACTCCAAACTGGTGCCCAAGGACAACGGCGCCTATTCGTCCCGGATCACCTATATGGTCGGCAACGCCTCCATCGAGGCGGCGCAGAACCTGAAGACAATCCTGGTCGAGGCGGCGGCGAAAAAACTCGACGCCAGGCCCGAAGACATCGAGTGTCTGGGCGAGGTCTACCGGGCCGCCAGTCAGGACGAAGGCCTGACCTTCGAAGAAGTGGTGATGGCGGCGCTCGAGGGCACCGGCACGATCACCGTGAAGGGCAATTTCGACACCCTCCCCGAAAGCCACGGCACCAAGAAGTTCCGGGGCGGCGCCATCGGCGGCTCCATGGCCTATGCCTATGCCGCCGAGGTGGTGCAGGTCGCCGTCGATCCGGACACGGCCGAGGTCGAGGTCGAACAGGTCTGGGTCGCGCAGGATGTCGGCCGGGCGCTCAATCCGCTCTCGGTCGAGGGTCAGATCCAGGGTTCGGTCTGGATGGGCATGGGACAGGCCTTCTGCGAGGGCACCCGCTTCCACAACGGACTACCGATCACCGGCAATATGCTGGACTACCGGGTGCCGTCCATCGTCGAGTCGCCGCCCATCGACACCCATATCGTCGAAAGCGTCGACCCCAACGGCCCCTACGGCGCCAAGGAAGCGGGCGAAACGTCCCTCGCGGCATTCATCCCCGCCTACACCAACGCCATCGCCGACGCCTTGGGCGTGCGGCCCATCGACCTCCCGGTCACGCCGGACCGGCTGATGGAATTGATCGAGGCGCGTGAAACCGAGGAACGGGTCGCCGCCGCCCGAGACTCGTCCGTGGCGGCGGAATAGGAGCAGGCCGATGGAATACATGCCCGACTTCAAGCTTCACCGCCCCGACAACATCGAGGACGCGGTCAAGCTGCGCGCCGAGGAACCGGATGCCCTGTTCGTCGCCGGCGGCACCGACATGATCGTCAACGTCCGGCGCGGCATCGAGCAGCCCAAGCACCTGATCGACATCACCGCCATCGAGGAGCTGAAATCCATCCTCCGGGACGGCGACGGCCTGCACATCGGCGCCGGGGTTTCATTGAAGGAACTTCAATCCAACGCGGACGTGCTCCGCGACTACCCGGCGGTCGGGGAAGCCGCCCGGGCCGTGGCGGGACCGACCCACCAGGAGTACGGCACCGTCGGCGGCAATCTCTGCCTCGACACCAGATGCCTGTTCTATAACCAGTCCGAATGGTGGCGGCAGTCCAATGACTACTGCCTCAAGGAGCGAGGCGATACCTGTCACGTGGCGCCCGGCGGGAAGCGCTGCTTCGCGGCGTTTTCGGGCGACATGGCGCCCTCGATGCTGGTCTATGGGGCCGAAATCGATGTGGCGGGCCCCAATGGGCGGCGCCGGATGCCGCTCACCGATCTCTATCGTAACGACGGCATGGCGCACCTGACCCTTGAGGCCGGCGACATGCTGACCGCGGTCCATCTGCCGAAGGCGTTGGCCGGATCGCCCTCCAGGTACGAAAAGGCCCGGGTCCGCGGCTCCATCGATTTTCCGCTGGCCGGCGCCGCCGTCCGGCTGGAGATGGACGGAAAGACGGTGAAGGACTTCGTCGTCGCGCTCACCGCGGTGAACCCCTACCCGCAGATCGCCAAGGGCACCGATGCCTATGTGGGCAGGGAACTCACCGATGAGGCGCTCGATGAAATCCGCGAGTTGGTCCGCAAGCAGGCCAAGCCCATGCGGACCACGACGGTCGCGCCCTGGTACCGGCGGCGCGTCGTCGGCGCCCTGGCGCGGCGCCGAACGGAGGAATTTGCCGGCTGAGCGACACCTTATATTCTCGCGTGCAAAAGCACAGTGCCCCAAGAGCGATTTTGAACAATTGTTGGCCGACGGCTGGAAGCAGCCGGTGGGCTACGCCAACGGCATCGCCGGACCGGTGAACGGCCGGCCGGTGTTCATCGCCGGCATGGTCGGCTGGACGGCGGAGGAGAAGTTCGAAACCCACGACATGGCCGAACAGTTCGGCCAGGCGGTCAGGAATATTCTGGCGGTGCTGGCGGAAGCCGGCGGCAAGCCCGAGCACATCTGCCGGATGACCGCCTACTGCACGGACAAACCCGCCTACCTGGCCGCCCGCAAGGCGCTCGGTCCCATTTGGCGGGACCTCATGGGCGATCACTACCCGGCGATGGCGCTGGTATTCGTCAACGCCCTGTTGGAAGATGAGGCCCTGATCGAGATCGAGGCGACGGCGGTGATCCCCGCCGGAGGAGAGTAGCCATGGACCAGACGGTGAGCACCCGGAAGGCGGATTTTCAGTGGGACGATCCGTTCTTCTTCGAGGATCAGCTGGAGGAAGAGGAACGCCTGGTCCGCGACACGGCCCGGTCCTACGCCCAGGAACGGCTCATGCCGCGCATCCTGGAGGCCAACCGCAACGAGACGTTCGACCGCGACATCATCCATGAAATGGGCGGGCTCGGTCTGTTCGGCGCCACGCTGCCGGAGGAATACGGCGGGGCCGGCCTGAACCACGTCTGCTACGGGCTCGCCGCCCGGGAAGTGGAGCGCGTCGATTCCGCCTACCGCTCGACAATGAGCGTCCAGGCCTCGTTGGTCATTCATCCCATCCACGCTTACGGCTCCGAAGAGCAGCGCAGGAAGTACCTGCCCGGCCTCGCCTCCGGCGAGCTGGTTGGCTGCTTCGGCCTCACGGAGCCCGATCACGGCTCCGATCCCGGCGGCATGAAAACCCGCGCCGAGAAGATCGACGGCGGCTACAGGCTCACCGGCAACAAGATGTGGATCTCCAACAGTCCCTATGCCGATATATTCGTGGTCTGGGCCAAGCTCGATGACCGCATCCGCGGATTTATTCTCGAAAAGGGCATGGGCGGGCTGTCCGCGCCGAAGATCGAGGGAAAATTCAGCCTCCGGGCATCCCCCACCGGCGAGATCGTCATGGACGGCGTCGAGGTGCCGGAAGAGAGCCTGATGCCCAACGCCTCCGGTCTCTCGGGTCCGTTCGGCTGCCTCAACAAGGCGCGGTACGGCATCGCCTGGGGGACGCTGGGGGCGGCCGAGTTCTGTTGGCATGCGGCCCGGCAATACACCCTCGACCGCACCCAGTTCGGCCGGCCGCTCGCCGCCAACCAGTTGATCCAGAAGAAGCTCGCCGACATGCAAACCGAGATTTCCCTGGGCCTGCAAAGCGTCCTCCGCATGGGCCGGCTGATGGACGAAGGCCGGTGCGCGCCCGAACTCATCTCGCTGCTCAAGCGCAACAACGCCGGCAAGGCGCTCGACATCGCGCGGACGGCGCGGGACATGCACGGCGGGAACGGCATCGTCGACGAGTTCAATGTCATCCGGCATGTGATGAACCTCGAGACGGTCAACACCTACGAGGGCACCCACGACATCCACGCTCTCATCCTCGGCCGCGCCATCACCGGAATCCAGGCGTTCACCAACTAGCCGGAACCCGCGCGGGCCGTGGTCAAAACCCTCGCCGTCGTCACCTGCCCTGTCCGCACCCATAGGGAACTTTTGCGGCGCGCGGGGGCCTCTGGACATCGATCCGGATCGCGGCTAGCGTTGCTGCAGGGGAAGCCCTGACGGGCGCGGTCGACCGGAATAGCGCGCCGACGTCGCGTTCGACTGTAACAGGGAAACGACGGGGGATAAGATGGACCGGTTAAACGCAATCATCAGCGAGATCAACGCGTTCGCATGGGGCCCGCCCATGCTCGGCATTCTGGGGGTGACGGGCG
>JAPPFK010000151.1:10462-12690 GCA_028823885.1 Rhodospirillales bacterium | reverse complement strand
TGCCGAGCTGCCGCGCGCGGTCCACGAGGTTCTCGGTGATGCCGCTGCCGGGGAACGCGATGACGCCCTTGGGCAGGAGGTTCAGCAGTTCCTCGTTGCGGCGGAACGGGGCGGCGCGTCCGTGGCGGTCCCAATCGGGTTTGCAGACGACCTGGTGGACGCCGTTGCGCTCGGCCCAGCGCGCGGCGATCTTCTCGACGCCGGGACCGCCGCCGTGGACGAGCACCATGTCGGCGTGCTTGGCGCGGGTCCTGTCGAGCATGTCGATCACCGCGGCCGGGTCGGCGACGTCCTTGCCGCCGGCGATGGCGACGAGGGTTCCCGTGATCCTGGAGAGGTTTTCGCTGCGGCCGGGCTCGGGCGGCGCAGGCAGGCATTGGGGCGGTGACGGCGTCATTCGGAAAATCCGGTTTTTGGAACCGATGACCGCCGCCATCCTGTCCGGCTCCCGGACCGTGCGGCCGTTCGGATTGGCCGGCGGCGGCCCGGGTGAGGCGGGCCGAAACTACGTCGAACGGGCATCAGGCGATATCGACGAGCTTGGACCCTACGATTCGACCGAAATGCGGCCGGGTGACGTGTTCGTCATCGAGACGCCCGGCGGGGGCGGGTACGGGTTCATCGGCTAGGCGCTTCGTCGGGGGCGCGCTCCATGACCGCTGCAATCCCTCGCAGGCGAGGCAGCAGGGCGCCCAGGATCAGCAGGTAAATGACCGTGCTGACCGCGATGACCGACTGAAGCGCCCAAAATTTGTCCCCGAGCCCCCACAACCACGCGCCCGCCGCGGGTCCTCCTCGCAGGTTCATGCTCCAGAGCGACATGACCCGCCCGCGTACAGATCCGTCGATCGAGTTCTGCACGACCAACTGGCCGCCGATTCCGATGTAGGATCCGAATGCGCTGATGCCCCCGACGATAATCGTCGCGACCCAGAACGAGCTGGTGGCCGACAGAGCGAGATGGAGAAGGCCGGCCAGCAAAGCCGCGATAAACAGCAATCGCACCATGCCGCTGATTCGGCTGACCTTGGCGACCATGATCGAACCGATGATCCCGCCGGCGCCGGAGGCGGATTGCATAATCCCGAACCCGAGCTCTTCCATGGTGTAAATGCCGTCCGCGATTGCCGTCAGGCTCTCCCGGTACGAACGCATGAATATCATCGTCGAGACGATGAGGACGAAAAACAGCCCGAGCTCTTTCTTGGTCAGGATGTAGAGGACGCCCTCCCGCAGATCGGCAACGAAATTCGATCTTGGGCGGGACCCGACCTCGTCGTGCTTCAAACGAATAATCAGCAGGACGATGAGGTAGCCGAGAAAACTGAGTGCGTTGAGTGCAAACAGCCAGCCGATACCTTCGCGATCGAGGGTGAACGCGGCAATGATGACGGCGCCCAATGCGGGGCCGACGAATTGGGCCACGTTGAACAGGATGGACCCGATACCGATTGCCGACGGAAGATCGGCCCGCGGCACCAGGTTCGGCGCCATGGCCAAACGGATCGGCGACCACAGCGCCTCGAAGAAGCCCGCCAAGCCCATCAGGACCATCAGCAGGAGTATGGTCATGATATCGAGAATGGTGAGAACCGCCAGGATTGCGGCCAGGACCATCAGCAGGACTTGTGCGATTCGGCCCAGCAACAACCGGTCGTAGCGGTCGGAGACAGTGCCGAAAAACGGAACACTGGCCAGGAAACAAGCCGCTTCGATCAGCGCCACCGTTGCCACGAGACTCAGCGAGCCGGTTAGCGACCAGACCAGCCATTGGACACCGACACGCTGAAACCACAAGCCGATGTTCGAGACAAACCCTCCGGCCGCGTAGAGGGCGAAATCACGATGATGGAGGGCGCGCCACATGTTGGGGGCACGATAGTCGCCGCAACAAACCGACACAATCGCCCGTCGTCACACCGGCGTGACCGGGCGCCGATTCCCGGCGATTGAAATTGCCTGGACCCGGCGGTTTCTCTACACTTACGCCGTCCTCCGCATGAGAACGAACAGCCGGTTGCGTGGCCTGGGCCGGGCTGTCTAGGGAAGGGACCCCATAATGAAGATTGCCGCCGCCGTCCTTGCCGGTTTGGTTTTGGCCGTGATCGCCGCCGTTCTCATTGTGCCGGGCGCTGTCGATTGGAACGAACGCACGCCCGAAATCGTCAGGCTGGTCAAAGACAAGATCGTCACGCTGGTCAAAGACAACACAGGCCGGCATCTGGAAC
>JAPPFK010000151.1:1788-10452 GCA_028823885.1 Rhodospirillales bacterium | reverse complement strand
CTGGAACTCCGCGGCGACATCAGCGTGTCGGTGCTGCCCACACCGACGCTCCGGGTCGACGATGTCCGGGTCGCCAATGTCGAGGGGGCCGCGTCCGCCGACATGGTTGCCCTCAAATCCCTGGATGTTCGGGTGGCGCTGTTGCCGCTGCTCGGCGGCGACATCCAGGTCGAATCGGTCCGTCTCGAGGAACCCACCATCGACATACAGGTCTTTGCCGATGGCCGCACCAATCTGGTGTTTTCACCGCCTGAGACTACGGCATGGGCGCCGGGAGATGCCGGCCGTCGGCCCGCCAAAGCGCCTCCGGGATTTGCTGCGCCCCCTTCCGTGGTGGTCGACGACTTCGTCATTGAAAAGGGCACCGTCATTTTTCGGGATGACGGCTCCGGCCGAACCGAGCTTGTCGAGAACATCAATGGGCGCCTGAATGCCGCTTCGCTGACAGGTCCTGTGGAAACCACCGGCAATCTGATCGCCCACGGCGTTCCATTGAGCTACAAGATCTCATTGGGGGCGATCATCCAGGGCCGGACGGTGCCGTTTTCGGCTGACGTCCGAATTCTACCGGGAGACGTGAGGACCCGAATGAGCGGTACCCTTGCCGGCCTTCCGACCGAGCCCCGGTTCAAAGGCAAAATCACCGTCGGCGGGGCGAACCTCGCCGGGTTTGTGGCCGCGCTGGGCGGGGGTGCGAGCCTGCCGGAAGTTCTGTCCCGCCGGTTCGCGCTCAAGGCGGACGTCACAGCGGCCGCCGACGCCGTGTCGGTCTCCAAACTCGATCTAAGTCTCGACCAGATACGAGGCAGCGGCGCGATCGATATTACACTTGGTGAATCGATCGATGCGAACGCCATGCTGACGGTGAACCGGTTGGATGTCGAGTCGCTTCTCAAGCCCGCAACCCCCGTCGCAGCCGAAAGGAACTCCGTAGCCCCGGCACATGGCACGGCGAGGGTCTCACGGGAAATAGCGCCGCCGAGAACATTGGCGCCCGGCACGGATGCCGGTGCGCCCCTTGCGATTCCCGAAAACATCAATGCGTCCGTCAATCTCACCGTGGGAACAATCGGTTATCGCGACGGCGTGGTACGGGAGGCAAAATTCGACGCCGCGCTCTCGGCGGGTGAGATCACCGTCAATCAGGTATCCGCGCAGCTGCCCGGCGGTTCCGATTTCGCCATGTTCGGATTTGCCGCGCTTGAGGACGGGGTGCCGGCGTTCGACGGGAACGTCGAAATGTCCACAAATGACCTCCGCGCCGTACTGACTTGGCTTGGCGTTGCGCCCCCGGCAGCGGCCGCGGATCGCCTTCGCAAGCTCGTTTTTGCCGGCAAGGTAGGCGCCACGCCCAAGGAAATCCGGCTTAGCGAAATTGATCTGCAGGTCGACAATACCCGCGTAAAGGGTGCGGCGACCTTTGCGCTGCGGCAAAAACTCGCCGTCGGCGCAAATCTCGTGGTCGACAAGATAAATTTCGATCCCTATCTCGGCAGCCCCGGGCCCGCCGCCAAGCCGCCGAAAGCGGGCGCAGGCGAACCGGCGGCCGGCGCGGCGGAGGCTCGGCCGGCGGCCTCGCCGCCCGCGAATCCCCTGGCCCCGCTAGTGGCCCTCAGCAGCATTGACGCCAATCTCAGGGCGCGGATCGGCGCGCTCACGGTTCAACGAATTCCGATTCGCGATCTCCGTCTCGATGCGACGATTTTTGACGGGGTGCTGACGGTACGGGACTTTCGAATTGCCGATGCCGCAGGCGTTACGGCAAATGCAAAGGGCGCCGTCACCGGCCTGGAGGCCGGTCAACTCAACCCGAATCCGAAGCTTCAAGACCTGACGCTCGATGTGCGATCGAGGAATTTGTCCAGAATATTGAAGCTGACTGAAACACAGTTGCCCATACCGCCGTCCCAGTTGGGGGCGGTATCTCTGTCCGGGACGCTCAATGGCGCGCCGGCCGATCTCGATGTCGATATGACTCTCAAGGCGGCGCGAGGGGAAGCCAAACTTTCCGGTCGCGTCGCGTCGCTCGGCGATGTTCCCGCTGTCGACGCCGCGGTCAGGGTTGCCCATACCGATCTTCGACGGCTTTTGCGCCTCGCAGGGTTTTCGTACGCGCCGTCGGGCCGGCTCGGTAAAATTGATCTTTCGGCCAAGGTGGCGGGCAGCCCGGCGGATATTTCGATCAGCGGCCTGAAAGGGGTGGCGGCGGATGTTCCCGTGTCGGGCGCCGTGAGCGGAAAGCTCGGCGGACCGAGGCCGGCCGTCGCGATGAATTTGCGGACCGGGGCTATAGACATCGACCGGTTCCTGCCGGCGCCACGCCGGTCATCCCTGTCTCCAACAGACATGCGGCCGATCCGGCCCGCGGTGTTCCGGCGTCCCGGGAACGTCGACCCTCGGGAACTGCTGATCCGGATCGCCACGGGCGGCGGACGGTTTTCCACCGATGCCATCGATCTTTCCGCGCTTGGGCTTGCCGATGCCGACATCACCCTCAAGTCGGAGTCGTTGACGCTCGACAAATATACGCTGAGCGGCGTTGATCTTGCGGCGTCCCTCAAGAACGGCGTGCTGAACGCAAATCGTCTGACGGGCCGCATTTTCGGGGGCGCCCTGACCGCGGGCGGGCGGATTGCCGGCGCCGGGCGAAGCGGCCGGTACGCCGCACGGCTCGATCTGCGGAATCTCGAACTTCCCGCGGCCATGCGCGCCCTCGGGTCGCCGGCGCTCAGAGCCGGACGGCTGACCCTCGCGGCGGATTTGACCTCCACCGGCGGATCGGTCGCGGACATCGTTGCCGGATTGGCCGGCGAGGGCCGCTTCGAACTCAAGGGGATTGATCCGGCGGGGGCAGGCCGAGGGAGCATGCTTGCACCGGTCATCGGCATCCTGCAGCCCCTTAATGCGCTCGGCGGGCGCCGGGGCGGCGGCCTAGCGGATGTCACCTCAACGTTTCAAGTCGGCCGCGGGGTTGCCTCCTTCAATGATCTGAAACTGTCGTCGGGGATCGGTTCAGGCAGCGCCCGGGGCAGCATCGATCTGCCCAACTGGCGGGTACGGTCATCCGGTGAGGTGCGGCTGGACCGGAACCTGCTGGGTGCCCTGCTTGCCCGGCAAACCCGGCTGCCGCCGGTGGTGCCGTTCGAGATCACCGGCCGGCTCGATTCACCGAATGTGAAGCTGAAAACCGGCGGGACGGGTACCGGCGGTATTGCCATTCCCGGCCTCGACAAGCTGAGAAAGAAGAATCCGGGCGTCGGCGACGTGGTCGATCATCTGCTTCCCGGCATATTGGGCGGCAAACAACGGACCCGGGAGCCGCCTCCGTCAAATGAACCGACACCCCTGGAGCCGAACCCGCAACAGCCGTCTCAACAGCAGCAGAACCGGCCGCCGGAGATCGACGATGTCTTGAAGGGCATTCTGCGGGGGCTGGGCCGCTAGTCGCCATCGGAGCCGGCACGGTCCGATTCTTCGAGGACGAACAGCCGGATGGCGCTCGAGAGATTGCCGGTCCGGTGCCGGTCGATCTCGGCAATCAGGCCGTTGATCGAAACGCCGCGCGCCGCGGATATGAGCCGCAGCCGATTCCAGAATGCCTGCTCCAGGGATACGCTCGTCGCGTGGCCGGCGATCCGGATGGACCTTTTTCGAACACGGCTCGGATCATCCGTCATTTCAGGCAAACCGAAGAAACGTGAGCGCCGCCAGCCGGCCGAAAAGAAACATGCCCCACAATGTCCGGCGCCCGGTTGGCCGTCAATGGCCGGTCACGCTAGACTGGTCATCCGCGAATTGGATCATCGGCGGAGGAATCCCAGGTGGCGGCTGCCCGGCAGGACCGAAAGGTCGAACCTTTCTGGAAGACCAAGTCACTCGAGCAGATGAGCCTCGAAGAGTGGGAGTCGCTCTGCGACGGGTGCGCCAAGTGCTGCCTCCACAAAATCGAGTACGAGGACACCCGGGAAGTGGAATACACCGAAGTTGCGTGCGGTCTCCTCGACCTCGGCGCCTGCCGTTGTACGGATTACGCGCACAGAACCGTTCGGGTGCCCGATTGCGTCAAGCTGACCCCGGGGACGCTGACGGCCATCGAGTGGCTGCCGCCGACGTGCGCCTACCGGCTGATATCGGAGGGAAAGGATCTGTTCGATTGGCACCCGCTGATTTCCGGCGATCCCGAAAGCGTGCATCGGGCCGGGGTGTCGGTGCGGGGCCGCTGCGTCGCCGAGCGGGATGCCGGCGATTTGCAGGATCATGTTGTGGAATGGCCGAACGAGGGTGTGGACGATGTCGGGTAAGCCGCCTGATCCTCTTCCCGGTCCCCTTCACCATGTGGAGGTCGGCGGCAGGCAGGTTCCCTTGTCCGTCCGGCACCATGCCAAGGCGCGCCGCCTCATTCTGCGGATCGATCCGAAAACCGGCGGTGTCGTCGTCACGCTGCCCAAAGGGGTTCCCGCGAAGGCGGGAGTGGCCCTGGCTGAGGAAAAGTCCGCGTGGATCGCCGGCGCCCTCGAGAAACTGGCCCGGCCGACGCCGATTGTCGCCGGCGCGCGGGTGCCGGTGCTCGACCGGGAACATGTGATATGCCATGACCCGGCCGGCCGGTTCGGCGTCCGGCGGGAGGGGAATGCGATCTGGGTGGCGGGCCGGGAAGAGCATATCGCGCGCCGGGTGCTGGATTGGCTGAGGCGGGAAGCGAAGCTGGAAATCGTGCCCCGGGCGGAAACCATGTGCGGCCGGTTGGAGGCAACGTTCAATCGCGTGTCCATCCGCGACACGCGAAGCCGCTGGGGATCTTGCGCGCCCAACGGCAATCTATCGTTCTCATGGCGCCTGGTCATGGCCCCGATGGACGTTCTGGACTATGTCGTCGCCCACGAGGTCTCGCACCTCCGTCACATGGATCATTCACCCGCGTTCTGGGAGACGGTGAAGAGTCTCGGCGTCGATCCGGAGGCCGGGCGGAAGTGGCTGAACGCCAACGGCGAACGATTGATGCGGGTCGGAATTGAGACCGCAAGCTTCGGATAGAAGACGGTCTCGGCGGCGACTATGCTGGGGTCATGCTTGAACGAAACACAACGCCCGGGGCCGCCGCAATGAACCGTTCCGACGTCCGGCCGCCCGACTGGATCATCGAGGCGTGCCGGCTGATCGACGAAGCCGGCGAAGGCGTGCCGACGCTCGCCGAACTGTCCGAAGCCGTCGGCGTCAGCCCGTATCACCTGCAGCGAAAATTCAAACATGTGCTGGGATTGTCGCCCCGCGAGTACGCCGCCCAACGCCGGCTCGACCGGTTCAAGGCGGAAGTCCGGAGCGGGGAGAGCGTGTCGTCGGCCATGTACGGCGCCGGGTTCGGCTCTTCCAGCCGGCTTTATGAGCGGGCCGGCGAGACGCTGGGGATGACGCCGGCGAGCTACGGCAAGGGCGGCGCCGGCGCGAGGATCGGTTTCGCCATCGCCGACAGCTTTCTCGGTCGGCTCCTAGTGGCGTCCACGGAGCGGGGGATTTGCCGGATCAGCATCGGTGACGATGACGCGGAATTGGTCGAAGACCTGCACGGGGAATACCCGGCGGCGGAAATCGGGGCGGACGTCTCGGGACTGGCGGATAGCCTGGAGGCGGTGCTGTCCATCCTCGGCGGCGCGTCCGAGACCACCCGGGCATTGCCCTTCGATCTGCGGGCGACGACGTTTCAGTGGAAGGTTTGGGATTGCTTGCGGCGAATTCCGCGGGGCGCCACGATGACATATGCGGAAATTGCCGCCGCGATCGGCTCGCCGAAATCGGCCCGCGCCGTCGGCCGGGCCTGCGCGACCAACCCGGTGGCGGTGGCAATTCCCTGTCATCGGGCGGTCGGCAGCGACGGGAAGCTCCACGGCTATCGCTGGGGGTTGGACCGGAAACGGAAATTACTGGATGACGAAACCGGGTCTATAGGGACGGATCGTTGATCCGGTGCAGCCGGTCGGCGGCGGTTTTGGCGAACCGAAGAATCTGATTTCGTCGCCGGATCGCATTCATCTTCAACGGCGGCGCTTCCCTGAGAATGGCCGCGTCGTATGGGTCGGCGATCAGGATGCCGCATTCCTCGGGAATGAGTTCGACCGGAAAGCCATCGGCGACGGCGAAGTAGAAGCGGTCGCAAAAGGGGGTGTATTCCGGCCATTTCCGGTCCGCCTGGAAGTCGCGAACCGAGGATTTCACCTCGGCGATGATGAACCGGCCGGCCTTGTTCAATCCCGCGACGTCCACACGCCGCCGGGTGGAGAGCTTGAACTCGGTCAGCGGACTGTATCGGCGGGCCCGGAAATGCCGGCAAACCCCTCGGGTGATGTCGCCGGCTTCGAACGGGCCCGGCATCATGAGTTCGAAATCCTCAAAGGATTTGTTCATCATATGTTCTCCGCCGGTCATTCATACGCGGGATTGCGGGGACCGGCAAGCCGGGTTACGAGAGGAGATGCGCCAGAGCCGATCATGGATTGTCGGAATCGCTTTGCGATGCCGACAATCCATGTGAACCGGCTCTACATTATTGAAATAGAGCGATCATGTTTTGACAAAACCGCGCCGTGGTTCCGTCAAAACACGACCCGATCTAGGCCCGGCACGTATTGACCGTCGAGACCACCGGGCGGGGGTTCCATGACCTCACCCGTCCGGTCGGTGACCGGGTCGCCGAACAACCGGTCGTTGCCGGAATGCCGACCCTGTTTCAGCCCGGACCGTCCGGCGTTTCGGGGGAGGTCAAACGGCGATACTCGGCATAGGTCTTCGGTCCCGGCTGCGCCTTCAGCCAATTCCAGGCCTTGAGCACGTCTTTTCTCGGGATGCCGGCATTGGCCGGATCGGCCCGGAAATCCGTGATGAAGTTATTCATGCGCGCCGAAGGAATCTGCGGGAGGCGGCCCTCGGTCTGCATCAGCTCGCGCAGATGCCCGGCAAGGTCGCCATAGGTGAAGCGTGCCCGCGCTTCCTGCTTCTTGCGCCGCCAATCATTGAGCCAGTACCACTGTCCCGACTTGCGACCGAGTCCTGATGCTTCGGCATGGACAAGTTCCAGCAGGAAGGCCTTGGTTTCCCTGTCATCGACATAGTTGGTAACGACCGTGTCGGATTTCAGCTTGTCGCGCGCTTGGCCTGTCTTGCGCGGCATGACCGGTTTACGGTCGGGGACCTTCCCCGTCCGCAGGAATTGCCGAATCAAATCCTCCAGTTCCATCTTGCGGAAATTGCCGACAGTGATTCCAATCTCGCGGGCAAAGGCCTTCAGGTCGGCGGCGTAAAAGTATCCGTTGTCGAATTCCTCGACGCTCATCCCTCGATGAAGCGTGCTCATTCGGATCCTCCCAGTGCTCAATACGGCGAGTGTCAATGAAGCTCATCGCCTTGACAAGGATAGCGCCGGCCTTCTCCGACGCCCGCGCATGAACGCCCTAACCCCCGGCGAAAGCGCCGTGGAAGCCCAGCGGCAGCGGATAGGGCAGCCAGGCCTGGGCGACCGGGCCGGCCGCGACGGCGCGGGCGTCGATGACCGACAGCCCCGTCACGCCCTTCTTCCAGTCCAGCACCGTGCCGATCAGCCAGCCGTCGTCCTCGCCGCTGCCGCCGGGCCTGGGAACGAACAGATGCTCTTCCGGTGTCCTGCCGGGGCCGTAGTCGAAGCTCTCCGCCGTGCCGCGTTCGAGGTCGCGCTTGACGATTGTGCGGAAGCGCCAGCCCCCCGGATTGTCCGGGACGCCGAGGGTGTAGACGAAGCGGTGCCGCCGGCCGACGGCGGCGGGCGCCACCTTGGCGAATTCCGCTTCGTCCGCCCGGTCTTCGATCCGGCCGTCGCCCTCCGGCGGCAGGACGATCCGGGAATAGCGCAGCGGCGCCGAGGGCCGGAACTCGCCCTTCATCACATAGCGCAGCGTTTCGATGACGATGCCCGGATCGCCGGCGAGGCAATGGTCGAGCCGGATCGTTCCGTCCGCCTCTTCCCAGCCGTTGCCGTAGTGGAAGCCGAAACAGGCCGGCAGGGCGTGCCAGCGGCGTTTGCCGAAATCCTCCTTGTCGATGACCAGCACGCGGGTTTCCGCCTGCGGTTTCCAGACATGGGAATCGAGGATGCCGGCCCGTTCCGCCCGCGCGGGATCGACCAGGAACGGGTGGATCAGAATCACCAGCGACTTGTGCGTGACGACGAAATCGTGGATCAGCCCGATGGGCCCGGCATCGACGAGGCCCGCCTTCACCAGTCGGCCCGCGCGGTCGATGTGGTAGAGCACGAGGGCGGGCCGCGGCAGCAGGGCGCAGCCGATGTTCCACAGGGTGCCGTCCGGATCGGCCTTTGGATGGGCGGAGAAGGGAACGCCGCGGAGCTGCGGGCTCCAGGCCTTGAAGCCCTTGGCCGCGAGCGTCGCTTCGTCGAGCCGCGTCGCCGAGCCGCCTTCCCACAGGGCCAGCAGCTCCCCGCCATGATGCAGGACGGAGATGTTCGCCGCGTTCAGGCCGTCCGGCCCGCGGACCGGGGCTTGGCTTTCCAGGTGCGTGCCGTAGCCGCTGAAAAGCCGCCTGCCGGCCGCATCCTCGTGAGCGAGCTTCGGCGTGCGGACGACGCGCCCGCGATGGGCGATCCGGCCGCCGTCGATGGCGAACTCCTGGATCATGCCGTCG
>JAPPFK010000151.1:0-1778 GCA_028823885.1 Rhodospirillales bacterium | reverse complement strand
CCAGTGGCGGTAGCGCCGGCCGAACCGGTCGTGGATCGACGGCCCGTTGCGGAAAAAGCGGCCTTTCAGCCCGGCGGGCCATGCGCCGCTAACGGCGAGCGAGCCGGTATCCAGCCGGTCCGGCGGCGTTTTCCAGCCGAGCAGCATTGGGTTTTGCCGCAGGGCGTCGGCAAAGGCTTCGCCCCAGTCATCGCCCGACGCGGCGAGCGCCGGTGCGAAAGGTGCAAGACCGGCCAGTCCGGACGCCGCCGAGGCGGCGAGGAAAGTGCGCCGGGAAATGTTGGTGTCTGTCATTGGGTCGGTTCCTGTGTCATGGGCGGAGAGGCTCAGTAGGCGATCGGCAGCCGGATCGTCGCCGCTTCCTTCACGTCGGTCGAGGACGCGTCGAAGTCCGCCGGCCCGAAGCTGCCGGCCGCGCCGTTGCCGAAGCCGTAGCCTTCGGTGGGAACGCCGAGCAGGTTGGTGTCGAGCTCGCCGTTGCCGTTTTCGTCGTGAAAGCCGTTGACCGCATACCGGCCGGGCTCCAGCCCGGTGAAGGTGACGCTGAAGCCGCCCTTTTTCGCTTTGCGCCAAGCGCCGGCGACCGCGCCGTTCATGTCGGGGAACTTCACTCCGGCGGCGGCGCGGTGAAGGGCGACATAGACCCGGCCCTTGGCCGAATTGACGCCGCTTACCGCAACCGTCAGTTCCGCCGCCCGGGCCGCGCCGCCCGTCGCCGGCTGGGAGAGCGCAACGGAAGCGGCGATGGCCGCCGCCGTGGCGAAGCGGGATTTTCGGTTCATTCTTGGTTCCTCCTGTTCGGGTGCGTATCCTGCGCCCCAGGAATAAGCACGACGGACGGCCATGACCAACGGCGGCTACGCAAACGGCCCGGATAGTTCGCGAACGGTGCGGCAAGCGCCGTTCGCGCTTCGCGAATGGTTCGTCTGGCGGCGGCTGCGCTGGCATCTGGCCGCGCTCGCCGCCGCGATCCTGTTTCTCGGCTATCTCGGCCCGTTCGGCACCTACCTCCGCATGCCCTTCGGCGAGCGCATGGCCTACTGGGCCCTGGCGGTGGCCGGCAACTGGTCGCTCGCCCTGGCCTTCATCCTGCCTGCGGTGGCGTGGCTGTCCGGCCGCGTGCCGGCAATCGTCTGCGTTCTCGGCGGCGGGCTGGCCGCCTCGCTGCCGGGGACGCTGCTGATCGTGGCCGTCCAGTTGCTGTTCGGCGGCGCGATGCCGGAGTCCGTGGAAACGGGCGAGTTGTTCCTTTCCAACGCGCTCATCCACCTGGCGCTGGGCCTGATCGTCTGGGGAACCATCGAGCTGCCCATGCGGCAGGCGGGCGGCGCGCCCTTCTCGGAACCGGCGGCGAAATGGCCGGACGGTGATCCGGGCGGCGGCACGGCCGCGCCGCCGCCCCTGCTGGAACGGCTGCCGGTTGCCCTGCGCGGCCGCCTGCTGCATCTCCAGATGCGCGACCATTACGTCGAGGTCCACACCGACCGGGGATCGGAACTGGTGCTGATGCGCTTCGGCGATGCGCTGAAGGAACTGGGCGGCACGGAAGGGATGCAGGTTCATCGCTCGCACTGGATCGCGCGGGCCGCGGTCAAGAAGGTCGTGCGCCGGGCCGGCCGGACCGCCGCCTTCCTGGAGAACGGCGCGGAAGTGCCGGTCAGCCGCCGCTACGCCAGGGCCCTCAGCGACGCGAACTGGGTCTAGCGGGCTGCCGAGAAACCTGCCGTGCGTCCCCTCTCCCCCTTTTTAGGGGGAGAGGGTCAGGGTGAGGGGGTCAT
>JAPPFK010000092.1 GCA_028823885.1 Rhodospirillales bacterium | reverse complement strand
GGGTGGAGGAGAAGCTCGCGGCGTGCGGGGCGGAGATTTCACGGGTCAGCGCGTAACCGCCTTCAACCCTGGAAAAACCGGAACAAAACCTTTAAGGATGCGCTCCCAAACCGGGAGCGAGAGCCGTGCTGGCCAACGAAAAACTCATTCTGGCGTTGCCGAGGGGGCGAATCCTCGACGAGGTCCTGCCGCTGATCGGCCGCGCCGGGCTGGAGCCCGAGGACGCGTTTCACCGGGATGATGCGCGCCAAATCCGTTTCTCGACCAGCGATCCGTCGGTCGACATTATCCGCGTGCGCAGCTTCGATGTCGCCACCATTGTCGCGTTCGGCGCCGCCCACATGGGCGTTGCCGGCGCCGACGTGCTGTTGGAATTCGAGTCCCGGGAGATATATGCGCCCCTCGACCTCGATCTCGGCCACTGCCGGATGGTGGTCGCCGCGCCCGAGGACCTGGTGAAGCGGGACAACCCGAAACGCTGGAGCCACATCCGCATCGCGACCAAGTATCCGGAAATCACCAAGCGGCACTTTGCCGCGCGCGGCGTTCAGGCCGAATGCGTCAAGCTCTCCGGCGCCGTCGAAATCGCGCCGGCCCTGGGTCTTTGCGAGCGCATCGTCGATCTGGTGTCCACTGGTGCCACCTTGAAGGCCAACGGCCTCGTCGAGGTGGAGGAAATTGCCCGGATCTCTTCCCGGCTGGCGGTGAACCGGACGGCGCTGAAGACCCGCTCCGACGAGGTCTCCAAATGGATTTCCCGGTTCCGGGAGGCGGTCGATGCCCGCCCGGCTTAACGCCGCCGATCCGGATTTCGACGTTCGGTTCCAGGACTTTCTAAACGTCAGGCGGGCGGCGGAAGCGGATGTCGACCAGGCGGCGCGCGAAATCGTCGAGACCGTGCGGGCGAACGGCGACGCCGCCCTGCTCGATTACACCCGCAAATACGACCGGTTCGACGCGGCGGTACTCGGACTGCGTATTACGCCCGGGGAAATCGCCGCCGCCAGGAAGGATTGCGAGCCCGACACCATCGCCGCCCTGGACCTCGCGGCCCAGCGGATCAAGAGCTACCACGCGCGCCAGCTGCCCGACGATCTGGACTACACCGATGAGGCGGGCATTCGTCTCGGCCATCGCTGGCGGCCGGTCCCGGCGGTCGGCATGTACGTGCCGGGCGGCACCGCGGCCTATCCGTCATCGGTCCTGATGAACGCCATCCCGGCGCATGTGGCCGGCGTGCCGCGCCTGGTCATGGCCGTGCCGGCGCCCGACGGCGAGATCGCCCCGCTGGTCCTGGCGGCCGCCGATCTGGCGGGGGTGGATGAAATCTACCGGGTCGGCGGCGCCCAGGCCGTGGCGGCGCTGGCATTCGGGACCGAGACCATCGCGCCCGTCGACAAGATCGTCGGCCCGGGCAATGCCTATGTGGCGGCGGCCAAGCGTATGGTTTTCGGTACCGTCGGGATCGATGCCATCGCCGGGCCGTCGGAAATCCTGGTGGTTGCGGACGGCGAGGCCGATCCCTCGTGGATCGCGGCAGACCTCTTGGCGCAGGCCGAGCACGATACCAGCGCGCAATCCATCCTGGTGACCGACAGCGCGGCGTTCGCCGATGAAGTGGCGCGTCACGTCGACCGTCACCTTCAGGCCCTGCCCCGGAGCGGCATCGCCGGCGAGAGTTGGCGGAACCACGGCGCCATTATCGTCGTGCCCACCCTCGAGGCCGGGGTCGCCATCGTCGACCGGATTGCGCCGGAGCATCTGGAAATCGCGACCGCCGAGCCGGACGGACTGGCCCAGAAGATCACCAATGCCGGCGCCATATTCCTCGGCAACCATGCGCCCGAGGCGGTGGGCGACTATATCGCCGGTCCCAACCACGTTCTGCCGACCGGGCGGAGCGCGAGGTTTTCGTCCGGCCTCGGCGTTCTGGACTTCATGAAGCGCAGTTCGATCATCGGGGCCGACAGGGCCTCGCTGGCAAGGATCGGACCGGCCGCCGTGACCCTCGCCCGGGCGGAAGGCCTCGACGCCCATGCCCTGTCCTTGCAGCTTCGCATGTCGGAACCCGACGAGGCGTAAGTAATGGACGATACGCGCCGCATCGTCGCCGTATACCTGGACGAGAAGACGGTGCCGCGCCGCTCGCGCGAGGTCGACCGCGACCGGGCCGTCGCCATCTATGATTTGCTGGAAGAAAACAGCTTCGAGCCGGCCGATGACGTCGCCGGCCCGTTCAATCTGCATATCAGCGTCGAGGAGAACCGGCTCCGGCTCGATGTCCGGAACCAGGAAGACGGTCCGCTGACCGAGTTCACGCTGCCGCTCACGACGGTCCGTTCGGTCATCAAGGACTACATGCTGATGTGCGAGAGCTACTACGAGGCCATCAAGGTCGCGTCGCCGTCGAAAATCGAGGCCATCGATATGGGACGGCGGGGCCTGCACAATGAAGGCTCGGAGTTGCTGCGGGAACGCCTCAAATCCCACGTCGTCATGGACTTCCATACGGCGCGGCGGCTGTTCACCCTCATTTGCGTCATGCTGTGGCGGTAGGACGATGACCGAAGGCCCTTCCGCCGTCTTGTTCGCCTGCTCGCTGAACGCGGTGCGCTCGCCCATGGCGGAAGGGTTTCTCAAACACTATCACGGGCATCGAATATATGTGGACTCGGTGGGGGTCGAGATCGGCGACCCCGATGGATTTGTGGTCGAGGTCATGCGGGAGCGGGGGATCGACATGTCCCGTCATCGCCCGAAGTCCTTCAACGATCTGGTCGATTTGTCGTTCGACCTGATCGTCACCCTGTCGCCCGAAGCCCATCACCTGGCGCTGGGCCTCACCTCGCGCGTCTCCTGCGAGGTGGAATACTGGGCCACCGAGCATCCCGGCGGGATCGAGGGAACGAGAGACGTGCAGATCGAAGCCTATCGCCGGGTGCGCGACGCCATCCATGATCGAATTCACCGGAGATTTCCCGTCGCGAAGCCCCCCGGCGGCTGACCGGCCTCGCGATATTCGGCGGAATCCGGGGCGAAAGGACTTGACCCGAAAGGCCGTTCGGACCACTTTCACCCCTCACTGCAACAGCCGCGGGAGCGGAGATGGCGAAGGAAGAGCTTTTGGAGTTCGAGGGCACGGTCACCGAGCTGCTGCCCAATGCGATGTTCCGGGTCAAACTGGACAACGATCATGAAATTTTGGCCCACACGGCCGGAAAGATGCGGAAACACCGGATTCGCGTGCTGGCGGGGGACCGCGTCAACGTCGAGATGACCCCCTATGACCTGACGAAGGGCCGGATCACCTTCCGCTTCAAGTAATCCGCTGGCGCCTGATCCTGGCGCGGCCGATGACCCATTCCCAGATACCGAACCTGATCCTCGCCTCGGCATCGCCCAGGCGGCTCGCTTTGCTGCGTCAGGTTCGCCTGGAGCCCGGCTCGATCGTTCCGGCCCATATCGACGAGGCGGCGAAGCCCGGCGAGCTGCCGAAAGACCTGGCGCTAAGGCTCGCGGCCGGTAAGGCGCGGGCGGTCGCGGCGGACAACCCGGATTGTTTCGTTCTTGGCGCCGATACGGTCGTCGCCTGCGGCCGCCGCGGCCTCGGAAAACCGGAAAACGAGAGCGAGGCGCGCCGCATGCTGGAACTGCTCTCCGGCCGCAGGCACACGGTTTTCGGCGGCGTCTGCGTCGTCGACCCAGTAGGGGCGGAACATACCCGTCTGGTGTCGACCGGCGTCTCGTTCAAGCGCCTGGATGCCAAGGAAATCGACGATTATCTCCGGTCGTTGGAATGGCGGGGCAAGGCAGGCGGGTACGCCATTCAGGGTTTGGCCGCCGGTTATGTCCGCGCAATCTCCGGTTCCTACAGCAACGTGGTGGGGCTGCCCCTGTTCGAGGTCGTGCAACTGTTGGGCGGCCTTGGAATCCGGCCGCAAACGGAGCAGTCATGAAGCGCGAACTGGTCATCGAAACCGGCGAGGCGGCCGATCGCATCGCCTTGCTCGAGGACGGAGATCTGGCCGAAGCGTATCTGGAGTTGAGGCGCCACCCCAGCCAGGTGGAGGGCATTTACCGGGGCAGGGTCGCCGGCAAGACGGCGGGGGGCGACGGGTTCGTCGAATTCGGTGAGGGGTCGACCGGCTTCCTCAACGGCCGGGACCTGCCCACGGGCTCACCGGCGCTCCGGGAGGGGCAGCGGCTGGTCGTGCAGGTGGAGCGCGACAGCTTTCCGGGCAAGCTCGCCCGGCTTACCGCCCGGCCGCGGATTGCCGGCTGCCTGGCGGTCTTCCAGCCGGACGGCGAGACGGTTCGGGCGCCGCGATCGCTTCGCGATCATCCGGGCATCGAAACCCTCATCGACGCGGTGGATGGGAGTTTGCTGGGCGAAGAAGGGGTCGTGCTGCGCACCCGGGCGGCGGATGCCGGGGCGGACGCGGTTGTGGACGAGGTTCGGAGGCTGCGCGATGCGTGGTCCTCGATCCGGGACATGGAGGACGATACGGTCCTGTCGCCGCCGGTGTCGCCCGTGGAGAGCTTCATCAGGGATTTTCCGGCCGGGGATTGGTCGCAAATCGTCGTCACCGGCGGAGCCGTGCCGTTTGTCCGATCCTGCATCGATCGATGGGCGCCCGAAGCCGCCGATCGGCTGGCGGCCCACCACCGGACCGCCGGACCCTTCGACGGCATGGGCCTGGAAGACGCCTGGCAGGCGGCCTTCGAGCCGCTGGTCCGGCTTCCGTCGGGGGGCGAACTGGTCATCGAGCCGACCCAGGCGCTCGTGGCCATCGACGTCAATGCGGGGAACGCCGGGCAGGGGCCGCTGCAGGTCAACCTGGAGGCGGCCGCCGCCGCCGCCCGGGAGATTCGGCTCCGAAACCTGTCCGGCCAGGCGGTTATCGATTTCATCTCCCTCTCCCGCGGCGAGGACCGCAATCAGGTGCTTCGGCGGCTGCGTGAGCGCTGTGCGGCCGACCGGTCCGTTTTCGTCCATGGATACAGCAAGCTCGGACTGGTCGAATTGACCCGGCGCCGCAGGCGCCGCAGCCTGCCGGAGGCCCGGGCGCTCCTGGAGGCGGAAGAAGGTTGATGCCGGGTTGCCGGCTGACCTAGGCTGTGGTGTCTAAAACTGGAGCCGAGCCCGCCCCCGTGTCCGTTCACCGACTTCCCGTCAGCGCCAAAGGCAGGAAATGCCCGTCCTGCGGCCGTCCCGTGGCCGCCGATTACCGGCCCTTCTGCTCCAAGCGCTGCGCCGACCTCGACCTCTCGAAATGGCTCAACGAAGACTACCGGATCGCGGCCGTCGAAGACGAGGAGCCGGGCGACGACGAGTTCGCGGATGCCGAGATGGACCGGCCAGGCGAATAGTTGTGGCGATTAGCCGGCTTGGGACGGTCTCCCGCCGGCGAGAGGAGGGAACCAGTGCCTGATGGAGTCAACGCCCCCGGATTTCAAAGCCATCCCGGCTACGAGGTGAATATGGAGACCAGCCCGCGCCGGGTGCGTGTCGAGTTCGGCGGCGAGGTCATCGCGGATTCCCTCCGGACCCTGCTGGTCCGGGAAACCAAACACGTCCCGGTCTATTATTTCCCGAAGCCGGATGTCCGGATGGACTTGCTGAGCGCGACCGGCCACGCCACGCATTGTCCGTTCAAGGGCGATGCGTCCTACTGGACCATCGGCGCCGGCGGCAGAACGTCGGAAAACGCGGTCTGGGGATACGAGGATCCGTTCGTGGAATGCGCCCGGCTCGAGGATCATGTGGCGTTCTACTGGAACAAGGTGGACCGCTGGTACGAGGAGGATGACGAAATCTTCGTCCACGCCCGGGATCCCTATAAGCGCGTCGACGTGGTGCGGAGCTCCCGGCCCGTCAAGGTCATCCTCGGCGGCGAAACGGTGGCCGAGAGCGTCAACGCCCGCTTTCTTTTCGAAACCGGGCTGCCGACCCGCTACTACCTGCCGCCCGGGGACGTTCGGCGGGAGCTTCTGACCCCGAGCGACGCCGCGTCGTCCTGTCCCTACAAAGGGAATGCGGTGTATTGGACGGCGGCGGCGGGAGGCCGGGTGTTCGAGAACATCGTCTGGAGCTATCCGGAGCCCATCCCGGAGATGCCCGGGATCAAGGGCTTGATGTGCTTCTTCAACGAAAAGGTCGACGACATCCTCATCGACGGCGTCTCCATCGAGAAGGTCGAAACCCCCTGGTCCTAGCAGCTACCAAGCCGTCATCACCGGGCTTGTTCGGGGCATCCAGGATATTCACCACAGAGACACAGAAATCACAGAGGAGAATTGGTTAACTCCTCCTGTCTCACTGTCTCACCGTCTCTGTGGTTCAAGAAGCCGTCATCACCGGGCTTGACCCGGTGATCCACGCTTTGGGGGGCAGCGGCACGTGGATGGCCGGGCCACTTTGCCGGCTGGCCCGGCAAACCGGTCCAGTGGGCCCGGCCATGACGGTTTGGCGATGCGTCAAGTCAAACCCATCTCGCCCCAGCGGCTACCCGGCCGTTTCGCCGAGCGCCGGCGCCTTCAGGATGCCGAGATCATCCGCGGCGGCGAGCGGTGCCCCGGTCCTGTCCTGCAGCTCAGCCAGGCTCATCCCGTCGATGATCTCGCGCGCGACGAAGCCGTCCGGCGTTACGTCGACCACGGCGAGGTCCGTATAAACCCGGTCGACGACGCCCGCCGCGGTCAGCGGAAAGGTGCATTCGCCGAGAAGTTTGGGTGCGCCGTCCCGTGCGCAGTGCGTGGTCATGGCGATGACCCGCGGCGTGCCCGCCGCCAGGTCCATGGCGCCGCCGACGGCGGGCAGCCGCTTGTCGTTGTTGGTCGCCCAGTTGGCGAGATCGCCGGTCTCCGAGATCTGGTAGGCCCCGAGCACGCAGAGGTCGAGATGGCCGCCCCTGATCATCAGGAACGAGTCGGTGTGATGGAAGTAGGCGCCGCCCGGCACCAGCGTCACCGGTTTCTTGCCGGCGTTCATCAAATCGGGGTCTTCCTGGTCCTTCGGGGGCTTGGGCCCCATGCCCAGCAGCCCGTTCTCGCTGTGAAAGACGATCTCGCGCCCCTCGGGGATGAAGTCGGCCACCAGTTCCGGCATGCCGATACCGAGATTGACGTAGCTGCCGTCGGCGATGTCCTGGGCGATCCGCCAGGCGATCTGGTTGCGGTCCAGGCCCACGCTACCGGCTCCCCGGAACCCGTAGAACCCGGTCGACGAAGATACCCGGGGTCACGATCGCCTCGGGGTCCAGTTCGCCGGCGTCGACGGTTTCGTCCACCTGGGCGATGGTCAGGTCCGCGGCCATGGCCATGGTGGGTCCGAAATTCCGGGCCGTCATGTTGTAGATCAGGTTGCCCCACCGGTCGCCGGTCTTGGCGCGGATGAGGGCGACGTCGCCCTTGAGGGGCCGTTCCAGCACATGGAGCCGCCCGTCGAACTCGCGGGTTTCCTTGCCTTCGCCGAGCATCGTGCCGGCGGAGGTCCGGGTGTAGAAGCCGCCGATGCCCGCCGCCGCGGCGCGCATGCGTTCGCTGATCGTGCCCTGGGGCGCCACCTCCAGCTCGATCTTGCCCGCCGCATGGAGTTCATCGACGACCACCGAGCCGGACGTGATCGGGTAGGAGCATATGATCTTGCGCACCCGTCCGGCCCGCATAAGCCGGGCGAGCCCGAACTCGCCTTCGCCCGCATTGTTGCTGACCACGGTCAGGTCCCTGGCCCCCTGATCGACCAGCGCCTCCAGCAGTTCGATGGGCGAGCCGGCGTTGCCAAAACCGCTCGCCAGGATGGTCGATCCGTCCTCGATTCCGGCCAGCGCCTGCTCGAAAGATGTGACCCGCTTGTCGATCAATTGCCTGCCCCGTTCGGCATCTTCCTTACGCGTCCGGAGCGGCCGGGTCCAGCGGGGAATTCCAATGAAATTCCGTCCGATTTCGGGAAACCGGAACGGCTTGGCGGCGTCATCGCGCCGCGGGATCGCGCCCGGCGTTTGATCCCGGCAATCCGATTGGCTAAGACTCCGGCCCGCGAGTGGACCGGAGATTTTCGCATGATCAACGTGGCCATGGTCGGCCTTGGCTGGTGGGGCAGGCACATCGTCGGCTGCCTGCGGAGCAATAACAATAAGCTGCGGGTGACGCGCGGCATCGACATCGCAACCGACGCCCATCGGGATTTCGCCGATGCGAACGGACTCGTGCTGAGCGCCGACCTCTCCGATGCGCTGGACGATCCCGGCATCGACGCTGTTCTGCTGGCGACCCCCCATAGCCTGCACGAGGCGCAGATCGTGGCCGCGGCCGAAGCCGGAAAGCACGTCTTCTGCGAGAAGCCGCTGGCGCTGACCAAGGTGAGCGCCGAGCGCGCGGTCGCGGCATGCGGCGCGGCCGGCGTCCAGCTGGGCGTCGGACACGAACGCCGGTTCGAGCCCGCGTTCCGGGAGATCAAGCGGCTGATCGACGAAGGCGCGCTGGGCGAAATCCAGCATGCCGAAAGCAACTTCTCCCACGCCAGGCTGGCCGACGTTCCGGCCGAGGGATGGCGGGCCGACGCCGGCGAATCCCCGGCTGCCGGCATGACCGCGACGGGCATTCACCACTCGGACGCCTATTTGTGGATGCTGGGCGACATTACCGAGGTCTTCGCCCAGACGGCGCGGCGCCATATGCGGCACGGCGCCGGCGATGTCCTGTCGATCCAGTTCCGGCACGCGAACGGCGCTACGTCCTATTTTTCCTCGCAACTGGCGACGCCCCTCTACATGCGGTTCGCCGTCTTCGGGTCGAAGGCCTGGGTGGAGGCGCGCGGCGACACGCATCCGAGCGAGATCGGCAAGACCCGGCTGATAATCTCCCGGGCGGAAGGGGTGGAGGAAACCGCCGTGCTCGACGATATCGACACCGTCACCGCCAATCTCGAGGCCTTCGCGGATGCGGTCGAGGGGCGGGCCGGCTATCCGTTCACCGATGAGGAAAAAATCCGCAACGTCGCCGTCCTGGAGGCTGTCGTCAGGTCAGCGGAGAGCGGCAGGCCGGTGACCGTCTGACGGACCCGAATGTCCTAAATTTCCGCGGCTTTCACGCCCCCGGCGGCGCGGGGTTTTATAGAAGATTGGGTTTGATTCGCCCCGGCCCATTCTTTATGCATTTGTGTCTTGGGAGTGATTAGGGAGTCCTCATTAAATGTCCTCAGGTTTTGCAAATTTCGGTATCACCGGCGTCGACTGGCAGCAGCGGATCAATTGGGACCGTCTGCGGAACTACCGCCTGGAACGCGCCCGTGAGCGCATGAAGGCCCATGGTCTGGGCGCCATGCTGCTCATGTATGACGAGAACGTCCGGTATGTGACCAGCACGCTCACGCCCGGCTGGAACCGGCTGAAGCCCGGCCTTCGCTATGCCATGCTGTGCGGCGACGGTCAGCCGATCCTGTTCGAGCAGGGCGACATCGGCATTCAGATCGAGCGTCACAGCCCGTGGATCCCGCCGGAGAACATTCGCTACTCCTACGCCTGGATCAAGGGCGCGGCCGGTCCCGCCTCGACCCAGCAGGTGACCAAGTTCATCAACGCCGCCAAGGAAGAGATGAAGCGTCACGGCGTCGAGGGCGAGAAGCTGGGCGTCGACTTCATCGACATCAACATGCTCCAGGCCTTCGCCGACAACAACATCGTGTGGGCCGACGGCATGACCCCGATGATGGAAGCCCGCGCGGTCAAGAACGAAGACGAGCACGAGTGCATGCGGATCGTCGGCGCCATCGGCGACGCCGCCCACTGGGAGTGCATGAAGTTCCTGAAGCCCGGCATCACCGAGAACCAGGTGACCGCGCACATCATGGAATTCCTCTACAACATCCCGGGCATGGAGGACGTCGAGGACGTCATCGTGTCCTCGGGTCCGAACACCTGGCCGAACTGGCGGAACTTCTCCGATAGGATCATTCAGCCGGGCGACATCGTCTTCATGGATCTCGCGGCGCTGACCTGGAACGGCTACAAGTCGTGCTACTACCGGACCTATTCGGTGGGCCAGGAGCCGACCAAGGAGCAGCAGGAATATTACGCCCGCGCGCTCGAGTGGCTGCAGGCGTCCATCGACGCGGTGAAGCCGGGCACCACGACCCGCGAAATCGCCGAGAAGTGGCCGTCGGCCAAGGAGGTCTGGGGCTACGAGGAAGAAGACCAGGCGGCCGCCAACCTCTGGGGCCACGGTCTCGGCCTCGCCCAGTACGATCCGCCGGTGATCTCGCGCATCTGGTCCCTCGATCACCCGATCGAGATCCAGGAAGGCATGGTCTTCGCGCTGGAAACCCAGCACGGCAAGGTCCACGAGTGGGGCTGCCGGATCGAGGAAATGGTGATTTGCCACGCCGATCACACGGAGCTGATCACCCACTTCCCGATCGACCGCATCATGCCGGTCGAGGTCGTCTGAGGGCGCACCCGGCCCCGGGGCCGTTTACGGGCCCTGACTATTGACAGGAATCGAGGCCGGCGGGCTTTTCCGGATGAAGGTTCGCCGGTTCTTGGGTTTGGCAGATTGCAGAGTAGAACCATGAGCCGGTACGTCGTCCAACTGAATTCGGCTGAAGCCGCCGACCCCGGGCGCTTCGGGCCCAAGGCCGCCAACCAGGCCGCCCTCGGCCGGAAGGGGATGCCGATCCCGGACGGGTTCTGCATCGGCGCCGACGTCTACCGGGCGCAGTTGAAGGCCATCGGGGTGGAAGAGGCCGCGCTCGCCTATTACGGCGCCGAATACAAGCAGGCCAACGAATTCGCCAACCAGGTGCGCCTCGGGCTCTACACCAGCGACATCGATCCCGGAATCCGGGAAGAATTGCTCGAGGCGCGGGCCGCGATGGTCGGGCGCACCGGCGCCCTGACGGTCGTCCGCTCCTCGGCCCTGGTCGAGGACCGGGAAGGCTCCACCTTCGCCGGCCAGTTCGAGAGTTTCCTGGGTCTCGAGACCGAAGAGGACTTCATCACCGCGGTGAAGGCCTGCTGGGCGGCGCTCTGGGCGCCGCGCGCGCTTCGCTACATGCAGACCCACGACATCGATCCCGGCTCCACCGCCATGGCGCTGCTGGTCCAGCCGCTGGTGGACGCGGTGGCGTCCGGCGGCGGGCTGTCGAAGACGGCGTCCGGCGGCATGATGGTGTCGGCCACCTGGGGCCTCGGCGAGAGCATCGCCCAAGGCGAGGTGGTGCCCGACCGCTACGACCTGGATGCGGACGGCAACATCATCGACATCGCGACGGGCGCCAAGAAGCACAGCGTGTCGTGCCAACACCATCACGCGCCCCACGCCCACCACAACGACCATGAACACCAGGCGCGGCAGTGCCTGAACGAGGATCAGGTGGGCGAGCTCGCCGGCTACTTGCGGCGGTCCGAAGACATGCTGGGCGTCCCCGCCGAAATCGAGTGGGCCATGGACAAGGGCGGCATCAAGATGCTGCAGGCGCGGCCGTTGCACATGGAAGACGCAATCGTGCCGGACGCCATGTGGCAGAAGCATCCCGGTTTGCGGGGTCAGCCCTCCGGCGTCGGCTGGGGAACCGGGCGCGCCGTGGTGATCAACTGCGAATGCGAGATCGGCCGGATCGCGCCGGGCGATATTCTGGTCACCAACGTGGCGGGGCCGGCGCTCGCCTCCGTGCTGCCCCGGGTCGCCGGCGTGGTCGCGGAACTGGGCGGGTCCACCTCCCACCTCGCGTCGCTCGGGCGCGAGCGGGGCATTCCCATGGTGCTGGGCGTCCAGGACGCCACCGAAAAAATCCCCGACGGCTCGCAGGTCGGCGTCGACGGCGTCGCCGGCATCGTCAGGTGGGTGCAGTAGGGTCCCCGGGAGCTTAATTCAATGCGAGCCTGGCTGGAGCCGCGCGAGGGGGGCTTGTCCCTGCCGCTTTAGGCCCTCCAGCTTTTCTCTCACGGTCCCCTAAACCCGCGAATACGAAATCGACTCCGGCTTCACCACCTTCTTGTTGCCCGTATAGTTGGTGCCGAAGGCCTTGGGCGGCGGCGGGCCCCAGAGGTAGAACGCCACCTCGATGGGCCAGTCGCGGGGCTTCCACTGGTCGTCGTCGGCGATGTAGTCGATGTCCGAGAAGTACTCGCACAAGCCCATGTGCGGGTCGCGCACGTACCAGAAGAAGTTTGACCCCAAGGCGTGGCGGCCGAAGCCCCAGCCGTTGCGGTAGCCTCGATTGAGCAAGCGCTGGCCGCCCATGCCCACTTCGTCCGGGTTCCCCACCTCGAAGGAAATGTGATGGAAGCCCGGTTTCCTGTCCTTCACGAAGCCGACCACGTGATGGTCGCTGCCGCCGGCGGGGCGCATGAAGGCGATCAGGTCGCCCGAGCGGTCGGTAAGCTGCAGGCCCAGCACGTCCGAATAGAAGTCGACCTTCCTGTCCACGTCGGGGGTGAAGTGAACCATATGGCCGAGGCGCCGGGGCATCGGCCTGGTGTCGATGGGGAGGTCCAGCTTCTCGTTCACGCGGTAGAAATGGCCCGGCGTATTGACCTTGTATTCGGGCTGCTTCCTGGCCGGCTTCACGCCGCCGAGCGACCTGGCCGCCGGGTCGTCGTTGACGTTGTAGATCATGCCGTCGAATTCATGGCGGAGCCAAAGCCCCTTGTAGGGGGCATTCTTCGGCGGATCGATGACCGAGACGTCGTCCCGTTCCTCGGCCCGCTTCTGGATTTTCTTGATGGCAGCCTTGGTCGCGCCGAAGGAGAGGTCATGGAGGCCCATGGTGGAGCCCTCGGTGATGATCACCTGGTCCTGTTTGCGGTCCTTGCAGCGCATCACCGCGTTGTTGCCGCGGGCGCGGCCGGTCAGGCCGAAATCCTTGTAGAACTGGAACTGCGCCGCGACGTCCGGCACCTGCAGGGTTGCGTGGTGGAAATGCTTAACCGCCATTGAGACGTCTCCCAATAAACTATCCGTTCGTTGCGGTCATTGTTCCCCTTGAGCGCGGGAACGGCAAGGGCGCTTGCAAATACGGTTGGGGATTGGTCCCATCGGCGGACACGGAGGGATGTCGAATGGATCAAAGCGCGCGCGGACTTGGAATTACGCTGGCCTTGGTGTCGGCGGTCGGCTTCGCGCTCTCCAATTCCATCGTCGGGCTCGCCTATCAGGGCGGCACCAACCCGATGACGGTCTCGGCGACCCGGTTCATCCTGCCGTTGATCATCCTGGTGGTCATCCTCAAGGCCCGGGGCATCCCCCTGTTCCTGCCCGGGCGGGTGGGAACCGCCGCGTTCATCCTGGGCGTCGTCAGCGCCGGCTACACCCTCGCCCTCTTGAGCGCCCTCGACAAATTGCCCGTCGGGATCGCCATCCTGGTCTTCTACATCTTCCCGCTGGTCACCAGCTTCGAGGCGGCGGCCCTGCGCCTGGCGCCCCTGCGCATGACCACGGTGATCGGCGCCATTGTCGCCTTCGGCGGTTTGGCGCTGGCTCTCGGCGTGAAGATCGATGAATACGAAGTGACGGGGATCGTCCTCGCCGCCGTCGCCGGGGTGGGCCTCGGCAC
>JAPPFK010000145.1 GCA_028823885.1 Rhodospirillales bacterium | reverse complement strand
TCCCCTCTCCCCCTTCTTCAGGGGGAGAGGGTCAGGGTGAGGGGGTCATAAGAAGGGCGGGGGAGGTTTCCGTTTTGAGGGCCCGCCCGGCTGTGCTAAGGGTCACGAATGTTTCAATTCTTCGCCACACGGTTACGGAACCGGTCACGCTCGCCCGCGACTCTCGCGCCGCAGGACGTGGAATCCGTGGTCGACGAATACATGGCGATCTACGGCGCCGGCGAGGAAACCCGGCGGGAGCAGTACCGCTCGTTCGTCAATCACTATTACGACCTGGTGACCGACTTCTACGAGTTCGGCTGGGGCAACTCGTTCCACTTTGCGCCCCGGCGGCGGGGCGAGAGCTTCAAGGCGTCCATCCTCAGGCACCAGCATTATCTCGGCGACCGGCTGGCCCTGAAGCCGGGGATGCAGGTGCTCGACGCGGGATGCGGGGTCGGCGGGCCGATGGGCAATCTGGCGCGTTATTCCGGGGCCGGCTTCGTCGGTATCAACAACAACGCCTACCAGATCGAGCGCGCGAAACACCACACCCGGGACGTGGAGGAGCTGTGTCGCTTCATCCATGGCAGCTACATGCAGATTCCCGAGGATGACGGCAGCTACGACGCCGCGTTCGCCATCGAGTCCATGCCCCATGCGCCGGACAAGGCGGGCGCGTTCCGCGAAATCCTGCGCGTCCTGCGCCCGGGCGCCCTGTTCGGGGGGTACGAGTGGTGCATCACCGGCGATTTCGACCCCGAAAACGCGGAGCACCGGCGGATCAAGCACGACATCATGGTGGGGGACGCGCTGCCCGAAATCGCCTCCATATCGGAAATCTGCGGCGCCTTGCGGGCGGCCGGGTTCGAGCTCGTGGAGGCCGAGGACCGCGCCGCCGCGTCGGATCCCGAGACGCCCTGGTACCGCGCCCTGGAGGGCCGCGACCTCTCCCTGACCAGCATCCCGCGCACGCCCATCGGCCGCTCGCTCACCAATCTGGCGCTGCGGGCCGGGGAGAGGCTGCGGATTTTCCCGAAGGGCTCCCGCGCGGTCAGCACGCTGCTCGATGCGGCGGCGTACGCGCTGGTCGAAGGCGGCAAGTCGGGCATCTTCACGCCCATGTTCTTCTTCCTCGCCCGCAAGCCGGGCGGCGCCCAGGATGGGGAAGGGGCGTAACGCTCCTCAGTCGCCGGCAATTCCACTAGATGGCACTCTGGGGCACGGTTCGGCATGAGTGAATTCATCGTAACGCACGTCAAACCGGGCGATACGCTTTCCGGGATAGCCGCCCGGTATGGCGTCCGTGCGGCTGCTCCCTCTCCGCCTCCGCGCCGGTGCGGCGTCAGCCGAAATCGTAGAGCGCCGCCGGGTTGTCGACCAGAATCTTCCCGATCATGGCGTCATCGAGGCCGAGTTCGAGGAGCCAATCCAGGATCTTGTCGTCATCGGGCATGGGGAAATCCCAGGTGCGGACGTGGGGCCAGTCCGAGCCCCAGATGATCCGGTCGGGACATTCGCCGATGATCGCCCGGGCATAGGGAACCAGGTCGCGCCACGGCGCCTCCTCGCGGGAATACCGGTACATGCCCCCGAGCTTCATCCACGCCCGGCCCGTGGCCGCCAGTTCCATCAGCGCCCTGAAGCCGGGCTGATCGAGACCGTCCTCGGCCTTCCATCCCCGCCAGGCCAGGTGATCGACCACCACGTCGACGGGGAGCCGGCCGAGGAGCGGCGCCAGTTGCAGCCACTGCTCCGGGTCCGAGGGCATGAACAGCATGTGCCAGCCGAGATCGGCGATCTTCGCCGCGAGCGCCGTGACGGTCTCGGCGTCCACCCGGCCGCCGAACAACGGCGTGAGCCGGACGCCGCGGATGCCCCCCTTGTCCATCCGTTCCATGTCGGCCTTCGTTGCATCGGCATCGAGAATGACGATGCCCCGGCCCCGCCCGTTCATCTCGGCGATCGCATCGAGGGTGACCGCCGGGTCGGTCCCGCTGACCGTGATATGGACGATGACCGCCCGGTCGAGCCCCATGACGTCGAGGAAGCCCCGCATCATTTCCGAGGGCGCCTCCGGCGACGTGAACGTCCGTTCCGGAACCATGGGATACCGGCTGTAGGGGCCGACCACATGGATATGGGTATCGCAGGCGCCGGCCGGCGCGGCGAGCCTGGGCCGGGCGGCCGGATTGGGTCCGGGACATTCGCGGGTCATGATTTTCTCCTCGAGCGTGACGGTTCCATTGGGAAGCGTATCCGGCATCGTGGAAGCCGTTTGCGCAACCCCCTCACCTTGGTCAATTCCCTGTGGGAAATGACCGACCTCTGCCCCTTCGAGGGGGAGAGGAAACAAACAGCAAGTCGTCATCACCGGGCTTGACCCGGTGATCCACGTGTACCGCCGCCCCCAAAGCGTGGATGCCCGTGTCGAGCACGGGCATGACGAGCTTCTTTGATTCAGCATCACGCGTCATGGCCGGGCCAGCCGGCAAAGTGACTCGGCCATCCACCTGCCCCGAACCTATGGCAACCCGGCCGCCCCTAGCCCTGCCGTTCCGCGTGCTCCGCCAGCATCAGCCTGGCGATTTCCGTCCGCGTGGTGACCCAGGCAAACGGCGTGCGGGCGAGAATTTCCATCACCTTCAGGAACTGGATCGACCCGGCGATCCTTCCCGACACGTGGGCGTGGAAACCCAGATCCAGGACCGTGGGCGGCGAGCCGATCCTCGGGTAGCCGTCCATGATGTCGCCGACGATTTCGGGCAGCAGCATCAGCCGGTTGCCGTGGCGGAGGTGAAAGGCGAGGTCGTTGACCTCCATGTCATAGGGTATGCACACCACCGGACCGGCGCCGGTTTGTTTGATCTTGGGCATGTCGCCGCTCATGTCGTCGGCGTAAAACTGATAGCCGTTGGCCGCCATCAGTTCCTCGGTGTTTTCCGACAGCATGCCGCGCGGCACCGCGAAGCCCAGCGGCCGCTCGCCCAGGAGTTTTTCCTGCGCCTCGGCGCAGCGTTTCATCTCCCGGTCCTCTTCGTCGCGGTCCATGTAGCAAAGCAGCCGGTGCTGGGTCCAACAGTGGGCCATGATTTCGTGGCCGCCCTCGTGCACCCGCCGCATCAGTTCCGGGCGCTCGTCGAACAGGATGCCGCTGGCGTGACAGGAGAACTTGAAACCGAAGGATTCGGCGATGTCCGCCAGCCGGTAAATGCCGACGTTGAGCCCGTATTCCGCCCACTGCCGGGCCGCCGTATCGACGACGTCGTTGCGGAGCGGATTGCCGAACGGCGAAACGCCGGGCGCGACGCCCTCGGGCCACCATTCCAGCGGGATATTGATGCAGACGGCCATGGGTCGGTCTTCGGGCCATCCCTTGGGCAGCTTGGCGGTCATTCGATGTTCCTCGCTGGTTGAGGCCGGTTCCGCTCAGAGACCCAGCCAATCCATGATCAGGGGCCGCGGCATGAGGACCTCCATCACGTTGATCAGCAGTCCCCAAATGAATGCGAACAGGAGACACGCGCCGAAGATGGCGATCCACAGTTTCTCGCCCCTGAGCAGGATGTAGCCGAAGGCGAACGCCGGCACCGCGATGAGATGGCCGAAGACGAACACCCCGCCGACGAGAACCAGGATGGCGGCCGCCAGCGGTATGACCGTATGGATCTGCTCCCGCGTAAAGGGCGGCTTGGTGGCGTTGGCGCCGGTTTCCTGGTCGATCTCGAGGGGGCCGGTGAAGAACTGGCGCGCGCCGTAGATCAGGACGCAGATCAGGATCAGTCCGGCGGCCGAGAACGGAAACAGCCGGTCCTGAAACGGGAAGTCCCGGACGTCGGCGATGGCGAAGATGCCCACCGCCAGGAAGAAGACGGTCAGCGCGATATCGACGATTCGGGCGCCGCTCATTCGTCATACCCCGATACCTTGACCCCCGATACTTGGGCTGGCGTGCCCGCCTTCCCCTCCCGCCTGGCGCGGTAGTGGCGAAGCATGGGCGGGAAGAACACGCTGAGGAAGATGACCAGCGCGATCACCCACACCAGGGGACGGTTCCACAGCCAGGTCCAGCCGTGGAGGTCGAAGGACAGGAACAGGTATTTCTCGGCCAGCCCGCCCATGATCAGACCCATGATCAGGGGAACCCGGGGCCAATCCGTATGCTTGAACAGGTAGCCCAGGAAGCCGAAGCACAGGAAGAGGGCGACGTCGCCGAACGACTGGTTGGCCATGGTCGCGCCGGTCAGCATGGTGCCGAGCACGATGGGAACCAGGATGGTGGCCCGCAGATAGCAGATCAGGATCAGCCAGCGCTGCAGCACCAGCGCGAGGATTGCGGCGATGATGTTGGCGACGACGATCACCCAGATCATGCCGAAGGTGACGTCGAGCTTGGAGGTGATCATGTCGGGGCCGGGGGTCAGGCCGAATATCAGGAACACCGAGAGGGTGAGCGCCATGCCGGCGTTTCCGGGAATGCCGAAGACCACCGTCGGGACCAGCGCGCCCGGCTTCTGGGCGGCGGTTCCGGCCTCGGGCGCGATGACGCCGCGCACGTTGCCCTTGCCGTAGGAAGCGGGGTCCTTGTCCGAGGCGACGGCGGTGCCGTAGGCCAGCCATTCGGCGACCTGTCCGCCGAGCCCGGGGATGAAACCGGCGAGCGCCCCCAGCGTCGACGCCCTGATGATCAGCCACCAGTTCTTCAAATTGTCGACCAGCCCCTGCCAGAGACCGGAAACCCGGGTATCGACATTGGTCGCCGAGATGGTGGTTCCCCGGCGGGCCAGGTCCAGCACCTCGGGAATGGCGAACAGGCCGAGGACCACGGGTATCAGCGGGATGCCTTCCCACAGATAGATGATCTCGCCGGCGTAACGCGGCGCGCCGATGGAGGTTTCCAGGGTGACCATGGCCAGCAGCAGGCCGAAGCCCGCCATGATCAGGCCGCGGGCGAGCGAATTCCCCGCCAGCGAACCGGCGAGCATCAGGCCCAGCAGGATGAGCATGAAGAATTCCGGCTGGCCGAAGGCGAATATCACCGCCCGCAGGATGGGAAGCAGCAGGATGAACAGCCCGGCGGCGACGATGGTGCCGAAGATACTGGCGTAATAGGACGCGCACAGCGCCCGGCCCGCTTCGCCGCGCTTGGCCATGGGGTAGCCGTCCAGGGACGTCGCCATGGCGGCGGACGTGCCGGGCACGCCCAGAATGACCGCCGGGATGGTATCGGTCTGGGTCACCACCGCGCTCATCCCCAGGAGGAACGCCACGCCGGTAATCGGCTCCATGACGAGGGCGAAAGGGATCAGCAGGGCAAAGCCGATCAGCCCGCCGAGGCCCGGAACGAGGCCCAGGAACATGCCGACGCAGATGCCGACCATCATCATCGGGAAGACCGGCCAGGAGAAGACATGGAACATGCCCGAGACGGCCGCGTTCAAAATGATTAGGGCTTCTTCCATGTCTCCCACCGCCCCGCCGGGTTCGCATGCGCGCCCGGATCGGGGCCGAATTCAGGGCGCCGGCAAGACGAAAGAGGGGCCGGGCGATACCGGCGCCGGGCCCCTCCCGTTACTTACGGGATCCGGCTACTTCTTCTTCTTTTGCCGGGTTCCGATGATGAGTTGGTAACCCTCCCCGCCCGGCTGGAAGTAAGGTTCCTTGAGGGTGGCAAGGCCGTCATTCAGGTTCTTGCTGGCCTGGGCCCAAGGGACGTAAGCCAGGGGGAAGCCGAACAATTTCGTGTGTTCGGCGATGAACGCCGGGTCCTTGGCCCCCTTGTCGACCGCCGTACGCCATGCGTCGACGATGGCCGCATCCGTACCCGCGGGCAGGAAAAACCCCTTGGCGATCTGGTACATGCTCATCGCCGTCCGGAGCGCCTTGTAATCCTGGGTGCCCTTCGCATTCGGCTTCAGCTTGAGATACAGCTCGTCCGCCGTCGGCACATCCTTGATCAGCGGGTCGCGCATGATGTTCCCGGCGGCATCGAGGGTTCCCATCTGATAGAGCGGCTTGATGTTGAGGTCGGCATAGTTCTTCAGGTTCCGCATCCAGGCCTGCATGTAGATGTAGCCGAGATTCAGTTCCCCGCTGGCCAGCGCCTGGATGACCGTGTCATTGCCCCGGAAACCGGTGACGACACGCACCGGGCTGCCGGCGGCCCGCCAGAGAATCTGGGCGGTCATGACGTTGAAGTTGCGGGACCGGGTGCCGAAACTCTGCTCGCCGGCCGAGGCATTGACGCCGGATGCGTCCTGCGCCTTGGCCGATTTGCCGGCGATGTGAACGTACACCGCCGCTTCGCCCGCGATGACCTTCATCGTGGAAATGTCGTATTTCACGCCCTTGCGGCGGACCGAGTACGAAATAAAGGCCGGCAGATTGAGCATCGAAGCCGTCAAGCCGTCGGGCTTGGCCGTGGCCGCGAAGAAGTTGGCCGCGGTCACGCCGCCGCCGCCGAACTTGGACTGCACGGTGATTTCCGGATTGCCCTTCAGGTTTTTGGATGCGTACTTCATCCACGTCTTCAGCGAGAGGACGGAATCGGCCCCCCGATGAGGCGTCAAGAAGGTGATTTTCTTGCCCGTGAAATCGGGTCCGGCGGCTTGGGCCGTCCCCGTCGCGGTCATGGAACCGGCGGCAACGCCCGCCATCAATACGGAGGCCGCCAGCGGCGCGGCGAACCCCTTGGATGTCAAATTATCGAAAAAACGTGCCATCTGAATTGTCTCCCCAATAGAAACGCTGAATTACGATGAAGCCGGGCCGTATTGTTGTCGTTCGGCCTCGAATGGTTTCACCAAGCATCGGCAAGGTCGTCCGGTACCAATGCTAGGGATGGACAGAAAAATATTCAAATGCTAATGCCGACTTCTGCCATACCCAGCGCTTATGGGAGATCAATGGCGTATTGGGGAGGAGGACGGACATGACCCGGATGCCGCAGTTGAAACGCGAGGAAATGAACCAGGAGCAGGGCGCCGTCTACGACGAAATCATGGGCCGCGGCGGCCGGATCGGCGGCCCCTACGGGGCCTATATCCGAATTCCCCGCTTCATGAGGCTCAACCAGGAGATGGGGGATTACCTGCGCTCCAACGGCCTGCCGCCGAAACTCCGGCAGCTGGCCGCCATTCTCGCCATCCGGTTCTGGGGCGGACGCTACGCGTGGGCGGCCAATGCCCGGAATGCCGTCGGCGAGGGCCTCAACCAGTCCATCATCGACGCGATCAACGAGCGCCGGCGGCCCGAATTCGCCGACGACGACGAAAGGGCGATCTACGAAGTGGTGACCGAACTGCTGGAGACCAAAGGACTTTCGGACGAGACCTACCATGCCGCCGAGCGGCGGTTCGGTGAGGAACACCTGGTCAACATCATCGTCACGGCGGGATTCTTCTCCATGGTCTGCATGACCACCAACAGCGTCCAGGTTTCTCCCCCGGACGGCGCGGAGCAGGTGTTGATCGTCTGACGGGACCCGGGCGTTGGACGTCCGAATTGCCCATTCCCGAATTTTCCCTCACAATCGGTAATGGCCGGACACGATCGGTCCGGCAAACCAGAAAAAACATCCGTCGCCGGCGACTGACCGCACAACAGGCTATTGGGAGGATCACCATGAAGAGCAGGTTCAAATTGGCATTGGCAGCCTTGGTTGCCGGTTCGGCGGCGCTCGGCGCGGCATTCGCCCCGGGCGATGCGGCCGCGCAGGGCGTTTCGTTCAAGGGCAAGACGGTTTCCATCGTCGTCTTCTCGCCGCCCGGCGCGCCGCCGGATCTGTGGTTCCGTCAGATCGGGCCGTACCTTTCCAAGCATCTGCCCGGCAATCCGGAAGTCCGCTACATCAACAAGGGCGGCGGCGGTTCCGTGGTCGCGGCAAACTATACCTACAATGCGCTGAAGCCCGACGGCACCAATGTCGGCTCGTTCAACGCGCCGGGCGCCGCGGAATCGGTGCGCGGCAAGCGCAAGGTGCAGTTCGACACCTCGAAAATGTCGTTCATCGGCGCGCAGACCATCACCCGCATCGTCGGCTTCCGGGGGGATTCGGGCACCACGGACCTGAACAGCTTCGTCAAGGCCACCAAGAAGCACCTGATCGGCCTCCAGGCCGCCGACACGCCCTATTACGAGGCGTTCTACCGGATCATGGGGATCGATTATCAGGTGTTCTCCGCCTATCCCCGCTTCGCCCAACGGTTGCAGGCTATGCGGACCGGTGAAATCAACACCACGCCCTTCGCCCACCTGACCTGGGTGCAGAATCTCAGCACCTACAAGAAGACGGATTTCCATGCGGTCTATCAGATGGGCTACATGGACGGCTCGGGCGAGATCGTCCCGGTTACGGTCGGCGGCATGGACAAGGTCCCGACGGGTCATTCCATCGTCAAGAAGCACAAGCCCAAAGCGGTCGGCAGCCGCGACTGGAAGATCATGACCTCGGTCGCCGCCGGTCAGGGCGTCGCCCGCGAAGTGTGGGCCCCGCCCGGCACCGAGGCGAAATATGTCGCGGCGTGGCGGAAGGCGTTCGTCGCCACGTCCAACGACGCCCAGTACAAGGCCGACCATCAGAAGGCCTGGGGCGTTCCCATGAGCTGGATACCCGGAGACGTGGGCGAGCCCATCGTCAAGAAGTATCTCGACATGAACCGGCCCGGCGCCTTCTAGGCCGGACCGCCGCCTACGGGCGCTCGGCGCCGCGGCGCGCCGCGCCGGCCGGTGTGCGCCGCCGCGCGGCGGGGCGGGCCTGACCGGTCATGGGTGTAATTCTGTTTATAGCCGGCGCCTTCGTAAACGGCTTCTACAAGGTCTTCACCTGGCCGGTGTTCCCGATGATGATGATCGGCATCGTCGCCGGCATGATCGTCGGGCTGATCCCGGGCCTGGGGGGACTGATCGCCCATATCCTGCTGATCCCCTTCGCGCTGCAGATGGACCCGCTGAACGCCTATGTGATGCTGCTCGGCGTGTACGCGGTGACGACCCAGACCGACTCCATCCCCGCCGTGCTGCTGGGCGTGCCCGGAACCGCGGCGGCGCTTGCGACGTCGCTGGACGGATACCCGATGGCCAAGCGGGGCGAGGCCGGCCGGGCGCTGTGCGCCTCCTATTACGCCAGCATCCTTGGCACCTTCGTCGCCACCGCCATCTTCATTCTCTTCCTGCCGGGGCTCCGCGCGCTGGTGAACAACTTCTCCTCGCCGGAGTTCTTCATGCTGGTGATGCTCGGGCTGGTGATGGCGAGTTCGCTGTCCGGGAAGTCGGCGGCCCGCGGCCTGCTGATGGGCGGCCTCGGCCTGATGATCTCCATGATCGGCCAGGCGCCCGGCACCGGCGATACCCGCTTCGCCGGCCCGTTCCTCTATCTGTGGGAGGGGATGCCGCTGATCCCCATCGTCCTGGGCCTGTTCGCCGTGCCCGAGGTCATCGACCTGGCGATCCGGAATACCACCATCGCCTCGTCGGAGGTGGGCCGCAAGGTCTCCGGCCTGTGGACCGGTTTCGTCGACTGCGCCCGGAACTGGTGGCTGGTGGTCAAGTGCAGCGTCGTCGGCGTGATCACCGGCTTCATCCCCGGTCTCGGCGGCGCCGTGGCGGAGTGGATGTCGTACGCCATCGCCGTGGCATCGGACAAGAACCCCGACAGCTTCGGCAAGGGCAACGTGCGCGGCGTCATCGCGCCCGAAACCGGCACCGCGTCCCACAAGCCGGGCGCCATCATTCCGACCGTCGCGTTCGGCATTCCCGGCAACAACGCCATGGCGGTGCTGCTCGTCGTGTTCGTCATCATCGGCCTCCGGCCCGGCCCGGAGATGCTCGACACCCAGCTCGACCTCACCTTCACTATGGTGTCGGTGGTGATCGTCGGCAACATCGTCGCCGCCCTGCTGGCGCTCATTCTCCAGCGCTGGCTGGTGATGCTGTGCTTCATCCGCGCCAACCTCCTGGTGCCTTTCATCCTCGCCGCCATGATCGTCGGCGCCACGTTCGCCCGGCTGTCCTTCGGCGACATCATGGTGTTCCTCGCCGCCGGCACGCTGGGCTACGTGTTCAAGCACGCCGACTGGCCGCGGGTGCCGCTGGTCATGGGGCTGATCATGGGCCGCATCGCCGAGCCGTACCTGTTCTCGACCGTCGACCGCTACAACTACGAGTGGCTCTATACCCGGCCCATCGTGGTGGTGCTGATCATCTTCATCTGCATGGCGCTGGCGGCGCCCTATTACCGGCGCTGGCGGAACAAGGGGGCGCCCGGCCCCCGCATCAGGGGGAGCTGACATTGGCCGATCCCGAAACCGTCCGCGTTGCCCGCGCCATCGACTGGATTCTGGTCGTCCTGTTCGTCGCGACCTCGGTCCTGTTCATCTCGCTGCTTCTCGATCTGCCGCCCCGCGCGACGATTTTCCCCTGGTTCGTGTCGGTGACCATGGTCCTCGTCGCGCTGGTCTACACGGCCGGCAATCTGCGCAACCCGGCCCGGTGGGACGACAAGCCGGCCGAGAGCGGCGACGACGAGGAAACCGCCGCCGCGGCCATCGGCATCGTGGCGCTGAGAGGGCGGGGGCGGGAAATTCTCCGCATGTTCGCCGCCGTCTACATCCTCGGCGGCGCCATCATGCTGGCCGGCCATCTCGTCGCCGTTCCCCTGTTCATTCTCGCCTACGTGCTCTACCGGCGGGAGAGCTGGGTGCTCGCCCTCGGCGGCGCGGCGGTGTTCTTTCTGGTCATTCAGTTCGTGTTCATCGAGGGCATGGACATCGTCTTTCCCGAACCCATGCTGCTCAGGTGGTTCGGCGGCTAGGAGATGCAAATGGATACCGATGATTCCGCCCAAGCGGGCGCCGGCCTGCCGGCGATCCAGGTCAACGTGTGCGAACCCGAACGCCGGGAGCCGGGCCTGGTCATTTTTCCGGTCAACAAGGCGACCGCCGAGAGACCGATGCCCCATGACGGCGTTCTGATCGGGATCGGCCGGTCGGGCGAGGCGGCGTGGAGCGTGGAGACGGGGACCGGCGTCGGCGGCATCTGGCATACCCGCCGGAATACCATCCTGCTCACGTCGCGCGGCCGGATCCTCGAATTGGACATGAGCGGCAATACGGCCGGCGCCTGGACCAGCCGCTCGCTGGACGGCGCGCCCGGCGAGGCCGAGGGGATTCCGCTGGATGTGGGCGTCGTCCACCATTCGACCATCGAGCTGCCGTCGGGCAACCTGCTCTCGCTGGGCACCGGCTGCACCCATGTGGACGCCTATCCGACCAGCGAGACGGACGCGGATGCGCCGCGGGCCCCCGCCGACGTCAAGGAAGACGTCATTGTCGAGTTCACCCGCGCCGGCGACATCGTCCGGCGCCACAATCTCGGCGATATTCTGGATACCGGCCGCATCGGCTACTACTCGGTGGTCAGCGGCGAGTTGGGTCCGACGCCCGGGGGCGATCTGGACTGGAGCCACTCCAACGGCCTGTTTTACGACCCGTCGGACGACAGCTACCTGATCTCCATCCGCCATCAGGACGCCATCGCGAAGATCGGCCTCGCGGACGGCGAGCTGAAATGGATATTGGGCGATCCGGCGGGCTGGTCGGCGCCCTGGTCCGGCAAGCTGCTCGAACCGGCCTCGGAGATCGAGTGGCAGTATCACCAGCACGACCCGTCCCTGACCTCGGATGGCTGCGTGCTGTGTTTCGACAACGGGAACTGCCGGGCGGTGCCTTACGCGCCCCGCCGCAAGCCGCACGAGACCTACAGCCGGGCCGTGGCGTTCAGGATCGACGAGGGCGCCGGCACCGTCGCCGAAGACTGGTCGTTCGCCGGACCGCCGGGTGAAACGATTTATTCGAGTTCGCAGGGCGGCGCGGTCGAGTTGCCGGAGACCGGCAACATCTTCTGTAATTTCTCGTGCATCCGGACGGACCGCGACGGCAATCCCGCGGAAGACAATCTCGACAGCCAACGGCACATCAGGCTGTTCGAGGTTACCCGCGAGGCCGACCCGGAAATCGTTCTGGACATCACCATTCCGGTGAACCGGGAGACCGGCACCTCGTACTCGTCTTTCCGGTCGATCCACGTTCCGGAAGCGCCCGCTGGATACCCCGCATAAAGCGGGGTATGACGGATTTGATCTAGCGCACCGCCAAAGCGTCATGGCCGGGCCCGGACCCGGCCATCCACGTATTGCGCCGACCGCCAAGCGTGGATGCCCGTGTCGAGCACGGGCATGACGACTTCTTGAACCACAGAGACGGTGAGGCAGTGAGATAGGAAGAGTTAATCATTCGTCCTCTGTGATCTCTGTGTCTCTGTGGTGAAATCTTTGAGCAACCGGATGGATGGGTAACAGTTGGCTTCCAAATTGCCGGATACGCTCCCCAATGGAATCATCCCGCTCCAGGCCTTCGGAGCCGATTTCCATTCGGTGCGTGCTTTTCAACCCCGCCAAGCCTTTGTAAAACAGCGGCGGAAGGGAAGCGGTGCCGGTGTGCCGGCTGGTCTTCAAAACCAGTGAAGGCTGTAAGACAGTCTTAGTGGGTTCGACTCCCACTCTCTTCCGCCAATTCTTCAGGCCCGGGGGGAGCATGGAAACCGGAACCGACAAGATCCAGGCAGGCATATTCGGTGCGGTCGGCTGGCTGGTCTTCAACAATGCGGAGAAACACAACGCGCTCTCGCTCTCCATGGCCGAGGCCGCCCGGAAGGTTGTCGAAGCCTACGAGGCGGACGATACCGTCCGGGTGATCGCGCTCCGCGGCAACGGCGGCAAGGCCTTCGTGTCCGGCGCGGATATCTCGGAATTCAAGGAACGCCGCGCAACCGCCGAGGCCTCGGCCGAGTTCGAGCGCAAGAGCGGCGCCTTCTTCGCCGCGGTCCGCAACGCGTCCAAGCCGACGGTCGCCATGATCGAGGGATACTGCATGGGCGGCGGCGTGGGGCTGGCCTGCGCTTGCGACCTGAGGGTAGCCAACCAAAGCGCGGTGTTCGCGATTCCCGCCGGCCGGCTGGGGATCGGCTACCGGCCGGCGATGACCCGGTGGGTGGTCGACGCCGTCGGACCGGCCAACGCCAAGGAAATTCTCCTCACCGCGCGACGCTACGATTCGGAAGAGGCCTTGCGGATGGGGCTCATTCACCGGCGCATCGACGACAAGGAACTGCCGGGCTTCGTCGAATCCTATACCAACGCCATCGCCGACAACGCGCCCCTCAGCCTGCGGGCCGCCAAGTTCATCATCAACGAGTTGAGCAAGGGTACCGGCGAAGCCGATATCGGCGCCTGCGAGGAACTGGCGCGGGCGTGCACCGGCAGCGAGGATTTCATCGAAGGCCGCACCGCCTTCATGGAAAAGCGCAAACCCGAATTCAAGGGCCGGTAGGGCTAGAATCATCCTCATCCCGACCCTCTCCCTCCTCTAATTCCCCTCCCCCTTGAAGGGGGAGGTCGGTCATTTCCCACAGGGAATTGACCAGGGTGGGGGTGATACGAAATTCCCCCTCACCCAGCTTCGGCTAAGCTCGGCATTCGCCTCGCCAAGTCGGTCAATCCCCGGAGGGGAATGACCTTATCTCCGCATCCCTCTC
>JAPPFK010000162.1 GCA_028823885.1 Rhodospirillales bacterium | reverse complement strand
GATTTGGCCCGCCGCGCCGCAGGGGCGGCCGGCCCGATTTCGCCACCCTCGGCGGACGGCCGGGGCAGGGGGGGCGCATCGAGCCCGATGACGGCGGCCGGGCGGGCCTCGAGAGTCTTGCCGACATCCTGAAGGGAAAGGGCGGCAACTGAAGCGTTTCGCCCCATTGATCGCGGCCGCCGGACTGTTGGTTCCGGCGGCGGCGGCCGCTCCGCAGGATCCGGGCCCCGCCGCCCCGGGTATCGTCATAAAACTGGCGTGGAAGGACCCGATTCCGGACCTGAGCGGCGTCGAGTTCGACAGCGCGACGGGGCCGGTACGTCTCGACAAGGCCGCGATTACCAACTTCAGCGTCGCTTTGGTGCCATGCGAGGAGACCTCCCGGAAAACCTGGGCGCCGGCCGCTCTGCACGCAATACTCGGTATCGGCCCTGCACGGGCCGGTCATGGCGGAACCCCGTCGCCGTTTCAACTGGTGCACTCGGCCGCCGAGACCATCGGCGTCGGCGGGACCTGGACTTTCGGCACCATCAATCTACCGGATACGGAATACTGCGCCGCGCATTACCTGGTGGTGCGGGCATTCAGCGGGTCCCGCGCCATCGACACCCATCCGGAGGTGCGCGGCCTGACCTTGGCCCTTGACGGCAGCGTCCGTGACGGGGGAGGCAAATGGACCCGCTTTCGCATCCTCACCCCCGAAGCCTATGGCCGGGTCATCCCGTTGACCACGAATGAAGGCAAACCGTTCCGCGGCCGCCTGCCGAACGGCGCCCGGCTCACGCTCATCCGGGATTTCCGGTCTATTTTCAAAAAGCTGGATGTCTCCCGCCGGGACGCCAAGACCGCCCGCCAGGTACTGCGCAACATCATGGAACATACGGTGGTAGAGGTGCTCGTCGGCGGTTAGACCGATCGCCCTTTCGGCCACCGCTGCCAATGCGCATCACCTCGTGGCGTGCGAACATTAAACTTGCATTCTCTGATAACACAAAATATATTCACTAATATAACACTAATACGGAGACAAAAATGTTCATAATTCGTACGTTCGCCCGGCTGTTCGACAACCGGCCGTCATCGCGATTCCGCCCTGATCTCTGGGATACGAGCCTCCGCAGGGAGTGGCGTGAAGTCCGAACGGGTGACCAACGGACCGATCAGGACCGCCTGGTTGAGATGCACCTGCACAATATCCTATGATCACTAACCATCTCACTAAAGAAGAAGGAATACCAACTTGGGATTACTCGACAAATATGAGACGGCTGATATCGACCGGACCCCGCAGCGGGACGGACTGTCGATCGCCAAGAAGAAGCTGACCAGACGGCTGGAGCACCAAATCGCGCTGCTGCATGACCCGGACACCAAGGACCCGCGCGGCCGCCCGGTAAGCCCGTGGTGGTTCGCCCACGAGGACGGGGAGATCTATACCCACGTCCGCTTCGGCACCCGGCCCATGCAGTTTTCGGGCGGCAAGGCGTTTCGCGTCGGCGACGTCTCGGGCCTCGAGGCATTCTATCGCGACGTCATCGCCGCCATCGCCGCCGGCGAACTCGACAAGGAAATCGAAGCTGCCCGCAGGATCGGCATTCGCGGCCACCGCCGCCGGCACGGCCGCCATCGCCGTCATCGGGGCGAGGACTGACCGGTCGCGGCTCAGTGAAGATGCGGGCCCGAGAACAGGCCTCGGGTCTGCTGTTCCTTCCGCACCTCTTCGGGCCAACGGCTTTTGATGAAAGCCAAGATCGCCCAGATATCGGCGCTTTCCAGCTCATCCTCGAAGGACGGCATGGCGCTCTTGACGCCCGGCCGCGAAAACCGGACGCCGCCGAACTTCACCACCTCGAACAGTTGCCGGTCCGAATGTTCCCAGGCATGACCGGTCCCGTCCGCCGGCGGCGCGGGAAAGGTGCCGTCGGCATTTTGGGTCTCCCAGTCGGGCTGGCCCTCCAGATTGGTCCCGTGGCAAGCGGCGCAGTGCTCGCCGTATAAGACCCCGCCCCGGGCCACCAGGACCGGATCGTCGGGGTCTCCGCCGGCGCCGCTGACCACGGCGATCAGCCCGACCCCGCCGACGAACAGCACGAGATAGAGAACGGCGGCGAAGACGATCCAGGTGACGGCCCTGTCGGATAGCATGCCTCATGCTGTCATCCGGTTTTGGCACTGCCAAGCCCACAAAAAAACCGGCCCCGAAGGGCCGGTTTCCTTGGAATTTCGGCGGGTTACTTCCACCAAATCTGGTTGGGGAGCGCGCCGTAGGTCTCGTCGGCGCCGACCTCGCTGATGTGCAGGCCCTTTGCGTGCACGAACACCGGCGGCGTCGTCGCCACGGGCATGATATAGGCCTGTTCGGTCACACGATCGAAGAGCTGCTTGTAGATTGCCTTTCGGGCGTTGGGTTCAAACGTGCTCGCCCCTTCCTTCGCCAGCTTGGTGATCACCGGATCGCGGGAATAGTTCCGCGCCCCCGGCGCGAAGAAGAAGTTGGCCGTGCTTTCCACGTCGGGAAGCCCGCCCGATGCCCATGGGTTCGCCAATGCCTGGATCTTGCCCTGAGCCTGCTTCTTGCGATAAGGCGGGAAGGGCAGCCGGGTGACCGACGCCTTGATCCCGACGGCCCGCAAATAGCCCGCGATCGCCTGCGGAACCGCCGCCGGAGCCGAAGTCACCGACGTGATCTCCAGGCTCAGATCGCTCACGCCCGCATCGGCGAGCAACTGCTTGGCCTTGGCCGGATTGAACTCCGGCAGACGGGCGGAAAAGTCGCACCCCGCCTGATTGCGGAAACACATGGATTCGACCATCGGCACGTCACTGCCGCCGGCGATCAGGGTCGTCTGGATCGCCCGCCGGTTGACCGCGTGCATAATCGCCTTGCGGACCCGGATGTCCTTGAGCGCCGGGTTCTCCGAACGTCCCGCCGCGTCGAGGAGCAGGTAGGCGATCAACAGACCCTTGGACTGGGCGGTGAAGCCGAAGTTGGGATCGTTGCGCAAATTGTCCACCTGATCCTTCGGCACCCGGTACATCATGTCCAAATTGCCGGTCAGGAGCTGGGCCACCTGGGTCTGGACGGATGGGATTTGCTTGATCACGTAGCGCTTCACCTTGCCCGCCGGACGGTAGTCGGCGGCCAATTGATAGTTGTTCACCCGCTCCAGCACGATGCCCTTTTCAGGATCCACCATCGCCGCCCGGTAGGGACCGGACCCGACGGGTTTGCGGCCGAAGGTATTCTTCTTCGCCAGGGCGCCGTGAACGTCGGAGGGATAAATGGAGAGCGAGCGCGCGAAACGCATCATGGCCGAGACCGAGGGCCGCTTGGTGGTGATGCGGACGGTGTGCTGGTCAATTTTCTCGGCCCCTTTGATGAACAGGTACCGGGACTTGATGCGGAACCGCACCTTGGGGTCGGCGACGAAATTGACCGTATAAACCACGTCGTCCGCGTCCAGGTCGGAGCCGTCATGGAACTTCAGGCCTTTTTTGAGCCTAAACTCATAAGTCGTCGGGTTTACGCGGGTCCACGATTCCGCGATCCGCGGCCGGAATTGGCCGGTGGCGGTCTCATACGTCATCAGACGGTCGTAAATGGCGTTGGCCGTGAAGCCGGTTTCGGGCTTCGGGTCGTAGACCGCATCGATCATCGAGATGGGATCGAAAAAGGCGATGCGGACGGTGTTGTCCTTCTTTTGCGCCAAGGCGGGACCGGCGACCACCGCCATCACTGTCCCCAATATGGCGCCGGTAAACAGACTGCGTCTGAGCATGAAATTTCTCCCTGTAACTGCCGCGGGGTTTTCCCGATCGGGTCTATCGGAAAAGTCTAGCCCAATCTCGTCCGGCTAAATATCCCATTTTTGCGAATCGGCGAAAAAAGCCCGCTCCGCGGACCTTCGGGAGCCCTGAACGCCAGAGCCCTGGATGATCTATTCGGACTGTCTAACGCCTCTCGTATTGGGTGGCGCCGAACATGTTTTCGAGGGCCTCCTTGGACGGCCCCTTGCCCTCGGTGCTGACGTCGGCGAGGACCTTCATGCCCTTCTGCACGGCGGGCCGCGCCTCGATCTCGTCCAGCCAGCGCTTCACGTTGGGGATAGCGTCGATGTCCACTTTGCGGCGTTCGTGGTTTCGCACCCAGGGAAAGGTGGCGATATCGGCGATGCCGTACTCGGCGCCGCCGAGGTAGGCGGTTTCGCCGAGCCGGCCGTCCATCACGTTGTAGAGCCTGGCCACTTCGTTGTTGTAGCGGGCCTGGGCGTAGGCGAGCTGTGTTTCGTCGGTGAGGTTCGGCGCATAATTGTTGAAGTGGTTCTGCTGGCCGCACATGGGGCCGATGCCGCCCATCTGGAACATCAGCCACTGCACCGCCTCGAAGCGGGCCACGCTGCCCGACGGGGGAATGAACCTGCCGGTCTTATGGCCGAGATAGATCAGCATGGCGCCGGTTTCGAAGACGGTAATCGGTTCGCCATCCGGGCCGTCCGGGTCGACCAAAACGGGAATCTTGTTGTTCGGACTGATCTTGAGGAATTCCGGTTCGAATTGGCCGCCTTTCCCGATATCCACCGGAATCACGTTGTAGGGCATCCCGAGTTCTTCCAGCATGATGTGGACTTTGTGGCCATTGGGCGTGGGCCAGCTATAAAGATCGATCATCTCTCTTCCTCGTAATGGTGCTCGGTGCGGGTTGTCGGCCGCCGGCAGGCGGTTATGAACTTCGGACGCATGGTGGCCTTCCGCGGCCAGCGTCACAAGCAGCAAAGAGAACGCATATGGAGCATCCGGTGTTCGGGGGCAAGGCTGGGGATCAGCGGCCGAGCGCCTCTTCGGCCTCCAGCCAAGCGCTTTCGGCGGCGGCGATCTCATTGTCGATCTTCACCAGCTTCCTGCTCAGTTCCAGCATGTCGGCGGTCGAGCCTTCGTAAGTGGCGGGGTCGGCCAGAACGGTCTCGATCTCGGCGCGCTGTTTGCCCAGCCGCGCCAACCGTTTTTCGGCCTCCTTGGCCTGTTTGCGAAGACCGGCGGTTGCTTCACGCGCCTGGGCGCGGGCGCGGCGCTCATCCCTCCTGCTGATGGCGGGGGCATCGCCGTTTCGCGCCCTTTTCGCGGTCCGGGTGCGCTCGATCAGATGCCGGCGGTAATCGCCGAGATCGCCGTCGAAGCGCTTACAGCCGCCATCCTCCACCAGCCACAGTTCATCGGCGACGATCTCCACCAGGTGCGGATCGTGGCTCACCAGCACGACGGCGCCTTCATAGGCGTTGAGCGCGTGCGCCAGGGCTTCGCGGGCATCCACGTCCAGGTGGTTGGTGGGCTCGTCGAGCAGCAGAATGTGGGGTGCCTCGATACTCATCAGGCAGAACAGCAGCCGGGCCTTCTCGCCGCCGGATAGGTCGGCGACGGTGGTTTCCGCCCTGTCGACGCCGAAACCGAAACGCCCGAGGTGGGCGCGCACCTTGGTCTCGGCGGCATCCGGCAGGGCCCGGGCCGCCAGCACCAGGGGCGTCGCCTTCAGGTCGAGCTCGTCGGCCTGATGCTGGGCGAAATAGCCGACGTTGAGTTTCCCGGGGCGGCGCATCTCGCCCTCCAGGCAATCGAGCCGTCCCGCCAGCAGCTTGACCAGGGTTGACTTGCCGTTGCCGTTGGCGCCGAGGAGCGCGATCCGGTCCTCCATGTCGATGCGGAGATCGAGGTCCCGCAGCACGGCTTTCCCGCCGTAGCCGACGGCAACCCCGTCCATGGTGATCAGCGGCGGCGGCGCGGGATCCGGATTGGGAAATTCGAACGCGGCGGTGCGCTCCTCCATCACCGAGGCGATGGGTTCCATCCGCGCCAGCATTTTGAGGCGGCTCTGGGCCTGGCGGGCTTTGGTGGCCTTGGCGCGGAACCGGTCGACGAAGGCCTGGATGCGGCGTTGTTCCGCCAATTGCTTGGCGCGCAGGCTTGCTTCCCGGGCCAGCCTTTCCCGGCGGGTCTTTTCGAAGGTGTCATAGCCGCCGCCGTAAGCGGTGAGCTTCCGGCCATGCAGATGAACAATCCCGCCGGCGACCTGGTTCAGGAGCGTTCGCTCGTGGCTGATCACCACCAGGGTGCCCGGCCAGGAAGCGAGATAACTCTCGAGCCACATGGTCGCCTCGAGGTCCAAATGGTTGGTGGGCTCGTCGAGGAGCAGCAGATCGGGCCGGGCGAACAACGCGCCGGCAAGCGCCACCCGCATCCGCCAGCCGCCCGAAAATTCCGCGCACGGGCGCCGTTGCGCCGCCTCGTCGAAGCCGAGACCGGCAAGGATCGCCGCCGCCCGGGCAGGGGCGGTATGGGCGTCCATGTCGGCAAGCCGGGTGTGAATCTCGGCAATACGATTGGGATCGGCCGCGGTCCCGGCCTCGGCGGTCAGCGCGGCCAACTCGGCATCCGCCGCCAGCACGGTGTCGAGCAGGCTCTCGGGCCCGCCGGGCGCCTCCTGGGCGACGGTGCCGACGCGGGCCCGGCCGAGCACCGACACTTCGCCGTCATCGGGGGAAATCTCGCCGGTGATCAGGCGGAACAGGGTGGTCTTGCCGGCCCCGTTGCGCCCGACCAGGCCGACCTTTCGTCCCTTGGCCACGGTGAGCGTGGCGTGATCGAAAAGCGTCCGCCCGCCGATCCGGTAGGTAAGGCCGTTGATCTGGAGCATGGAGCGGCCGCGCGGCCTAGAACCGCGGGCTCAGGTCGCGAAAGGACGCCAGCAGTTCGTCGAATTCGTCGCGGACCGGGAATTGGGGAAACTCCTGGATGACGTTGTCCGGGGCATGAATCAGGAACCCGGCGTCGGCCTCGCCCAGCATGGTGGTGTCGTTGTAGGAGTCGCCGGCGGCGTAGACCGTGTAGTTGAGCGCCTTCAACGCCTTGACCGCCTCGCGCTTGTGGTCCTTCATCCGCAGATTGTAACCGGCGATCCGGCCGTCTTCGGCAACGGTCAGGCGGTGGCAAAACAGCGTCGGCCAGTCCAGTTGCCGCATCAGCGGCTCGGCGAAGTCGTAGAACGTGTCCGACAGGATCACCACCTGGAACAGGGTCCGGAGCTCGTCGAGGAACTCCCTTGCGCCGGGCAGGGGGCCGAGCCCGGCGATCACCTCCTGGATGACCGGCAGCTTGATCCCGTGCTCGTCCAGGATTCTCAGCCGCTGGGTCATCAGCACATCGTAGTCGGGAATATCGCGGGTGGTGGCCCGCAGTTCCTCGATCCCGGTGCGTTCGGCCACCCCGATCCAGATTTCCGGGACCAGGACACCCTCCATATCGAGGCAGACGACTTCCAACGAGTTTCTCCGGAGATACAATTCAGGGGACCCGAAACGCCGCGGGGTATAACACATCAGGGGCGGAAACCAATCCCCGAGTTTGGGACGGGAATATTAATTACATTATTCTATTGTATATATGAAATATATTCAATTTTTTATTGTGAAATACGATCATATCACCTTATCGGCCGTGAAATATACGGGTTAGCCCGCGGTGCCGGTAATCAGCCGGAAGACGTCCTCGAACATTTCGGGGGTCAGCCGCCCCGTATTGGTGTTGTAGCGGGAGCAGTGATAACTGTTCACCAGCCTGTAGCCGGGCAGGGGATGTTCGGCGGCATGACCGAACTTGTAGGCGCTCTTCCTGAGCCCGAGGGAGGCGAGAATTGCCCCGTGGGCCAGCGAGCCCAACGCCAGAACCGTCTCGAGGTTGGGCATCGCCGCGATCTCGGCGGCGAGGAATTCCCCGCAGGCCCGCACCTCGGCGCCGATCGGCTTGTTGGCGGGCGGGACGCAGCGGACCGCATTGGTGATCCGGCAGTTCTCGAGAGTCAGCCCGTCATCGGGGTCGGCCCCGAACCGGCCCTTGGCGAACCCGAACTTGATCAGGGTCGGATAGAGCAGGTCGCCCGCATAGTCGCCGGTGAACGGCCGGCCCGTTCGGTTGGCGCCCTTGAGCCCCGGGGCCAGCCCGACAATCAGCATCTTCGCATCCAGGGGACCGAAGGCGGGGACCGGCCGGTTGAAGAAATCCGGGTGGGCCGTCCGGTTCGCCGCGCGAAATTCCGCGAGCCGCGGACACAATCCGCAATCCGGCGAAGGTTCGAGATCGTCGGTCATTTCAGGTTTGGATGGGAGCAGGCCTAGGCCGCGCCGGCAACCTCTTCATCGGGGCCCGTTTCATCGTCGTCATCGGCGTACTCAGGACCGAATTCATCGTCCTCCAGCGGACCGCTGTCCCGGGAAATGGCGTCCTTGAGGTCCAGGAGTTCGACGAAATAATCGGCCTGGCGGCGCAGCTCGTCGGCGACCATGGGCGGCTTGGAGCGGACCGTGGAAACAACGGTGACGCGGGCGCCGTGACGCTGGGTGGCTTCGACCAAACGGCGGAAATCACCGTCGCCGGAGAAGATCACCACATGATCCAGGTGCTCGACCATCTCCATCACGTCGACGGCGAGTTCGATGTCCATATTCCCCTTGATCTTCCGCCGGCCCGCCGTATCGGTGAACTCCTTGGTCGGCTTGGTGACCATGGTGTAGCCGTTGTAGTCGAGCCAATCGACCAGCGGCCGAATGGGGGAATATTCCTGATCCTCGACCAAGGCGGTGTAATAAAAGGCGCGCACCAACCGACCCTGGTCGGCGAAGACCTTGAGCAGCAGCTTGTAATCGATATCGAAACCGAGCGCCCGCGCCGCGGCGTATAGATTGGAGCCGTCAATGAACAGCCCAATCCGCTCCTCGGGGTAAAAATTCATAACTAATCCTTTGTTATCAATTAGTTATTTGTTGAATCTCATACACATTCTCAGGGAAAATTCCCTCGGCCAGGGTATAACAAACAGCAATCACCCTGAACCCGGGAGTATACCGCCATCCCAATCCGGCACAATTTGTTCGGGGACCCTACAGTCGTGATATATCGGCATGTCCACATTTCGGACATGATGGTACAAGAGCGGACATGATCATCATCGGTCTCGGCGCGAACCTTCCAAGCCCCGCGGGCCCGCCCCGAGCAAGCTGCGAGGCGGCACTCGACCGGCTGTCCCAACTGGGCGCCGGGGCGGTTCGGGTTTCCCGGTTTTACCGCTCCCGGCCCGTTCCGGCATCCGATCAGCCCGACTTCGTCAATGCCGTCGCGGAACTCGCGACGGAGATGACGCCGAAAACGCTTCTGCAAACGCTGTTGACGGTCGAGAGGCAGTTCGGCCGGGTTCGCGGCGCGCCGAATGCCGCACGGACGCTCGATCTGGACTTGCTGGATTTCGATGGTTTGATTCGCACCGGCAACGACCTTCGACTGCCCCATCCGAGAATGACGTTGCGGGCCTTCGTTCTGTTGCCCTTGGCGGAAATCGCCCCGGAATGGCGGCATCCGCAATCGGGCCGAACCGCCGGCCAACTGCTCGCCCGGCTGGATAGCGAACAAGTCGTTGTGCCCATTGAGTAATTCACCGCGTCCCGACGCAGCGTCAGGCGGAGGGCCAGACGCAGGGCCAAGGCAGGGAATGACTTGCCTTTGTTAACCTCCGGCATATATATTCTGCGCCGCGAATCGACCGGCCCGAATTGCGCGGCCGGTCATCTGTCTGGAGAGCATTGAATGGCCCGGGTTACCGTCGAAGATTGCATCGAGAAAGTCTCCAACCGGTTCGAACTGGTGATGCTTGCCGCCCACCGGGCGCGGGCATTGTCGTCGGGCGCTCAGCTGACGGTCCACCGGGACAACGACAAGAACCCGGTTGTCGCGCTTCGCGAGGTCGCCGACGAGACCATCGATCTCGGCGAGGTCGAGGAATCCCTGGTCAAAGGTCTTCAGAAGCACGTCGAGGTCGAGGAGCTCGAAGAGGAAGAAATGGAGCTGCTCGCCGGCGACGCCTATACGGGCGAATTGATGCCGCCCATGGAACCCGCAACAATTTCGGCGGATGATGTCGAAGACGCCGCACCCGTCTCGCCGGTGGCGGCGGAAGACGGTGGCGGCGAAGCGGCGGCCGGTGCCCCTGATTTCAGCGGCCAAGATATCGTCGATGAGGATTAATGGGCCGGTCTCCGCCTAGGGACCGCTCCCCTGCGCCCGGAACCGGCGCCAGCTTGAATTCCGGGGCAATCTTTTCTTCATGGCTTGAATTTATCATGATTCCCCAACGGGACGTTGGAGGAGCGTCATGATCCGTCAGTTCGAACTGGTTGAACGGGTGCGCGCCTACGACCGCATGGTCGACGAGGACGCACTCAACCGCGCCTATGTGTTCGCCATGAAGGCGCACGGCTCGCAAAAGCGCGCCTCGGGCGATCCCTATTTCTCGCACCCGATCGAGGTCGCGGGCATCCTTACCAACTACAAGCTGGACGGTGATTCCATCGTCACCGCGCTGCTGCACGATACCATCGAGGATACCGACACCACCCGCGACGATATCGCCGAGCAGTTCGGCGAGGAGATCGCCCAGCTGGTCGAAGGGGTCACCAAACTCACGCAGATCGAACTGCAATCGGACCACACCTCGCAGGCGGAGAATTTCCGCAAGCTGGTGCTCGCCATGTCGGAGGACATCCGGGTTCTCCTGGTCAAGCTGGCCGACCGGCTCCACAACATGCGGACGCTGATTCACATCCGCGATGCCGACAAACGGCGCGCCATCGCCCTCGAAACCATGGAGATTTACGCGCCGCTCGCCGAACGCATCGGCATGCACGAACTGCAGAACGAGCTCGAGGATCTGTCGTTCGCCGAGCTCAATCCCGATGCGCGGGAATCGATCCTCGCCCGCCTCGACTTTCTCCGCGAGCAGGGCGGCGACATCGTCGACCGGATTATCGATGAGCTGAAGGCGACCCTGCAAACGTCGAAGCTGCGGGCCGAGGTCATCGGCCGCGAGAAGAAACCCTATTCGATCTGGCGAAAGAGCCGACGCAAGAACATCTCCTTCGAACAGCTGGCCGACATCATCGGCTTCCGGATCGTCGTCGACACCGTCGAAGACTGTTATCGGGCGCTCGGCATCATCCACAGCACCTATCCGGTGGTGCCGGGACGCTTCAAGGATTACCTCTCGACCCCCAAACCCAACGGCTACCAGTCCCTGCATACGGGCGTCATCGGCCCGCACCAGCAGCGGATCGAAGTTCAGATCCGCACCCGGGACATGCACGAAATCGCCGATTTCGGCGTCGCCGCGCACTGGCGCTACAAGCTGGGCGGGGATCGCACCGCGGGGCGGCAATACCGCTGGATGCGCGAGCTCTTGGAAATCCTCGAGCACGCCGCGACACCGGAAGATTTTCTCGAACACACAAAACTCGAGATGTTCCCAGATCAGGTCTTCGTCTTCTCGCCCAAGGGCGACGTCATCGCGCTGCCCGTCGGCGCAACACCGGTGGACTTCGCCTATGCGGTGCACTCGGAGGTCGGCGACACCTGCGTCGGCACGCGGATCAACGGCAAGATCATGCCTCTTCGGACGGAACTCGGGAATGGCGACCAGGTCGAGATCATCACCTCGGCCGCGCAGACCCCGTCGCCGCTGTGGGAGAACTTCGTCGTCACCGGCAAGGCCCGGGCCAGCATCCGCCGGTTCGTGCGGATGAAGCAGCAAGAGGAATACACCTCGCTCGGCCGGGCCATCCTGGAACGCACTTTCGACAAGGAAGGCTATGAACTGTCGGACAAGGCGCTCGGCGAAGTGTTGACGGTATTTGCTCTCGATACGCCGGACGCATTGTGCGCCGAAGTGGGCGCCGGCCATCTCACGGCGCGGCAGGTCTTCGAGGCGGTCTTCCCGGGCGCGCGCGCCGAGGGCGACGAGGACAACATCGTTTCCCTGTCGCAAGTCCGCGACAAGCTGAAGCCCGACGGCGCCGGGTCGGTGCCGATCAAGGGATTGATCCCCGGGATGGCGGTCCACTTCGCGGTTTGCTGTCACGCGCTGCCCGGCGACCGCATCGTCGGCATCGTCACCAAGGGCCGGGGCGTCAACATCCACACCATCGACTGCGGGATCCTGGAGGAATTCGTCGATACGCCGGAACGCTGGCTTGACGTGTCGTGGGAAGAAGAGGTCGCGCAAGGCGCCGGGCACGTGGGCCGGATCGAAGTAGTGATGACCAACGAACCCGGCACCCTCGGCGAGCTGTCGATGATCATCGGACGCAACGGCGGCAATATTTCAAACTTGAAAATAACCCACCGAAGCACCGATTTCTTCGAGATGTCGATCGATGTGGAGGTGCGGGATCTGAAGCACCTGACGAATATAATCGCGGCGCTTCGTGCCGCGCCGGTGGTCAACTCCGTCGAGCGCGCCCGGGGCTGAATAAGGGGCTAAATCAGGGACTGGAATTGAGGGGCCGGCTTCCGGGCCGGTGGAGAGATTAGGACATGTTTCGGCGGCGAAATCGGCGCTCACCGGTGGATCAGATTCGGAACGCCTTTTGGCCGAGCATCGGCTGGCGGCGGACCATGGTCTACCTCGGCCATCGTCTTGCCCGCCTGAAGGGCAGCCCCCATTCGATTGCCGCCGGCTTCGCCTACGGGGCCGCGGTCTCGTTTACGCCGTTCATCGGACTGCACCTCGTGGCCAGCGCCTTCCTGGCCTGGATCACCCGCGGCAACATCCTGGCCGCCTGGATCGGAACCCTGGTGGGCAATCCCTGGACCTTTCCCATCATTTGGGTTTGGATCTACCAACTCGGCCGCCTCATGGGGTTCGGCGAACACCCGAACGGGGACAGCCCCAATTTCACCGCCCTGTTCGGCAACATGGTGAAATCGATGTTGCAGGCCGATTTCCAGTATCTCCAGGACTCCGCATGGCCGATTTTCGGGGCCATGCTGATCGGCAGCATCCCGACCGCCATTGTGGCCTGGATCGTCAGCTACTATATCGGTCGCGGGCTGCTCGGCTGGTATCAGGCCGCCCGCGCCGCCCGCCGGAAAAAGATACTTGCCGCCCGCCGCGACCGGCAGGCGCACCAGACGGAGAACACGGCATGAGCCGGCATTTGCGACTGGGCGTGAACATCGATCACGTCGCCACCATCAGGAACGCCCGGGGCGGCGAGCACCCGGACCCGGTGAAGGCGGCCGTGGCCGCCGCCGTCGCGGGAGCCGACGGGATTACCGCCCACCTCCGCGAAGACCGGCGGCACATTTCGGACGGCGATATTTCGCGCCTGATGGCGGAGATCGATCTGCCCCTCAATCTCGAGATGGCGGCCACGGACGAGATGCTCGCCATCGCGCTGCGCCACAGGCCGCACGCGGCGTGCATCGTCCCGGAGAAGCGGGAGGAGATCACCACCGAGGGCGGGCTGGATGCCCGGCGGCTGCACGGCCAGCTGGCGCCGGTGGTCGGCGGACTGTCCAATGCCGGGATTCGGGTCTCCCTGTTCATCGAGGCCGACCCGGCTCAACTCGACGCGGCGGTTTCTCTCGGCGCCCCGGTGGTCGAGATACATACTGGCGCCTATTGCGAAGCGGCCGGCGCCGAACGGGCGGGCGAACTTCAGCGGATCGTCGAGGCGGCGGCCTACGCGGAAGAACTGGGGCTCGAATGCCACGCCGGCCACGGGCTTGGTTTCGACACGGTCGGCCCCATCGCCGAAATCGGGAGCATCGTCGAGCTCAATATCGGCCACTTCCTGATCGGTGAGGCCATTTTCGGCGGCCTCGACAGCACCATCAAACGCATGCGCGCCCTGATGGACAACGCCCGGGCCAGCGCGGCCGGAGACCGGA
>JAPPFK010000156.1 GCA_028823885.1 Rhodospirillales bacterium | reverse complement strand
TTCCATGACCCTGCTGATCCGGCTGCTGCCCGCCGGCAGCAACTTCCTGACCAATCTGGCGGCCGGCGTGTCGAGCGCCAGGTTTCCCTTGTTCCTGGCCGGCTCGGCCATCGGCTACATCCCGCAGATGGTGGTGTTCGCCCTCCTGGGCAGCGGCATCAACCTCGATCCGGGTTTAAGGATTTCCGCCAGCGTCGTGTTGTTCTTCGTTTCCGCCGGGCTCGGGATTTATCTCTTCCGGCGGGTCCGGCACGGCCATACTTTCGACCGCGCCGTCGACGAAGCGGTCGAGGCCGACGAGACCCGGGCCGAGGACAAACCGGCGGCGTAATTAGTGCGGGCCCGGGCCGCGCCCCCCTCAATGCAAATACATCGACCTGTCGATGATCTTGAATTCGGCCGGTTTGATCAGCTCCCTGGAGGCGATCTTCACCGAGTGGAGCTTGCCGTCCAGGCTTTCCTGCCAGTATTTCAGGAATTTGCGGATGGCCGGGAAACTGGGCGCCAGGTCCATGGTCTGCCAGATGAAGGTCTGCAGCAGCGCCGGATGGTCCGGCAGGTGGTAAAGGATTTCGGCGGTGGTCAGGCGGTAGCCGTTCAATTGTTTTTCGAAATCGCCATGTCTCATGATTTTCTCCGTCACAAGCACGCCACGACAGAAGTGTGGAGCGGTTCGGCGATCCGAATCAACAAAAAATGTTATAAATCAGGGGGTTGGCACCGATCCCGGGAGAGTGCTGCCAATCCGCGCCGCGGCATGACGGAATAGGGGCTCCAACAACCCGCGTCATGCCCCGGCCCACTGGCCCGGCTTTGCCGGGCCAGCCGGCAAAGTGGCGGGGCATCCAGGATTTTTAACCACAGAGACACAGAGGACACAGAGATTGAGAGGGGAGGCTTCGATTCCCGTGCTCCTCACTGTCTCACCGTCTCCGTGGTTCAAGAAGCCGTCATGCCCGTGCTTGACACGGGCATCCACGAAATTCACCACAGAGACCACCGAGATCACAGAGAAGGGCTGAATCACCCTCCCCGCATCGTGTTCCCTCTCCCCCTGGCCTACTCCGCCGAAGTAGCCTTCGGCTACGAAGGCTGGAAAGAAGGGGGAGAGGGGACGCTGCCGAAACTCCCTCCCAACCTCGGTGATCTCTGTGTGCTCTGTGGTAATTGTGCACCCTCTCCTCCCGAAGCTGGGTGAAGGGCTGGCAAAGAGCGGCCGATCGCACATATTGATCAGGGAACATGGTTCGCGGGTCTTGCCGCAGGGGTTCCCGCGCACAAAAATGCGCCGAAAAGCGCAAAATTGGAATTTAACCAAGTCATCAAATGTCTATTAATGTCCATGAATGCCTATTGCAGCCCACGCGATCGGGCCGGATTCGCAATTTTCGTTGGAAATATATTCCAATCCCCTTTCAAGGAGCGAGGGAGCGCGGAAACTCCCCCTCGCCCGGGCCACCGGACCGGCCTTCAGTCGGCCGAAGCCGACTTTCGGACGGCGCAGGCCGGCTTCGCTGGCCGGAGGACGGGCATGGCTACGGCTCGCCTGGGCAGTCTCGGTCAATTCGCAGAATTGACCTTTGCGTTCGCTTGGTGCCCTAGCTCGCCAAGCCGGTCGATCCCCGGCGAGGAATGGCCTTGTCTTCGCATCCATATAATTTCAAAAAAAAATGCCGGCAGGGTCTTGACGATTGAAAACATTAAACTAAATTCCCTGGCAGTCCGAGGCCGAGAGTGCTAATTCGGCGTGGATTTCAGTGGAAAATGGAGGAATACAATGGGCTTTCAGCCATTGCATGACCGGATTTTGGTCCGGCGTCTCGAAGAAGACGAAAAAACCGCGGGGGGAATCATCATTCCCGATACCGCAAAGGAGAAGCCCTCCGAGGGTGAGATCGTGGCCGCCGGTTCCGGCGCCAAGGCCGAAGACGGCAAGATCACGCCCCTGGATGTGAAGGTGGGCGACCGGGTCCTGTTCTCGAAGTATGGCGGGACCGAAGTGAACATCGATGGCGAGGAGCTGCTCATCATGCGTGAGAGCGACGTTCTCGGCATTCTGACCACCAAGGCCAAGGCCAAGAAGGCCGCTTAAGCGCCAATCTGTTTCAAGGAGATCAAGAAAAATGGCAGCCAAAGAAGTCAAATTCGAGGCCGATGCCCGCCAGCGCATGCTGGCCGGCGTCGATGTCCTCGCCGATGCGGTGAAGGTGACCCTGGGTCCCAAGGGCCGCAACGTCGTGCTGGAGAAGTCCTTCGGCGCACCGCGCATCACCAAGGACGGCGTGACCGTCGCCAAGGAGATCGAGCTTTCCGACAAGTTCGAGAACATGGGCGCGCAGATGGTCCGCGAGGTTGCGTCCAAGACCAACGACGAAGCCGGTGACGGCACCACCACGGCGACCGTGCTGGCGCAGTCCATCGTCCGCGAGGGCGTCAAGGCGGTGTCCGCCGGTATGAACCCGATGGACCTCAAGCGGGGTATCGATCTTGCCGTCGTTGCGGTGATCGAGGATCTCAAGAAGCGCTCGAAGAAGGTTTCGACCTCCGAAGAGATTGCTCAGGTCGGCACCATCTCCGCCAACGGCGAAAGCGAGATCGGCAACATGATCGCCGACGCCATGGGCAAGGTCGGCAACGAGGGCGTCATCACCGTCGAGGAAGCCAAGAGCCTGCAGAGCACCCTCGAGGTGGTCGAGGGCATGCAGTTCGACCGGGGTTACACCTCGCCGTACTTCGTGACCAACGCCGAGAAGATGATCTGCGAGCTCGAGAGCCCGTACATCCTGATCCACGAGAAGAAGCTCTCCAGCCTGCAGCCGATGCTGCCGGTCCTGGAGGCCGTGGTTCAGAGCGGCCGTCCGCTGCTGATCATCGCCGAGGACATCGAGGGCGAGGCCCTGGCCACCCTGGTGGTCAACAAGCTGCGCGGCGGCCTCAAGGTCGCCGCCGTCAAGGCCCCCGGCTTTGGCGATCGCCGCAAGGCCATGCTCGAAGACATCGCGATCCTCACCAAGGGTCAGGTGATCTCCGAGGATCTCGGCATCAAGCTCGAGAACGTGGCTCTCGACATGATGGGCTCCGCCAAGCGGATCGTCATCACCAAGGAGGAAACCACGATCGTCGAGGGGACCGGCAAGAAGGCCGACATCGAAGGCCGCTGCAACCAGATCCGCCAGCAGATCGAGGAGACCACGTCCGACTATGACCGCGAGAAGCTGCAGGAACGCCTCGCCAAGCTGGCCGGCGGCGTTGCGGTTCTCAACATCGGCGGCGCCACCGAGGTCGAGGTGAAGGAGCGTAAGGACCGCGTCGACGACGCCCTGAACGCCACCCGCGCCGCGGTCGAGGAAGGCATCGTGGCCGGCGGCGGCGTAGCCCTGCTGCGCGCCACCAAGGCCCTCGACAAGACCAAGCCCGAGAACGACGACCAGCGGGTCGGGGTGGACATCGTCCGCCGCGCCCTGCAGACGCCGGTCCGTCAGATCGCCGAAAATGCCGGCGTCGACGGCGCCGTGGTCGCCGGCAAGCTGCTCGAGAACTCGAAGGACAATATCGGCTTCGACGCCCAGACCCTGGAGTACACCGATCTGGTGGCGGCGGGCATCGTCGACCCGACCAAGGTTGTCCGGGCCGAGATCACCGATGCGGCGTCGATCGCCGGTCTGTTGGTCACCACCGAGGCGATGGTCGCCGAGAAGCCGGACGACAAGCCGGCGGCTCCGGCTATGCCGCCGGACTTGGGCGGCATGGGCGGCATGATGTAAGCCGCCCTACGGTTATAAAGAGGGGCCGCATCCATCGGATGCGGCCCTTTTTTCGCCGTCGCCGCGGAGAATTGATTGGCGGACGAATCCGGGCTTGCTACAAGGCGCCATGTCCCAGTTCCTCTCCTACTTTCATGGCGGCCTGCCCCAATTGGCGGGGTTGTTTTCGGCATCCCTGGTGTGGCTCGGCCTAGCCGCCATCGGACGCGTTGTTGCGCCGCGCGGGCTGTCGGCGGCCGCGCCGGTATTCGGGTGGGGCGTTGTAAATGCAATCTTCACGCTGTTTGGGGTCTGGACGGGAATCTCTTTCGCTTACCTGGCGGCCATTCTGGCGGCTTTGGCTGTAGGTTGTTCCGTCGTTGTGCTTCGGCGCGAGGGGCTTGCCCCGCTGCGGGTGCCGGCAATGCTGGGGGCGCTTGCGCTGCCGCTGCTCATCCTGGTATCCGCGATGGGCGCGTCGCAATGGGATGAGTTTTCTCATTGGCTGCCGAGCGCCAAATTCCTGTTGTTTCATGACGGATTTCCGGGAATCGATGCCGCGGAGACCGGCGCCAGCTTCCCCGCCTATCCATATGGATGGCCGCTGCTGATCTTCCTCGGCGCCATGCTTGCCGGGCCGGCGATCGAAAATGTCGGGCCCCTGCTCAACCTGATGATGCTTCTCGGCTTCGGCGTGGTGATTTTGGACGTCGTCCGGCGCACGGTACCGGGAATTTCCGGAGCTGCATTCGGTTGGCCCGCCCTCGCCCTCGCCGCGCTGGCCGTTACCATCCTCAATCCGACCTTTGTGCAGAAGCTCGTCCTGACCTCATATTCAGAGACGTCGACCATGGTGTCCGTTGGCGTTGCCGGCGTGCTTGCCTGGATGCTGCTGAATCAGCTCGCCGACCAGGAACGGGCCGATGGCACGCTGGTATGGCAGTGGGCACTGGCGCTCATCGTCCTGGTGAACACCCGGGCCACGAACATCATCTTTTTCGCGATCTTCGTGCTGGCATGGCTGCTCATTTCTGGGCGGGACAGGAAGATAGCCTTCCCTCGCGCGGTCATGGTTCTGGTGGCGGCGGCGGTGCCGGCGGTGATCGTCTATGGTTCCTGGCGATTCCACGTCGCGACGGGACTGCCCGGCGCGGAGTTGACGATCCGGCCGGTCGAAACCTGGTTCATCGGACTTATTCCCGACATCCTGGCCCGCATGGCGCTTGTCGCGTCGAAGAAGGGCGTCTTTTTCGCTCTGATGCTGATCGTCCTTGGTTTCGGCATTCGGGGCATCATTCGTTGCCGCACCGAACTGGACCGCTTCGCGGTAATCGCGAGCGGCGTCTTCCTGGGTTTCAATGTGTTTCTGTTGTTTGCCTATGTCGCAACCTTTGGGGAGTCGGACGCGCTGCGGGCAGCATCCTATTGGCGGTACAACACCCATATGGGTCTGATCGGGCTGGTCTTTCTGTCGATGGCCGTTGCCATTCTCTGGCACCGTTTGAATCCGGCGCCGGTCTTTGGTCAATGGCTGAAACGATTGTCCATCGTTCTGATCCTCGTCTTGCCTGTTGTGTTCGCACAAAAGATCAGGTTCGATCTTGAACCGCCGAAACCGCATTTCCGGGCGGTTGCCGCGGCGTTGGCGGACGCCATTCCCGACGGCGGGCACTATTTCGTCCTGGACCCGCGCGGTTCGGGGGAATCGCATGTGATCACCCGTTTCAGCCTCTGGCCCGCCCGGCGGTCCGTCGGCTATCTCTCGGCTTATCAGAGGATTTCCGAAGATACGTTGACCCGGTCGCTGAGCCGGCCGCAGATAACCCACATTGTCCTGCATTCGGTAACCGACGAGGTGCGGCGCTTCTTCGATCTCGAACTAGCCGGCGGCCGGTCGTACCTGCTTGCCCGCAGGGGGACGGATTGGAGGATCGATGCCGAGTGGCCTTATCCGCCGGGGCACAGGTTCTAGATCGGCTCTAGCCGTCTCCGCCGGTCGGGTCCAGGAACACCGCGCTTTCGCTGATCGCGTGCGCCAATCCGACCCGCCGCACGTCGACACCGGCGGGAAAGGCGTCGAGCAGCCGCGACGGCATGGCCCGGTCCAACATCACCAGCACGCCCCGATCCGCCGCCTGCCGGATGAGCCGGCCATAGGCCTGTTTCAGGCGCAGGCGGGTGATGGAATCGTCGTACCGGCTGCCGCCGAAGGCCTTCTTGCGCTCCCGGTGCAGGATCGTCGGCCGCGGCCATGGAACCCGGTCATAGACCACCATCCGGAGCGACCGGCCGGGCACGTCGATGCCGTCCCGCGCCGCATCGGTGCCGAGCAGGCACGAGTCCTCGTCGGAGCGGAACATGTCGATGAGCGTGCCGATATCGAGCGGGTCCACGTGCTGCGCCAGCAGGGTAACGTCGTTGAGTTCGGACGCTTCGACCAGGCGGGCGTGAACATTCCGCAACCGGGCGATGGAAGTAAAAAGACCGAGTACGCCGCCCCCGGCGGCGAGAATGAGCTCCCGGTATGCGGCGGCGACCTGGTCGGTATCGTTCTTGTCCAAATCCGAGATGACGAAGACCCGGGTCTGGGACGGGTAGTCGAACGGCGAGGCGACGTCCAGGGTGAGGGTCTCGTCTCCCACCTTGTCGAGCCCGGTGCGCAGCCGCGCCCGCGCCCAGGCCTCGGCGTCGCCGCCGTGCCCGTCCCGCAGCGTGGCCGACGTAATCAACGCGCCGTCCGACGGCGCGATCACCGTTTCGGCGAACGGCTGGGTGGGATCCACCCAGTTGCGGTGAAGGCCGATGTCGAAATCGCGGCCGCCGATCCGCTCGACGCTCATCCAATCGACGAAGCCTTCGGGAATTTCCCGGCCGAGCGAGGTCAGCATGTCGCGCCAGGCGCCGACCTGAAGGACGCCGCGGCGCTCCAGGGACCGGGCGACCGCCTCGATCCGCTGCCGGGTTGCGGTGTCGAGATCGTCGGCCTCGTCGTCGAGCTGCCGTGCCAAATGGCCGATCAGCACCCGGGCCGGGCGCTCGATTTCCCCGAGTGCGTCGAGCAGTTCGAGGGCCGCGCCGGCCACGCCGTCGACGGGCGGCACGGCATCGGTCTCCAGGCCGTAGGGACTGTCCGCATTCTTGTCCCGGGCGTAGACCTGCTGACGGACCAGCCGGAGAAAGCTCTCCGCCGGCCCGACCGGATTGCCCTCGGCGAGCCGGGTCATCCAGCCGGGGCCCGGCAGGGTCCGTGCCGCTTGAAGCAGTTCCCCGAGGGCCGTGACGGCGGCTTCGTCCTCGCCGAGCAAATCCTCGATCCGGGCCTTCAGGCCGCGGGAGCGGGAGCCTCGGCGGCCTTCGGCGCCCAGAAACCAGCGGCGGAGCTCGGCGGTTTCTCCGCCGCTCAGATGCGCCGAAAACGCCGAATCGGCGGCATCGAATATGTGGTGTCCCTCGTCGAAGACGTACCGGGCCGGCCGGTAGGCCTCATCGCCGCCGCCGAGGGCGGCCTGGACCATCACCAGCGCATGGTTGGCGACGACGATCTTGGCCCGGCGGGCGCGGCGCACGGTCCGTTCGATGAAGCATTTGGAGAAATGCGAGCAGGCGGAATAGATGCACTCGCCGCGCCGGTCGGTGAGCCCCATGGCGGCGGGAAAGCCAAGGAGATCGGGCAGCCAGGACGGAAAATCCCCGCCGATCATGTCGCCGTCGCGGGTCGCGCCGATCCATCTCGCCAACAGGCCCATGCCGATGGCGGACCCGGTGTCGGCCGACAGCCGGCCGACGGCCTCTTCGAAGTTCAGCAGGCACAGGTAGTTCTCCCGGCCTTTCCGGATCACCGCACGCAGCGGTTTCTCCGTCGGGTCGGGATAGACCCGGTCGAGTTCTCCATCCAGCTGGCGCTGCAGGTTGCGGGTATAGGTGCTGACCCACACGGTTCCATCGTTCCTGTCCGCCCAGAGACTAGCCGGCGCGAGATAGCCCAGCGTCTTGCCGACCCCGGTGCCCGCCTGGGCGAGCACCGTCCGGGGATGGGCCGCTTGGTCGACGGGGTCGAACGCGCGGGTGACTTCACGGGTGAACTGGACCTGTTGGGGACGCGCCTCCGCCTGGGCGCCGAGCGCCGCCGTCAATTGTGATTCGGCTTCGTCCGGGCTCACCGGAAGCTGGCCGGGCTGCGGCGGCGGCGCGTGCTCGGACCATTCGGGCAGGTCCCGCCAGGCCCGGAAGGCATCGGCCGGGTTTGCCGCCCGGCGTTTGGGATCGCCGTTCCCGCCGCCGAGCGCCGCCAACACCGAGGCCGCCCACGGCCAGCCGGCCCGGCCCATGGACCAGGCAATGCCTTCGGCATCGGTGGAGGCGCCGGACAATCCCCGGTGCAGGCGTTCGACCGCCTGGACGAGGGTCGCGGCCTGGTCTTCCAAGCCCGCCGGCTCCGGCAGGCCGAGAAATCGCGCGATGCCCAGCGGGGCCGGGGTACAGAACTTCGCCGGATGCACGAAGGCCAGCAGTTCCAGGATATCGAGAGCGGGGAAGGGTTCGCTGCCCAAATGGGCCGACGTCGCCTTGGCATGGCACACGATCGGCATGGTCTTGAACGCGTTCGCCGCCGCGTCCCGGCTCGACGGCGTTTCGATTTCGCCGTCGGGGGTGAGCCACACGGCGCCAGCGTGGTTTGCGACCAGAACCGGCGCGAGCGGCAGTTTCAGCGGCATCGAGGAGGTTTCATCGGGCATGGAGCAACCACTATACCCGCCCAACTCGGCCGCCGCATCGTTAAGAATCCCCGGATATGCGGTCACCCGTTTCGGCCCTCCGGCCTGTGTTGACGGATGACGCGGCGGCGCTTAGGTTCCGCGCTCCGAGAATTACCGAGATCGAAAAGCACAAGGCCTATGAGTGAATTCAGGGAATATGCGCAGCAATCGAACGCCTGGCCGTTCGCCGAGGCGCGCAGCCTGGAGAAACGGCTTGCCGGCGAATTGCCGGCGAAGGGCCATGTGCTGTTCGAGACCGGTTTCGGACCTTCGGGGCTGCCCCATATCGGGACCTTCGGCGAGGTGGCCAGGACCACGATGGTTCGTCATGCTTTCGAGGAACTCACCGGCCTCAAAACCCACCTGATCGCGTTTTCGGACGACATGGACGGCCTCCGGAAGATACCGGACAATATTCCCAACCCGGAAACCATCGAACCGCATCTGGGGAGGCCGCTGACCGATATTCCCGACCCGTTCGGGACTCACGAGAGTTTCGGCGCCCACAACAACGCCCGGCTCCGGGCATTTCTCGACGAGTTCGAATTCGACTACGAGTTCAAGAGTTCTACCGAATGTTACAAGTCGGGACAGTTCGACGAGATGCTCCTCAAGGTGCTGGCCAATTACGAGAAGGTCATCAACGTCATACTGCCGACCCTGGGTCCTGAGCGGCGCGCCACCTACAGCCCCTTCCTGCCGGTCTGCCCGAAAACCGGCGTCGTGCTCCAGGTGCCGATCGTCGAATGGGACGAGGAGGCGGGCACCGTCATCTACGAGGACGACGACGGCGCCAAGGTCGAGGTCCCGGTGACCGGCGGGCACTGCAAACTGCAATGGAAGGCCGACTGGGCCATGCGCTGGGTTGCCCTCGATGTCGATTACGAAATGTCGGGCAAGGATCTGATCGATTCCGTCCGGCTTTCCGGCAAGATCGCCCGTATCCTGGGTGCGGCGCCGCCCAGCGGCTTCACCTATGAGCTATTCCTCGACGATATCGGCGAGAAAATCTCCAAGTCGCGCGGGAACGGCATGACCATCGACGAGTGGCTGCGCTACGCGCCGCCCGAGAGCCTGAGCCAGTTCATGTACCAGAAGCCGACCCAGGCGAAACGGCTCTATTTCGACGTCATACCGCGTGCCGTTGACGAGTATCTCGGTAATCTCGACAGCCTTCTCAACGTGCCGCCCGAGAAAAAGCTGAATAATCCGGTGTGGCACATTCATCGCGGCAATCCGCCGACGGAGCAGGCCCACATCCGGTTCAATATCCTTTTGAACCTGGCCGCGGTGTGCAACACCGAGGACAAGGCGGTGCTGTGGCACTTCATCTCCCGCTACCGGCCCGACGCGACACCGGAGAGCGCTCCGATCCTGGACAAGCTGGTCGAGTACGCCATCAACTATTTCCAGGATTTCGTAAAGCCGAACAAGGCCTATCGCGCGCCCACCGAAATGGAGCGGGACGCCCTCAGCGATCTCTCGGAAACCCTCGCCGGGATGGCGGCGGACGCGGACGCCGAAACCATCCAGACCGAGGTATACGAGGTCGGCAAGCGGCATGATTTCGAAGACCTCAAGAGCTGGTTCCGGAGCCTCTACGAGACCCTCCTCGGCCAGTCCACCGGCCCGCGCATGGGTTCGTTCATCGCGCTCTATGGGATCGAGGAGACCCGGACGCTGATCGGGAAGGCGCTGGCCGGCGAAGATCTCAACCTGGAGTAAGGTCCCGATGATCCTCTATGACGATCCCATATCCGGAAACGGCTACAAGGTGCGCCTCGCCATGGCCCAGTTGGGCGTCGACCACGAGTTGGTCGAGGTCGATATCCTCAAGGGCGAGACCCGGACGCCCGAGTTTCTCCGGCTCAATCCCAACGGCAAAATCCCGACCCTGGTGCTGGACGACGGGCGGGCGCTGCCCGAATCCAATGCCATCCTCTACTATCTCGCCAGCGGTTCGCCGCTATGGCCGGACGATCTCTATGGCCAGGCCGATGTCCTCAGGTGGATGAATTTCGAACAATACAGCCATGAGCCCTATGTCGCCGTCGCCCGGTTCATGCTTCATCAGCCCGATCCGCCGGACCCGGCGGTCTTGGCGGAGAAGCAGGAGCGCGGTTACGTCGCGTTGGATGTGATGGACGGGCACTTGAAATCCCATGAGTTCCTTGCCGCCGGCCGGTATTCCATCGCCGACATCGCCCTCTATGCCTACACCCATGTAGCGGACGAAGGCGGGTTCGATCTCGGCAAGTACGATGCGGTCAACCGATGGCTGGAAAGCGTCCGCGGCCAGCCCGGTTACGTCCCGATGGCGCACGCGGATTAGCGGGCGCCGGCTAACGGGCGTTGCGGGCGAACTCCCAATACAACTCGCGGGCGCGGCGGAACATGGGTCCCGGCTGCAGGTTCCGGTCATCCAGCTTGATGCAGGGCAGCACCTTGGAATAGTTGCCGGTGGAGAACAGTTCGTCCGCCTTGGCGAGTTCGTCATAGCCGACGGCCCGCTCGATCACCTCCACGCCGTCATCCCGCAATAGCTGTACGATCCGCTGGCGGGTGAGCCCGTTCAGGAAGGTGCCGTTGGGGGCCGGCGTGTGAACGACCCCGTCGGAGACCATGAACAGATTGGTGTAGGCGAACTCGGCCACGTTGCCCGACGGGTCGAGGACCACGCCCGTGTCATACCCTTTGCCGCGGGCCTCGCGGACGGCACGGGCCACATTGGGGTAAAGGCAGGAAGCCTTGGCGTCGGTCGGCGCCTGATCCTGCGCCGGGCGGCGGATGGTGGTCCGGCAGGCGGTGAGGCCGGCCGGTTCGGGCAGCGGGGCGCGATAGATGGAGATCAGGAATTTGGTGGACTCCGGATCGGCGATGATAAAACCGCTCTCCGCCCAGATCATGGGGCAGATATAGAGCTCGGCATCGTCCTCGAACTTGCCGATGCCTTCGCGGGCAAGGGCGACGAACTCTTCCGCCGGAACGGGCGAGACCATCCCCAGCGCTTCGGCGGACCGGGCAACACGCGCGCAATGGGGTTTCAGGTCCGGTGCACCGCCGAGCATGGCCCGGGCGCCGTCGAACACGATCGACGACAGCCACATGGCGTTGCTGTCGGGGCCCAGGACCTTGGGCGAGCCGTCGTGCCAGTCGCCATCGACAAATGTAATGCTGTCGCCGATATCTCCCTTGGCCATCACCGTATCCTTCTTCGTAGCAAGCTAGTGTCGTTTCGCGAGAGGTTACCGCCTCTCGGCAAAGAAATCCCTCAATAAAGCGGCCGCCTCCCGTTCGGCGATACCGCCGTAGACCTCCGGCGCATGATGACAGCTCGGCTGCTGGAAAATGCGCGGACCATGATCGACGCCGCCGCCCTTGGGGTCAAACGCCCCGAAGTAGAGGTTGCGGATGCGGGCAAGGGATATGGCCTGCGCACACATGGGGCACGGCTCCAGGGTGACGTAGAGATCGCAGTCCGGGAGGCGCGGCGCCCCGGATAGGCGGCAGGCTTCGCGGATGGCCAGCAACTCGGCATGGGCCGTTGGATCATTGTCCCGCTCGACCCGGTTGTGGGCGCGGGCGACGATTTTGCCGCCCCGGACGATCACCGCGCCGACGGGGACCTCGCCCGCCGATCGCGCATATTCCGCCTCTTCGAGGGCCGCCGCCATGTGAGGGCCTGCGGCGTCGGCTTGTTTGTCCTTGCTCATGCCGAGACAGTGTCGCCCGCCCCGCACCGCGTCAAGCCGGGGGCCCGGCCGCCGCGAGATTGCACGCATTTCCCGGCGGGCCTAAAGTGCGGCCATGAGCGAGACCCTGGAAACGCCGGTCATCGGCATTACCGTCGATGCCGAGGAGGACGGCGCGTACTCCAAATATCCGTGGTACGCGCTGCGCCAGAATTATGTCGGCGCCGTGGTGAAGGCGGGCGGCCTGCCCCTGCTGCTGCCCAACGAGCCGGGCCTTGCCGGGGACTATCTCCGCCGGATCGACGGGCTGCTGGTGACCGGGGGCCACTTCGATGTGGATCCCGGCCTGTACGGCGAGACCGAACGCCACGATACGGTCATCCTGAAGGAACGGCGCACGGATTTCGAATTGGCGATCACCCGTGGCGCGCTGGCGCGGGACATGCCCGTCCTCGGTATCTGCGGCGGCCAGCAGTTGCTGGCTGTCGCGCTGGGCGGCACCCTGATCCAGCATATTCCCGATGAGGTCCCGGCGGCGCTGGCGCACGAGCAGCCCAATCCCCGGCATGAGGCGGGGCACGACGTCCAAATTGTCGACGGCACCAAGTTGCGGGAGATCGTCGGCGTGGCCCGCATGTCGGTCAACTCCGCCCACCACCAGGCGGTCAAGGACCTGCCCGCCGATGCCGTGGTCAATGCGACCGCCGAGGACGGCGTGATCGAGGGGATCGAGGCGCCGCGCGAGAAATTCTGCATCGGCGTTCAGTGGCACCCGGAGTTCGAGGTCGACGCGGCCGATATCCGGATTTTCGCCGCTTTCGTCGATGCCGCCCGTCATGGCTAGGGCCGCCGAAGACCGGCCGGGGCCCCATCCCGGAGAGCGTATCGCCAAGGTGCTGGCCCGTGCCGGCATCTGCTCCCGCCGCGAGGCCGAGAAACTCATCGGTCAGGGCCGGGTCGCGGTCGACGGGGAAGTGCTGCGCTCACCTGCCCGCAACGTCACAGGCGGGAATCTCATCACCGTCGACGGCGAAGCCGTCGGGGGCGGGGGGCCCGGCCGCCGGGGGCGGTATGACAAGGTCGGCGGCGGGCGGGCCGCCCCCAAAGAACAAGAGGGGCGCCCGACCCGCTTCGGGCGCTTGCCCGATCATATGCCGCGGGTCATTTCGGTCGGACGCCTCGATCTGAACTCGGAGGGCCTGCTGCTGCTGACCAACGACGGCGGCCTCGCGCGGCACCTGGAGTTGCCGTCGACGGGATGGGTGCGGCGCTATCGGGTGCGGGTCCACGGCCGGGTCGATGAATCCCGGTTGGCCGGTCTCGCCGGGGGTGTCGAGGTGGACGGCATCGCCTATCGAGGCGTCGATGCGTCGCTAGACCGGCAACAAGGCGCCAATGCTTGGCTGACCATATCTCTCCGTGAAGGCAAGAACAGGGAAATTCGGAATCTCATGGAGTACCTGGGATGGCCGGTGAACCGTTTGATTCGAACGGCTTACGGCCCGTTCCAACTGGGATCGCTGCCCAAGGGGGGCGTAGACGAGGTCAGGCCCAAGGTGCTTCGCGAACAACTGGGGAAATTCATCGGCGATGCGGA
>JAPPFK010000194.1 GCA_028823885.1 Rhodospirillales bacterium | reverse complement strand
GTAATCGCGGTTGAGGCCGCGAATAAACTCGTCCTCGGCCAGGACGACGGACAGTTCCCCACCGGTCTCGCCCAACGCTTCCAGCGCTTCCGAAGCGATCTTGGCGCAATACCCGGCCGGGTCGGGCGTTATCTCCCGCCACGCGGGCTCCCGCAGGTCCACGGCAATCTCGAAGCCGGCCATCATTCGGACTTGGCGGACTTGGCGGACTTGGCGGGATCCCGCGTATCGTAGGCCTTGACGATACGGGATACCAATTGATGGCGGATGACGTCCTTCTCGGTGAAGTTTACGAACGCCACTCCGTCAACGCCCTTCAGCACGCTGACCGCGTCGCGAAGTCCGGACTTGGCGCCGCCCGGCAAATCGACCTGACTCAAGTCACCGGTGACGACCATGCGGGCGTTCTCGCCGAGGCGGGTCAGGGACATCTTCATTTGCACGGCGGTCGTGTTCTGCGCCTCGTCGAGAATGACGAAGGAATGAGACAGGGTGCGCCCTCGCATGAAGGCCAGGGGCGCGATCTCGATCTCGCCGGTGTCGAGTTTCTTCGCCACCTGGTTGCCCGGCAGCATGTCGTGAAGAGCATCGTAGAGCGGGCGCAGATATGGATCGACCTTGTCCTTCATGTCGCCCGGCAGAAAGCCGAGTTGCTCGCCGGCCTCGACCGCCGGACGGGACAGGACAATGCGGTCGATCTCGCCCCTGATCAGGCTTTCGACCGCCTTGGCGACCGCGAGGTAGGTCTTGCCGGTTCCGGCCGGACCCAGGCCGAATACCAGGTCATGATTGTCGATCGCCTCGAGATACGCCGCCTGCCGCTGGGAGCGGGGCAATATCTGCCGTTTGCGGGTCTGGATCGCCAAGTCTTCCGGCAAGAGGTTCCCGCCGGGCGCCTCGGCCAGGGCAGGCGCCTCGGCCATGCGCAGCGCGCCATCCACTTCCGCCGGATCGATCTCGGCCCCTTGTTTGAGACGCGAATAAAGTCCGCTCAAGACGTTCCGGGCGACCTCGGCGGCCACCGCCGGGCCGGTAATCGTCACCGCGTTGCCGCGGGACCGGAGTTCGACTTCCAGTTCCTGTTCGATGCGCGCGAGATGAGAGTTATGGCTGCCGAACAACTGCGGCAGCAAACGGTTGTCGTCAAACTCTAGCTCTACCGTGGTGGCGTCAGACGTCGCCGAAGCTATGGTCAAGCGGAAGCCCTCTCCATGTGCGAACCGTTTCTTCCTTCTTCCCCCGCCAACCGCGCGCTCAGGCTGTTGGCGTGGGCACCGGTTATCTCCAATTCCGCGATACGGCCAAAATAACGGGCGGGCGCATGCACGTGAACCGGCTGCATATAAACACTGCGGCCGGCGAATTGCCCGGCCTTTCGGCCCGGCCGATCCAGCAACACCGCCATTTTGCGGCCAATTGACGACCGATTAAAGACAATCTGGTTTTGGTCGAGCACCGCCTGCAGTTCCAGCAGCCGTTCCGCCTTGACGCTTTCATCGATCTGATTCGGCATGGCCGCCCCGGGGGTTCCCGGCCGGGTCGAATATTTGAACGAGTACGCTTGAATGAACCGGGTTTCCCGGGCGAGCGCCACGGTCTCGCTGAAATCTTCCCTGGTTTCGCCGGGAAAGCCGACAATGAAGTCCGATGACAGTTTCAGGTCCGGCCGCGCCGCCGTCAATTTGTCGACGATCCGGCGGTAGTCGTCCCGGGTATGCCGGCGGTTCATGGCGGCCAAGACCCGGTCGGAGCCCGATTGCACCGGCAGGTGAAGAAACGGCATCAACGCCCCGACCTCGCCGTGCGCCGCAATCAGATCGTCCGACATATCCCGCGGATGGGAGGTGGTGTAGCGGATGCGCTTCAGTCCGTCGATTTCGGCCAGCCGGCGGATCAGTTCACCGAGGCCCGCCTCGGCCCCGCCGCCGGCATCGCCATGATAGGCGTTGACGTTCTGACCGAGCAGGGTGATTTCGAGAGCCCCGTGATCGACGACACGGCGCGCCTCGTCCAGGACATCCTTCACCGGACGCGAGAACTCCGCGCCCCTGGTGTACGGCACGACGCAGAAGGTGCAGAACTTGTCACAGCCTTCTTGGACCGAGAGAAATGCGCTGGGACCCCGGTGCCGGACCGGCGGCAGGTGATCGAATTTGGGCTCGGCCGGGAATTCGACATCGACCACGCCGGAAGGGTTCGACGGATCGCGCCGGGCCGCCTCGGCAATCAATTGCGGCAGGCGATGATAGGATTGCGGCCCCAACACCATGTCCACGTACGGCGCCCGGCTGAGGATTTCGGCGCCCTCGGCCTGCGCGACGCAGCCGGCGACGGCGATCATCGCGGTTTTGCCCTCGGCCGCGCGGGCCTCCTTGGACCGGCGGAGGCGGCCGAGTTCCGAATACAGCTTCTCCGCCGCCTTTTCCCGGATATGGCAGGTATTCAAGACCACCAGGTCGGCGTCGTCGGCCAGCTCGGTGGCCGCGTAGCCCAGCGGCGCCAGAACGTCGGCCATGCGCGCCGAATCGTAGACGTTCATCTGACAGCCGAAGGTCTTGATGTGCAGTTTACGCGTCACCGCGAGCTCTCGATTGTCCCAGGATCCAATTGCGCGCGTTCATTCGCCCTCGTCGTCCACCGGCACGCCGAACAGTTCCAGCCGATGCCCCACCAGTTTGAAGCCGAATTCTTCGGCGACTTTTTCCTGCAGGGCTTCAATGGCCTCGTTTTGAAACTCGATGATCTCGCCGGTTTTCACGTTGATCAGGTGATCGTGGTGTTCGCCGGACGCTTCTTCATAGCGCGCCCGGCCGCCGCCGAAATCGAGCCGCTCCAGCAAGCCGGTCTCTTCGAACAGCCTGACGGTCCGGTAGACCGTCGCGATGCTGATCTTGGGATCGATTTCCGCCGAGCGCTGGTACAGTTGCTCGACGTCCGGATGATCGGAGGCTTCGGCAAGGACGCGCGCGATAACCCGGCGCTGCTCGGTCATCTTCATGCCGCGCTCGGCGCACATCTGTTCCAGACGGGTTTCGAGAGTCTGTTCCGACACGGGTCCTTTATATCACCGATATGCCTGGATTGAACAACTGGAGCGTTTTCGGATCAGTTGCGGTCATAACGCAACAGCGAACCCGCGCCACCAGCCACAAATACAAGCCATTGAAAACCAAATAGATTCCATCAAATCGGAAAACGCTCTAGGTCGCCGCGCGGCGCCGGCGGGGCCGGGTGCCGAGGCCGATCTTCTTCGCCAGACTGCTGCGGTGTTTGGCATAATTCGGCGCCACCATCGGGTAGTCGCGCGGCAAACCCCACCGCTCCCGGTACTCTTCGGGGGTCATGTTGTAGGCGGTCTTGAGATGGCGCTTCAGCATCTTCAGCTTCTTGCCGTCCTCGAGACAGATAATGTGATCGGCGGTGACGGATTTCTTGATGGGAACCGCGGGCCGCGGGCGTTCCGCCGCCGGCTGCGAGCCGCCGACGGCCGACAGGGATCTGTACACATCCTGGATGAGCTGCGGCAGATCGCTGACCGGCAACGTATTGTTGCTTACGTGGGCCGCCACGATTTCCGTGGTCAGCTCCAACAATTCTCCGTTTTTTCCCTGGTCGGACATTGAATTAGTATTCCTTGTTTGAAGTTGGGATGTATATAGTTTTGCAAATGCGGCGAATCAAGAATAAAGGCGCAAGTAATCATCCAAGCAAATAGTCGCCGCTCCTTCCTGGAATTACAATTTCCACGGTTAAATTAGTTCTTTCCTCATGATGAGCGCATCCCGGCGACCGGCATTCGACCGGTAGTACCCGGTTCTTGTCCCGACGCTCTTGAACCCGGTGATTTCGTAGAGCGCGGTCGCAGCCGGATTGCCGGCATCTACCTCCAGAAACCATTCCTTGATGGCGGACCGGCGCAGAAACTCCTCCGCGCCGGCCATCAGGCGGCCGGCTATTCCCCGGCGGCGGCGCGCCGGCGGGACCGCCAGTGTGACGATTTCAGCCTCCGGGGCGGCAAATCTGCAGACGATGAAACCGCACACCCTGCCCGCGTCTTCGGCGTCGAGAGCCGCCAAGCCGAGCATGTTGGGTTGCCGGAGCATGCGCCCAAATCCGGCGGCGCTCCATCCATGGTCGAAAGACAGCCGGTGAATTTCCGCGAATGCCGCCGCATGGGCCGGCGTTGCGACGGTCAAACCGGGCCCGGTCACCGCCCCGCCGGTCATGGTTTGGGGCCGGTGGTGTCGGGGGGGCGCAAATAGAGCGGCGCCAGGGGCGCCAGCGAAACCCCCGGGGTCCAGCGTTCCCCGGCCATCCGGGCGGCCACCGCCGCCTGGGGCTCCGCCGGACCGTCCGCCATCCGGAACTCACGTCCCGCGGCCTCGAGCGCCGCCGCCATCGGCGCCGAAGCGCTGCCGGCGAGTATCAGGCCGCCATCCGTCGACGAATCGGCGGCCAGCGCCGCCGGCGTCGCGGCCATGGGCTCGGTTTTCGGCTCCCCATCGGCGCCGAATAGCTGGACATAGATATCTTCCCGTTTGCTTTCGACGCACGCCAGTACCGGATGCGGACCGGTCTCCGTCCCGTCGATGCCGGCCGCGATGACCTCGAGCGTCGTCAGCCCCAGGACCGGAATCCCGGCGGCGAGAGACATGGCCCGGGCGGCGGCGATGCCGATCCTCATCCCGGTGAACGACCCCGGGCCCACCGTCGTGGCAATCAGATCGAGATCCGTGTAGGCAAGGCCCGCCGCCGAGATGACCTCTTCGACCATGGGCATGAGAATTTCGGCCTGGCCGCGGGCCCGCTCTTCATAGTGCTCGGCCAGCGTCTCTCCACCCGAGCGAACGGCGGCCGAACACGCGCCGGCGGATGTATCGAATGCCAATATGGTCGTCATGAGGCCTGTATCGCCTGTTCCCCGGCAGCTTATAGTATCGGCTCCCGCCAATTGCACGTTCCCCGGACGAGTTTAACGGACCAGCCCCATGCCCGACCTGATCGAGATTCTGCCGGCGACCCATGACGTTGAACTGGACATCGCCTACGCCACCGCCGACAACTTCACCGGCAAGCCGGTCTACAGCCGGGCAGCCTGCTATCTCCATCCGGATGCCGAGGCCCTTCTCCGAAAGGCATGCGAGCTCGCGCGGATACTCGGCTATCGGATCAAGATCTTCGACGCCTTCCGGCCCGCCGAAGCGCAGTTCGTCCTGTGGAACCACACGCCGGACCCCGAATTTCTCGCCGACCCCCGCAAAGGCTCGCCCCATTCGCGCGGGGTGGCGGTCGATCTGACCTTGATCGATGCCGCCGGGGAGGAGCTCGAAATGGGGACGGGTTTCGACGAATTCGATCCCCGGTCCCATCACGGCGACCTGAGCATCAGCGCCGAGGCCCAGCGAAACCGCATGATCCTGATGGGCATCATGACCACGGCGGGTTGGGATTTCTACCGCAATGAATGGTGGCACTATCAACTGTTCGACGCCAGGCGTTACCCGGTGCTGAAGGACGAAGTGCTGCCGCGGGGCATGATGTGAGACGGGTCCGCGCCCGAAAAACATACCCGCCCGGATGGCCCTCTGGTAAGCTCCGCCGATGATCAGAGTATGGGCCGCGGCGCTGGTTCTTGCCGTGACGGCACTGTTGCCGGCGCCTGCCGCCGCCGCCGGTTCCGCCGTTATCGTGATGTACCATCGGTTCGGTGAGGACAAATTTCCCTCCACCAACATTCGGCTCGAGCAGTTCGAGGCTCACATCGAGGAGCTTCGGACCGGCGGGTTCAACGTCCTGCCGGTCCCGGCGATCATCGATGCCATCCGGAAGGGGGAGGCGCTCCCCGACCGGGCGGTCGGCATCACCATCGATGACGGTTATCTCTCGATCTACACCGAGGCCTGGCCGCGCCTGAAGCGGGCCGGTTTTCCCTTCACCGTCTTTATCGCCACCGCCCCGATCGACCACCGGTTGTCCGGCTTCATGTCGTGGGATCAGATCAGGGAGTTGCGGGACGGCGGCGTGACCATCGGGGCGCATACGGCGACCCACAACCACATGCCCGAACATGACGACGCCCGAAACGAACGGGAGTTGACCGTCTCGAACCATCGATTCGAAGCCGAGCTCGGGAAGGTCCCCGCCCTTTTCGCCTACCCGTTCGGCGAGGGCGGCACCCGCGTGGAGAAACTGGTTCGCGCCGCCGGCTACCGCGCCGCATTCGGCCAGCAGTCCGGGGCCGTTCACGGAAGCCAAGACCGGTTCAGGCTGCCGCGCTTCGCGCTCAATGAACGGTTTGGCGAGACGGTCAACTCCGGCTGCTGATCAACTCGCTGCCGGTCCCGGTCGCCGATATCACGCCGAGCGACACGGTGATCGGGGAAAACAATCCGCCGGCGGTCGGGTTCACGGTCGCCGAAGAATTGGGGCCCCTGTCCCGGCTGGGATGCTTCGCATCCACCGAAGGCCGCCTGGATATCCAACGACTCGGCCCAAGGCGGGTCGAACTCAGGCTTACCAGTCCGTTGCCCAGCGGGCGATCGCGGATCAACTGCACCATGCCGGCCGACCAGGGCCGGTGGCGGTGGCTTGGAATCCAGTTCGTGGTTCCGAGACGCTAAGGGAAATGGGAATTCCTAGATCGCGGGTTCCGCCGGCCGGCGGGAAGCCGTTGCGACGCCGAGCCGCGCGCCGTCGAGAGCCTGCAGCCGGTTGAACCGGATCAATCCCTGAATTGTCTCTACATACTTTTCGCCGCGCTCGGAGTAACTGGTCAGTGTCGTCGCCAGTTCCAGGCCGTGAAGCGGTTGCGACTTGGCCCGTTGGGCGGACCGCAAGGCGCGAAAATCCCGGTAGGCGCGGTGGGTATTGAGATTCTCCATGTACGCCCGGACCGCCTCGATCAGGCTTGGAAAGGCCTGAACCTGATGTTTGCGCCCGGCGGCGCGTTTCCGGGGCACCATGTGGCTGTTGCGGGAGAAGGTCCACTGACCGAACAGCGCGTTGCCCTCAAGCACGAACCGGGAGGTGCCCCAACCGGTTTCTTCCGCCGCCTGCGCGATCGCCAGCGAGGCCGGGATCACGTCCATGCGGGCCTGCAGGCCTTTCAGATCGGTACGCTTTACTTCGTAAACCTCCGCCTTGGCCGCCAGCCAAAGCCGGTCGACCGCGGGCAGATCGCCCTTGTGCCCGAGAATTCGCTCGAGCCGCGCGCGGTCGGCGCGAATCTCGTCGTTCGCCTGAAGGATCAGCGGCAACACCGTCTTGATGAACAGCGCCTTCCGCTTGGCCGGCACGCGGATCGCCCGCATATCGCTCGGCATGGCGGCGACGAAATGCCTCGGCACCAGCCCGTCCCCGTCCCGCAGCCGGTCGAGGTCGTAGCCGAGTTGGGCAAAGGTGCGATCGAGTGTGCTGACCGTCAGCAACGGCGCACCGCCCGGCTTGGCTCCCCGGATCAAGGCGGAGGCCGCGCCCGACGCGGTTTCGAATGCCGGGTCTTCAAGCCTGAATTCAGCCTGGGGTGACTGCGTCACGGACGCCGGCGGATAGCGCAGCGCCGCCACCATGGCAGCCACGGCGCACACCCCAACGAACCCGATGACCGTCTTTTCGAAGGTCGATATCCTAGTAGCCTCTGTCACGACCGGGGTTCCGAATTTGTCACCAGCGGTAAAACACAGGCATGAAACGAACTCCGCGTTCTTCGGGATCGAAGCGTGCGCGGAATTCCTGCCAGCGCCGCTCTTATACCCAATTCCGGGGCCGCCGGGCCAGCCGTTTTTTTAGGGCCGGACGGCGGCCGTTTGAAGACACGGCGCCCGGAAGACGCCAAAATGCCGCTGAAATACGCCTGAAATCAGGCAGTTATGGGGCAGGGCGCAACAACCCGACGATGTCATAAACGTCGTTGAGGACCGGCTTTGCAATGTCGGACGCCTCAGCCGCGCCGCGCGCGAGGACCCGGTCCAAATAGGCCGGATCGGCGGTCAGCCGGGACATTTCGTCACCGATGGGGGCCAACACCGAAACCGCGAGCTCGGTAATGGACTCCTTGAACCGGGAGAACTGGGCGCCGGCGAATTCCCGGCACACGTCCTCCATCGTCTTGTCCGAGAGCGCCGCGTAAATGCCGAGCAGATTGCGGGCTTCGGGGCGCTCCTCCAGTCCGGCCGGGGTCTCCGGCAGGGGATCCGGGTCGGTCTTGGCGCGCCTCAGCTTCCTGGCGATGGTATCGGCATCGTCGGTCATGTTGATCCGCGAATTTTCCGACGGATCCGATTTGGACATCTTGTTCAGCCCGTCCCGGAGCGACATGACCCGTGTCGCCTCGCCGAGGATCAGCGGCTCGACCATGGGGAAAAAGTCGACCCCGAAGTCGTTGTTGAACTTTTGGGCGATGTCGCGGGTGAGCTCCAGATGCTGCTTCTGGTCCTCCCCCACCGGCACGTGGGTCGCCTTGTAGGCAAGGATGTCGGCGGCCATCAGGCTCGGGTAGGCATAGAGGCCCACCGAGGCGTTCTCCCGGTTCTTCCCGGCCTTCTCCTTGAACTGGGTCATCCGGTTGAGCCAGCCCAGCCGGGCGACGCAGTTGAAAATCCAGGCGAGCTCCGCATGGACGGGAACCGCCGACTGGTTGAAGATGATGTTGGTCTCGGGATCGAGCCCGGCAGCGACCAAGCCCGCGGTCACCTCCCGCGTGTTTGCCGGCAGCTCCTTCGGGTCCTGCCACTGGGTAATCGCATGCAGGTCGACGACGCAATAGATGCACTCGTACTCGTTCTGCAGCGCCACCCAATTGCGCAACGCGCCGAGATAGTTGCCGAGATGCAGGTCACCGGTGGGCTGGACGCCGGAAAAGATGCGGGACATGGAAATTCTCAAATATGCGCGATGAAGCGGCGGTGTTATGGCGTCCCGGCCGTCACGGGTCAAGCGTGGGGTCGTTGGGAGATCAAGCTTGGGGATCAGGGCGCCTGAGGAAACTCCTCAAGTCGGCGGGACGGGCGGCGCCGAAGACCATCGCCGCGAGACCGAACACCGCGAGACCGCCGACGACGAGGACCGCGAGACCCAGAATGCGGTCGAGTTCCGGTCCGGCGGCCAGCCCGGCCAGCGCCCCGGACCCCCAGTAGAGCCCTGCTCCCATGACGGCGGCGGCGGCGATGGTCCGCGCGAGGCGGGCCTTGAGCCGCGCATCGGGGTCGAAATGGCCGCGGCGCCACAGCACCCACCCCAAGGCGCACGCATTGAGCCAGCTCGAGATTGCGGTGGCGGCGGCGATCCCCACATGCAGGAACGGCCCGATCAACGCCAGGCTGAGACCCACATTCACCGCCATAGCCGCCACCGAGATGATCACCGGCGTCTTGGTATCGCCGCGGGCGAAGAAGCCGGGCGCCAACGCCTTGACCAGAACATAGGCCGGCAGGCCCCAGGCGTAGACCGCCAATGCGGCGGCGGTGGCGCTGGCCTGTTCGGCGGTGAAGGCGCCCCGCTGGAACAAAGCCTGGACGATGGGCTCGGCGATGATGGCCAGCGCGACGGCGGCCGGGATGGTCAGCAGCAGCGAAAATTCGAGCGCCCGGTTCTGCGAATGCATGGCCGCCGCGTCCTCGCCGGCCCGCAATTGGCGGCTGAGCATGGGGAGCAGCGCCGTGCCCACGGCGACCCCGATGACGCCCAGCGGGAGCTGGGTCACCCGGTCGGCGAAGAACAGGTACGAAATCGAGCCGCTCGGCAGCAGGGAGGCGATGATCATGTCGATCACCAGGTTGATCTGGTAGACGCCGGCGCCCACGGCGACCGGCACGATGCGCTGGAACAACAGCCGGACATCGCCGGTGAGCTTCGGCCAATTCAGCCGGAGCGCGAACCCGGCGCGCGCCGCCGCCCAATAGAGCCACACCAGCTGGATGACGCCGGCGGCGAAGACCCCCCAGGCCAGGGCATGTGCGGGGCTGGGCAGCACCGGCGCCGCCACGAGCAGGAACCCGATCAACGAGAGATTGAGCAGCACCGGCGTCGCCGCGGCGGCGGCGAACCTGCCGACCGAGTTCAGCACCCCGGCGAGCAGCGATACCAGCGAAATGAACAGCAGGTAGGGGAAGGTGATCCGCGTCAGCCAGACGGTGAGGCCGAACTTCTCCGGCTCGTCCAGGAACCCCGGCGCCAGCCCCCGCATCAGCCACGGCATGGCGATTTCGGCGAGCGCCGTCACAAGGGCGAGCAGAACGAACAGAACCGAGAGGGACTCCTCGGCGAATTTCCTCGCCGGCGCCTCGCCGTCGGCCTCCAGCTTGCCGGCGAAGATGGGCACGAAGGCGGATGCAAAGGCGCCCTCGGCGAACAGCCGCCGGAACAAATTGGGCAGCTTGAAGGCGACGAAGAACGCATCGCCCACGCCGGTCGCCCCGACGATCGCCGCAATCAGGATATCCCGGACGAACCCCAGAACCCGGCTGACCATGGTCAGGCCGCCGACGGTGAGGATGGAGCGCAGAAGGTTCATGGTCGAATCACGGACGAAACGTCTCGGGTCCTTGGCCGGTGGGGCTGGCCGGTTTAGCGGTCAATGCAGGCAAAAATGTGGCGCCTATTCCGCCGCTTCAACTGTTTCGTCCCCGGAGTTCGCGCGTTCGCCGGTTTTCGCATCGCCGACCGCCTCCATCAGGCGCGCGCGAATTTCCTCGATCTTGTCGTCGTGGGTGACCTTGAGCCCGAACACGTCCTTGACATAGAACACGTCCACCGCCCGCTCGCCGTAAGTCAGGATGTGGGCGCTGGAGATCTTGAGGCCGAGTTTCAGCAGCGCCGCCGTCACGTCGTGCAGGAAGCCCGGCCTGTCCCGGCCGTTGACCTCGATCACCGAATCCGTGCTCGAGGCCCGGTTGTCGATCAGCACCCGGGGGGCCACGTTGAAGTACTGCTGGCGGCGGCCGAGAATGCTGTCCGGGCTCTTGGCGAGTTCCTCGGCCGGATTGTACTTGCCGGCGAGCCCGTCCTCGATCCGCGTATAGAGGCGCTGGAGCTTGGCCGGTTCGGTGAAGGCGCCGGATTGGGCGTCGCGGATGGAGAAACTGTCGAGCACCATCCCGTCCGACATGGTGACGATCTTGGCGTCCATGATCGTCGCGCCGGCGAGCGCCATGGCCCCGGCGATCTGGTTGAACAGGCCGGGGTGGTCGGGGGTGTAGATGGTGATTTCGGTGAAGTCGAACTCGTCGTCGATCCGGGTATCGATGTGGAGCGTCAGATCGCGCTGCTTGGCTTCGCGGACGATCTCCGCGTGCCGGAGGTGGGTGCCGCGGTCATAGGCCAGCCAGTACGCCGCATATCCCGTGGAGATGTAGTCCTCCAACTCGGCCCGGTCCCAATCGGCGGCGGCCTCGCGAAGTTGGTTCTTGGCGGCCTCGATCCGCTGCGTCCGGTTCTCGCTCATCATATCGCCCGACATCACCTCGAGCGCCCGGAGATACAGGCCCCGGAGCAGGCCCGATTTCCAGTTGTTCCAGGTGGTCGGCCCGACCGCCTTGATGTCGGCGACGGTGAGGATGGCGAGGAGCCTGAGGCGCTCCACCGACTGCACCACGTCGACGAAATCCAGCACCGTGCGGGGATCGTCGATATCCCGCTTGAACGCGATGTGGCTCATCAGCAGATGCTGGCGCACCAGCCAGGCGACGGTCTCGGTCTCTTCCTCGGTCATCCCGAAGCGGGGACACAGTTCGTTCGCCACCTCCTCGCCGAGCACCGAGTGATCGCCGCCCCGTCCCTTGGCGATATCGTGGAGGAATAGCGCGACGTAGAGGGCGCGGCGGGACTGGATTTCCTTGATCGCGGCGGTGACGTTGGGCGTTTCCTCGACGAAGTCGCCGGTCTCGATATGGTGCAGAATGCCCATCGCCCGGATGGTGTGCTCGTCCACCGTATAGGTGTGGTACATGTCGTACTGCATCTGGGCGACGACCCGGCCGAAATCGGGAACGAATTCACCGAACACGCCGCTTTCGTTGAGCTGCCGGAGCCCGTCCTCGGGGTTCTTCCTGGAGCACAGGATTTCCAGGAACAGCCGGTTGGCTTCGGGATCGCTGCGGAGACCGTCGTCCACCAGATCGAGCTGGCCAGCGACCAGGCGCAGGGTGTTGGGGTGGATGTCCAGGTCGTGCATGTGCGCTTCGTGGAACAGCCGCAGCAATTTGACCGGGTCTTTCCTGAAGGCGTCTTCGTCGGTGACGGCGAGGCGGCCGCCGTCGACGCCGAAGCCCTCCACGTTCGGCCGCCGCCGGGGCAGGCCGGGCAGTTTGAAGAACCGGCGTTTCTTGTGCTGGTCCTCGAGCACCGCGCACAGCACCCGGGTGAGATCGCCCACGTCCTTGGAGACCAGGAAGTAGGCCTTCATGAACTGCTCGACGCCGAGCGCGCCGTCCGTGTCGGCGTAGCCCATGCGTTCGGCGATGGCGCTCTGGACGTCGAAGGTCAGGCGCTCCTCGGCGCGCCCGGTCTTGTAGTGAATGTGGCAGCGCACCGTCCAAAGGAAATTGTCGGCGCTGACGAACCGCTCGCCGTCCTGGGGCGTGAAGACGCCGGCCTCGACCAGGTCCGGCACCTCGTTGGCCTGATAGAGGTATTTGGCGATCCAGTAGAGGGTCTGAAGATCGCGCAGGCCCCCCTTGCCCTCCTTGATGTTGGGCTCGACCACATAGCGGGAATCGCCCATGCGCTCGTGGCGCCCGTCCCGTTCGGCCAGCTTGGCCTCGACGAAGGCGGGCCCGGTGCCGCTCACCAACTCGTTCTGGAAGCGCGTTTCGAACTCGAAGAACAGTTTCTGGTTGCCCCACAGCCAGCGGGCATCCAGCAGGCTGGTGCGGATGGTGACGTCGTCCTTGGCGAGCCGGATGCACTCGTCCACCGAGCGGGTCGCGTGGCCCACCTTGAGCCCCAGGTCCCACAGCAGGTAGAGCATGTACTCGACCACCTGCTCCACGCGGGGGGTCTGCTTGTAGGGCAGCAGGAACAGCAAATCGACGTCGGAGCAGGGCGCCAGCTGGCCCCGCCCGTAGCCGCCGACGGCGGCGATGGAAATCTCCTCGCCGGTGGTCCGGGTGGCGACCGGATAGGCGTGGGCGGTGGCGAAGTCGAAAATCACCCGGACCAACTGATCGATGACGTAGGCATTGGCGCGGACCGCCGCCTCGCCCCGTCCGTCGGCCTCGAAGCGCCGCTCCACCTCGCCGTACCCGTCGGCTAGCGCCTGTTTCAGGATTTCCAGCACCTCGGCCCGGACGGCCGCCGAGTAGCCGTCATCGCCCACGGCCTCGTCCATCCGCGCCAACAGGGCGCGGCGGTCGATCAAATCCCGGCGGCGGGCAATCTCGTTCATCGGCCGGCAATCATCCTCGTTCCCGTGCTCACAATACCGTCACTTTATACCGTCGGGGCCCCATTTGGCACGCGGAACCGGTCCCGGACCCACCGGTCCACTCATCCTTTCAACAGTTCCTTCAGCCGGTAGATCAGCTCCAGCGCTTCCTTGGGGCTGAGTTCGTCGGGGGCGATGGCGGCCAGCGCCTGTTCCAGTTCGGAGGGCTCGTCCGGCTCGTTGTCCGCCGCGGCCGCCGAAAACAGGGGCAGGTCGTCGGCGAGCCTGGTGACCGCCCCGGTCTGCTTTTCCTCCTCCAGCGCCTTCAGCACCTCCTCGGCCCGGCCCACCACCGCGCCGGGCAGGCCGGCCAAGCGGCCCACATGGATGCCGTAGGACCGGTCGGCGGCCCCCGGCGTCACTTCGTGGAGGAACACCACGTCGCCCTTCCACTCCTTGACCCGCATGGCGTGGCAGGTGAGCGCGTCCAGCCGGGCGGACAGGTTGGTGAGCTCGTGATAGTGGGTGGCGAACAGGGTCCGGCAGCCGTTCACCTCGTGGAGATGCTCGACCACCGCCCAGGCGATGGAGAGCCCGTCGAACGTCGCGGTGCCGCGCCCGATCTCGTCGAGGATCACCAGGGAACGGCCGGTGGATTGGGCCAGAATGGCGGCGGTCTCCACCATCTCGACCATGAAGGTGGAGCGCCCGCGGGCGAGAT